>VAZG01000192.1 GCA_005885285.1 Alphaproteobacteria bacterium | reverse complement strand
GCGCGAGGAAACGATTCGGCGCACGCAATGGCTCGCCACCACCACTCATCCATGGATGAACCTCGACGCCATGGTCTATCAGGGCAAAGGCGCCCTGGAACGGTCGACCAAGAAGCGGCGCCCTCCGGCAAAGATCGCTAGCCGCCTGCGCCCTCACTTGGTCCGCTGGCGCAAGATCGACCAAATGCGATCGGGCGAGCTGCGCGAGGCCGGCATTCTGGAGAACGGCGACCAAATCCGTCGTCAACCGCATTCACGATGGCCAGCCGCTTGCCGGCAAGATCCGGTCGGCCTGGGAAGGTATTCTGCAGGACGCGGGGCTTGGCGAGGATGTCGTCAGGCATTCGCTACGCCACACAGCAGCGACGTGGCTGATGCAGGCCGGCGTCGATATGTGGGAGGCTGCTGGCGGGCTTGGAATGACGGTAGAGCAGCTAGAGGCAAGCTACCGTCTCACCATCCTGAATTCCAGGAAGAAGCCGCTGAGGCGTTTGGCGGCCGGCGCTAGTCCCCCGCGGGGAACTTGGGATCGATCTCGTTCGCTGCGGCGTCGAGCTCAGATTGCGCGACCCTCACCTCCGCCCAAGCCACGGACTTCCCAGGATGCCTCGCCGAAATCTGCACAAACCGATCGTTGGCTGTGACAAGCGCGTGCGCGGCCTCAGCCCAACGCTCGTATGCAGAATCGAATTCTACAGGGCACCGCGCTGATCCGATCGAGCCATTTCGTTGCGCATTTCGTTGCAGGCTTAAATCATCGAAAGTATAAGTACTTGGAAGAATGGTCGGAGTGGCAGGATTTGAACCTGCGACCCCTGCGTCCCGAACGCAGTGCTCTACCGGACTGAGCCACACTCCGACTAAGAAGGCGGCTTATAGCCTTGGGTTTCGGCTACCGCAAGAAGCGGAATTGAGGACTTAAATCCCAGTGAATGTGGGGCTCAAAACGCAGATTCTGCCCGTGGACGAGGCCGCCCTGGCTGCCGCGGCACATAGCCTCGCCGATGGCGGCCTGGTCGCATTCCCGACCGAGACGGTCTATGGGCTCGGCGCCGATGCCAATAATCCGGCCGCCATCGCGCGGCTCTACCAGGCCAAGGGAAGGCCTTCGTTCAACCCGCTGATCGCCCATGTCTTTGATCTTGAGGCCGCGCAGCGGATCGGCCGTTTCGATTCGGCGGCGCTGCGGCTTGCCGAAGCGTTCTGGCCGGGGCCACTGACACTGGTGATGCCAAAAGTGAGCGATTGTCCGGTGGCCGATCTCGCCACCGCCGGCCTCGACACCGTCGCGATCCGTGTTCCCGCGCATAAGGTGGCGCGGCAAATCCTGCGTGCGTTCGGCGGGCCGGTGGTCGCACCCTCCGCCAACCTTTCGGGCCACGTCTCGCCGACCAGCGCCGCTCACGTCTCGAGCGATCTTGCGGGGCGGATCGATCTCATCATCGACGGCGGCCCGGTCGAGGTCGGCGTCGAATCGACCATTGTCGGATGCTTGGAAGCACCGATGCTGCTGCGGCCGGGTGGCGTTCCTCGCGAACAAATCGAGCGTGTGCTTGGCCACCCGCTCGGGCAACCTACTCTCGACGCCGAGAGCGATACCAGCCAACCCTTGGCGCCGGGCATGCTGGCCTCGCATTATGCGCCGCGCTCGCGGCTGCGGCTTGGTGCCGAGAACATCGAGCCCGGTGAGGCGTTATTGGCATTTGGCCCTTCGTTGCCGCCGGGCGCGGTTGGCGCAATGGCCGTCATGAACCTATCCGCGCGCCGCGATTTGGCGGAGGCTGCCGCCAATCTGTTCGGCTACCTTCGCGCACTCGACGCAAGGGCCGCGCGCGCGATTGCGGTGATGCCTATTCCGCAAGACGGTTTAGGCGAAGCCATCAATGACCGGCTGCGCCGCGCCGCGATGGGACGGGAATGACGGGGAAATCGACAATGAATATCGCAAAACCCGCAAGCCCCGCGCTCTCGGGCGAACTGATCGCCAAGTTCCGCGGCATCGTCGGCAACAAATATGCGGTGACGGACGCCGCCGATATCGCGCCCTTCCTCACCGAGGAGCGCGACCTGTTCCACGGATGCTCTCCGCTGGTGCTGCGGCCGGGTTCGACCGCGGAAGTTTCCGCGATCTGCCAGCTCGCCACCGTGCACAGAATCGCACTGGTGCCGCAGGGCGGCAACACCGGCCTCGTCGGCGGACAGACGCCGCACAATGGCGAGGTGGTCATCTCGATGCGCCGGTTGGACAGGATTCGCGAGCTCGATACCGCCTCCAATACCATGACCTGCGAAGCCGGCGTGGTGCTGCAGGTCGCCCAGCAGCGGGCTTCTGAAGTCGACCGCCTGTTCCCGCTGTCACTGGGCGCGGAAGGAAGCTGCACCATCGGCGGCAATCTCTCCACCAATGCCGGCGGCACGACCGCGCTCGCCTACGGCGTGGCGCGCGAGATGGCACTCGGGGTGGAAGTGGTGCTGGCGGACGGGCGCATTCTGAATTTGTTGTCGAAACTGAAAAAGGACAACACGGGCTATGATCTGCGCAACCTCTTCATCGGCGCCGAGGGCACGCTCGGCATCATCACCGCCGCGACGCTCAAACTGTTTCCAAAGCCGCGCGCGATCGAGACCGCCTATGTCGGCCTCAAATCGCCGACGCAGGCGCTAAAGCTGTTATCGATCTCGCAAGCCGAGGCCGCCGGCACGCTTACGAGCTTCGAGCTGCTTTCCGAGGTCGCGGTCGATTTCTCGATCCGCCACGGCATCGACATCCGCGATCCCCTTAGCAGCAAGCATCCCTGGTACGTGCTGATGGAATTGTCGTCCCCGCGCGACGACGCCCGCAACACGCTGGAAGCGATTCTGGAAAAGGGAATGGAAGACGGCATCGTCGACGACGCCGTCATCGCGGCCAACCTCGGCCAGCGCCAGGCGTTCTGGAAATTGCGCGACGAGATGTCGGGAGCGCAGAAACCGGAAGGCGGCTCGATCAAGCACGATATCTCGGTGCCGGTCGCCGCGGTGCCCGATTTCATCGAACAGGCCGATGCCGCGGTCACAAAACTGATCCCCGGTTCGCGGCCGGTGCCCTTCGGCCATCTCGGCGACGGCAACATCCATTATAATGTCAGCCAGCCGATCGGCGGCGACACCGCCGATTTCATGGGCCGCTGGCACGAGGTCAACGCTGTCGTGTTCGAGATCGTGCTGCGGATGGGCGGATCGATCTCCGCCGAGCACGGCATCGGCGTGCTCAAGCGCGACGAGCTGCCTGAGGTCAAGGACAAAGTCGCGATCGAGCTGATGCGCTCGCTCAAGGCGATGCTCGATCCCCAAGGCATCATGAACCCGGGCAAGGTGCTGTGAATTCCAAAACCCCCCGTCACGACCTGACCGTCAAGCCAATCGAAGACGGCGATATCACCGAGGTGATTGCGCTGTGGCAGCGTTGCGGATTGACACGGGCGTGGAACGATCCGGCCGCCGATATTGCGCTGGCGCGCAAAGAGGCCAACGCAACGGTGCTGCTGGGCCGAAGCGACGCCACCCTCGCCGCCTCGGTGCTGGTCGGCCATGACGGCCATCGCGGCTGGGTCTATTACCTGACCGTCGACCCGGACCATCGCTTCAAGGGCTACGGGCGGCAGATCATGCTTGCTGCGGAAGGTTGGCTGCGTGCGCGCGGCATCGAAAAGCTCCAGCTTATGGTCCGCGGCGATAACCCTGAGGTACACGCCTTCTACCAGTCCATCGGCTATTTCGAGCAGGAACACGTGGTGTTTGCCAAATGGCTCGATGGCCGCGAGCCGACGCCGTAACCGAAATTGCGCGAGGCCAACGTGACAATCTCCGACCGCATCCGCGTCAAAAATGTCCGCGTGCTGTCCCATGAGCATTACACGCTCAAGAGCGCGACCTTCGAATGGCGGCGTGCGGATGGCGAGTGGCAGACGCAAGCCCGCGAGGTCTTCGACCGTGGCGACGCAGCGACCGTGTTGCCCTATAATCTCAGGGAGCGCACCGTGGTGCTGGTGCGGCAGTTCCGCTATCCGGCCTATGTCAACGGCCACGACGATCTCATGATCGAGGCTGCGGCCGGTCTCTTGGACAATGAAACGCCGGAGGTGCGGATTCGCGCCGAGACCGAGGAGGAAACCGGCTACCACCTGCACGACATCCGAAAAGTATTTGAGGCCTTCATGAGCCCAGGCGCGGTCACGGAGAAATTGCATTTCTTTGTCGCCGAATACGAGCCGCACATGCGAATGGGCCACGGCGGCGGCTTGCCTGCCGAAGGCGAGGACATCGAGGTGTTGGAATTGCCAATCGACCAGGCGCTCGCGATGATCGGCGACGGCCGCATCGTCGATGCCAAGACCATCATGCTC
This sequence comes from Alphaproteobacteria bacterium, assembly GCA_005885285.1. GTDB lineage: Bacteria > Pseudomonadota > Alphaproteobacteria > Rhizobiales > Xanthobacteraceae > Bradyrhizobium. Next base: position 50,582 of record VAZG01000192.1, on the reverse strand, counting down.
GTGCAGTATGCCGCGCTGCATATTTTCCGGTGAAACCCAAGCAAATAGAAAACCATGCGCGTCGCTCTTATCCACGCCCTCAAGCATTCGATTGGTCCGATCGAGGCCGCGTTCGCCCGGCTATGGCCGGACGCCAGCTTGATGAATTTGCTCGACGACAGCCTGTCGGCCGATCTCGCGCGCGATGGCAGCCTCACCGCCGGGATGACCGATCGTTTCCTCAGCCTCGGACGTTACGTGGCCTCGACCCGCGCCGATGCGATTCTGTTCACTTGCTCGGCTTTCGGTCCGTCCATTGAAGCCGTCGCGCGCGCCCACGCGCCAATGCCGGTGCTCAAGCCCAATGAAGCGATGATCGAGCAGGCGGTCGCACGGGCCCACCGGATTGGTTTGGTTGCGACGTTTCCGCCGACGCTGGCTTCGATGCCGCGGGAGTTCCCCCGCTCGGTCGAGATCGTGCCGAAGCTGGCGGCCGGAGCGTTGGCGGCTCTGGACCGCGGCGATCGCGCGGAGCACGATCGCTTGGTCGCAGAGCTGGTCGCGGCGGCATCGGGTCGGCCGGTCCTGACCACGCCGGACAGCGCCGTGCAAAAGCTCAAGGAATTGCTCGTCGTTCGATCATGAAATGCACTGTCAATGTCAAATGCCTGAATCAAAACAGACTTCCCTGCCCGTCATCGGACGCCGCCGGCGCCGGCTTGCGCGCGGCTTTCCGCTCGCGCTTCGGCGCTTCTTCTGCGAGCCTTTCCTCCTCCGTGATCGGCAGGATCAGTTGCGCATCGTCATCGGCGGCACGATTAACCCGCGCCGACACCTGATGCCACGTGAACTCGCCCTCTCGCGGCCCGCTCAACAGCGCCATGGCGGTCTCAACGTCGTTGGCGCGGCAATCGAGCCAGCGCTCGAAATCTTCGGGCGAGATCGTTACCGGCACGCGATGATGCAGCACGGCGAGGTCTGCGCTCGCGGGCGCCGTGACGATGGCGACGCTGTCCATCTCCTCGCCGTTCGGCCCCATCCAGGTTTCCGCCAGCGCCGCCAAGCCGATCGGGCCTCCGTCGCGGCGATAGATGAAGTGGGGCCGCCTGCGGCCGCCGGCATCCTGCCATTCGTAATAGCCGTCGGCCGGGATCAGGCAGCGCCGCCGCTTGATCGCGTTCTTGAACGCCGGCCTATGCTGCACCGTCTCCGAACGAGCATTGAACATCAGCGAGATTTTGCGGGGATCCTTGGCCCACGCGGGTATCAGGCCCCAGCGCATCAGGCGGAAATGCCGGCCGCCGTTTTCCAGGATCACCACAGGCACCGGTTGCGTCGGCGCAATATTGTACCGAGATGGGAAATTCGGCTGCTCGACATAGCCAAAAGCCTGCCGCAAGGCGGCCGGAGGCGAGGTAATTACGAAGCGTCCGCACATTCTGTGGTTAAAATAAGCATCCGTTCAGCACCTTTTAACCCCCAATTGCCAACACTGCGGTCAATGACGGCAACCGCCTCCCCACCTACCCGACCCGATCGCCAAACGCAGCGACCGATGAGCCCCGAAGCGGAGGCCCGCGCGGCGGAGTTGCAGGCCGCCAACATCAATCCCCGCACCGGGCTTGCCACCGACTACCTCAATCATTTCAATGAAGCGATCATGCTGCTTGAGATGATTCCCGACATGCCGGAATGCGCGGAAGATTTTCTCACCTGGTGCCCGCTATCTTATTGCGAACACTTCATGGCCTCCAATTTCAAGGCGCGCGATCTCGCCATCGAAGCCTACGAGGCGGCGGACGCTCGGGTCCGCATCGAGTTCGATAATATTGCGAGCGCCATGACCTTGATCCTGAGCGCCGTCGGCGCGGCCATGCGCGAAGCCCATCAGGACGAGACCCGCGCCACACTTGCCGGACAGGCGATCGGCTGGGTCAAGCCGCTGGTGGCGCTGGCCGGCGGCATCATCAATGGCGGCAAGGAAGCCGACATCGAAACCATCATGGCAAGCCGCTAGCTCCCGTGGTGACTTCCGTTCATCCGCAGTATCCCCAGCTCGCCGTCAGCGGCGCGATCTTCCGTGATGACAAGGTCCTGTTGGTGCGCCGCGCCCGCTCGCCGGCCAAAGGCTTCTATTCGCTGCCGGGCGGCCGGGTCGAGTTCGGCGAATCCCTGCACGCGGCGCTGCACCGCGAGGTCGACGAAGAGACCGGGCTGAAGATCGAGATCGTCGGGCTCGCCGGCTGGCGCGAGGTACTGCCTCCGGCAAGCGGTGCCGGGCACTATCTGATCATGTCGTTCGCGGCGCGCTGGGCCGCCATGGAACCGGTCCTGAACGACGAGCACGATGATTTCAGATGGCTCTCACCCGATGGCCTAGGCGAACTCAAGCTCACGGGCGGCCTTGAAGATGTGATTGAGGCGGCCCGGCGCCTGATTCAGGATCATTTCCAAGGCTAAGCGGCTAAACGTTCCCACCTTGCTTCCAGCGCCTTTAAAGGTCTATCACGCAGGCGCACATGTCCAAATATTTGTACAAGTATTTGCTGGCCGCGCTGATCGTTGTTTCCGTCGGCAACCTCGCCCCCGCGCGGGCGGAGGATGCGGCAGCGCCGTTCGACGGCGACCTGCAGCGGCTGGCCGAGATTCTCGGCACGCTGCACTACCTGCGCGGTATTTGCGGCACCAATGAAGGCGGCAAATGGCGCAACGAGATGCAGGCGCTGATCGACGCCGAAACCCCGTCCGGCGATCGCCGCGCGCGCATGATTGCGGGCTTCAACCGCGGCTATAACGGGTTCCAGCAGACCTATCGGACCTGCACACCCGCAGCCACCGTCGCGATCCGCCGCTACATCGAGGAAGGCTCGAAAATCTCGCGCGATCTGACCGCGCGCTACGCGAACTAATGCAGCAAAATCGGGAATTTAGGCCGACAGATTTATCTTTGTTCTGCGCCGTTAACCTTTCCTAAAGAACTGGTCTAGGCGGCCGCGTCCTGCATGCTACATCTCGCGCGCCCGATGCGATTCGGCCCGAATCGCGAACACCGCCTGTTGAGTGCATGAACCATCGAGCGTTCTCTTGCTTCGCCCGCGATCCGCTGCCCGATAACGAGCAGAAGCAGGCCGCGCTGAGCTACCTCAACGAGGCCTGGGCTGAGGCGCGTCACGATGGCGTCGACGGGGACTGCCTGGCGCAGGCAAGCCTGTTTGCGGCGTTCGCCGAACTGGTCGGCACCTACGGCGAGGACGCCGTCGCAAAGTTTGTGGAAGGCCTTCCCACCCGCGTCCGCAACGGCGAATTCTCCATCGCGCTGGCGAAGCAATAAGTTTCACGCTTGCAGCGTCTCCAGAAACCGCACCGGCTCGCCGCTCGACGCCGTCACGACTTCACCCTGCCACATCACCCTGGCGCCGCGCAGAAAGGTGCCGACCGGCCAGCCGGTGACGCGCATGCCGTCATAGGGTGTCCAGCCCGCGCGCGAGGCAATCCATTGATTGGTGATGGTCTCGCTGCGCTTGAGATCCACCACCGTGAAATCGGCATCGTAGCCGGCCGCGATCCTGCCCTTGCAGGCGATGTCGTACAGCCGCGCCGGACCCGCGCTGGTGAGATCGACAAAGCGCTGCAGCGACAACCGCCCGGCATTGACGTGATCGAGCATCAAGGGCACCAGCGTCTGCACGCCGGTCATGCCAGAGGGTGAAGCCGGATAGCTCTTCGCCTTTTCCTCCAGCGTATGCGGCGCATGATCGGAACCGACCACATCGATGATGCCCTGCTCGATGCCGCACCAGATGCCATCGCGGTGCTCGGCCGAGCGCACCGGCGGATTCATCTGCGCGCGGGTACCGAGCCGCAGATAGCATTCCGGCGCCACCAGCGTCAGATGATGTGGTGTCGCTTCACAGGACGCTACATCCTTGTGATCCCGCAAAAACTCGATCTCCTGCCGGGTCGAGATGTGCAGCACGTGAATGCGTTTTCCGCTCTCGCGGGCGAGCTTGACCAGCCGCTCCGTCGCCATCAGCGCCGCGGTCTCGTCCCGCCAGAGCGGATGCGAGCGTGCATCGCCCTCGACGCGCAAGGCCTTGCGGTCGTTGAGGCGATATTCATCCTCGGCATGAAACGCGGCACGCCGGCGGATCACCGCGAAAATCCGCCTCAAGCTTTCGTCGTCCTCGACCAGCAACGCGCCGGTGGAGGAGCCGATGAATACCTTGACGCCGGCGCAGCCGGGCGCGCGTTCCAGTTCCGGCAAATCGGCCACGTTCTCACGGGTGCCGCCGATGAAGAACGCGAAATCGCAATGCATGCGGTGGCGACCGCGCTTGACCTTGTCGGAAAACGCCTGCTCGGTAACGGTCAAGGGATCGGTGTTCGGCATTTCAAACACCGCGGTGACGCCGCCCATCACGGCACTGCGCGAGCCGGTCTCCAGATCCTCCTTATGGGTCAGGCCGGGCTCGCGAAAATGCACTTGGGTATCGATCACGCCGGGCAGGATGTGCAGGCCCTTGCAGTCAATGATCTCGGCGGCGGAGGCATTCGCCAGTCCGCCGATCTCGGCGATACGGCCGCCTGCGATGCCGATGTCGCGGACGCCCTCGCCGTCCTGATTGACCACGGTGCCGGATTTTAGAATGGTATCAAATCGTTGATTCATCGCTCCTCAGCACCCGCTTTAGGGAAACTGGATGTCGCGCAGGCCTTGTTCGCGGTATCTTAGCGCCTTACCTTCTCTTGTGATATCCGCTACTTCCGTTTCAACAAGAACTTCAAGAGCGATTACTGATGAAAGCAGCGTTTCTTCCCGACCGGGGCGTGGTCAAGGTCTCTGGCGAGGATGCGCGGAATTTTCTCAACGGCCTCGTCACCACCGACGTTACGCAGCTCGCGCCCGGTCTCGGCCGGTTCGGCGCATTGCTGACGCCGCAAGGCAAGATCATTGCGGACTTCCTGATCACCGAGGCCCCGTCCGGCCATGGCGGCGGCTTCCTCCTCGACTGCCCGCGCGCGCTAGCGAAGGGCCTCGCCGACAAGCTCGGCTTCTACAAGTTGCGGGCCAAGGTCACGGTCGAGAATCTGTCCGACAGCCTCGGCGTGCTTGCAGCCTGGGACGGCGATTTCACCGTCAGGCCAGACCTGTCGTTTGCCGATCCGCGCAATGATGCGCTCGGCTGGCGAATTCTCATCCCGGAGGAACTCAGGCAGAAGGTCGCCGACCTCGTTGGCGCCGAGCTCGTCGACAGCGGCCTCTACGAGGCACACCGCATCGCAGCCGGCGCGCCGCGCGGCGGTCTGGACTTCATGTATGGCGATGCGTTCCCGCACGAGACCAATATGGATCGCCTGCACGGCGTCGATTTCGAGAAGGGCTGTTATGTCGGACAGGAGGTGGTATCGCGGATGCAGCATCGTGGCAGCGCGCGCACCCGCACCGTGAAGATCATTCTCGACGGTTTTGCACCGGAACCGGGCACAGCCATCCTCGCCGGCGACAAGCCGGTCGGCACCATCGGCTCGACTTCTGGGCAACTTGGTCTGGCGCTGATCCGAACCGACCGCGTCACAGATGCGCTCGATGCCGGGCTGGCGCTGACCGCCGGCGGCCTCGGGCTTCGCCTAGCCGACGCCGATTCGGTTCGATCCGCAACGAAGCAGACCGTCGCATGAGCCGCTCGGCGCGCTTGCATGCCGATGGCAAGGCGCGGTGCCCGTGGCCCGGCGAAGACCCGTTCTACATGGCCTACCACGACACCGAGTGGGGTGTGCCGGAATACGACGACCGGGCGCTTTTTGAGAAACTCATCCTCGACGGGTTCCAGGCCGGCTTGTCCTGGATCACGATCCTGCGCAAGCGCGACAATTTCCGAAGGGCGTTCGACGATTTCGAGCCAGCAAAGATCGCGCGCTACAACGCCAGGAAAATCCATGCGCTGATGAACGACGTCGGCATCGTGCGCAACCGCGCCAAGATCGAGGGTACGGTCGCGAGCGCAAAGTCTTACCTCAAGATCATGGAGGAAGGCCCCGGCTTCTCAACATTCCTGTGGGATTTCGTCGATGGCAAACCAAGGGTCAATCAGTTCAAGACCACCGCGAGCGTGCCGGCGTCGACGCCGCTTTCGGTCAAAGCCTCAAAGGAATTGGCCGCGCGCGGATTCAAATTCGTCGGCCCGACCATCGTCTACGCCTTCATGCAGGCGACCGGCATGGTCAACGATCATCTGGTCGGTTGCTTCTGCCATGAATCCTGCGGCGGGACGCGCCGCGCGACACGCCTGAAAGCCAGATGACGGCGGGAGGATCCTCTTCTGCGCGCGCCTGGCAGCGGATGCTGTCGGGCCGCCGGCTCGATCTTCTGAACCCCTCACCGCTCGACATCGAGATAGCCGATATCGCCCATGGGCTGGCACGCGTTGCGCGCTGGAACGGCCAGACCGGCGGCGCGCATATCTTCTCGGTCGCGCAACACACGTTGCTGGTCGAAGCCGTGATGCGCGAACAGACGCCGCGGCTCGATGCAACGGTGCGGCTCGCGGCCTTGCTGCACGACGCGCCGGAATATGTCATCGGCGACATGATCTCGCCGTTCAAAGCGGTGCTCGGCGGCGACTACAAGGCGGTCGAAAAACGGCTGCTGGCGGCGATCCATATCCGCTTCGGACTGCCGCCGGTGCCCGCAGAAGAGATCACGCGGCAGATCAAGGAGGCCGACCGGGGCGCCGCCTATCTCGAGGCGACGCGGCTTGCGGGATTTGCGGAAAGCGAAGCCAAACGGCTGTTCGGCCGCGATCCCGGCCTGCCCGAGGCGACCCAAAGGGACTACCTCACACCCTGGACCGCCGCCAAGGCCGAAAAGCGGTTCCTGGCGCGGTTCAGGACACTGCACGTGTGAGGCAACACCCGCTTTCGCCGCCCGGTGCGTGAGCCTATAATCGCTACAAAAAGGACCACTATGATTCACGTCTGTTCGCTCGCAGCACTTCCCGAAACCGTTCGCGCCACCGGCGCCAGTCATATCCTCACCGTGATGGCCAATGTCGATCAGGTGCAGCGGCCGGAATCGGTACACCCTGCCAATCACCTGAAAGTTCAGGTGGACGACATCACCGAGCAGATGGACGGCTTTGTGGTGCCGTCGGATTCGCATATCGAGCAGGTGTTGAACTTCGTGCGGGGCTGGGACCGCAATGCGCCGCTGGTCGTGCATTGTTACGCTGGCATCAGCCGTTCGACCGCGAGCGCCTTTGCGGCTGTCTGTGCGCTCAACCCACATCGCGATGAAATCGCAATCGCGCGGCAAATCCGCGCCGCCTCCCCGATCGCTTCGCCGAACCGGTTGATCGTAAGCCTCGCGGACAAGGCGCTCGGGCGTGAGGGGCGCATGCTGCGCGCGCTCGACGAGATGGGACCAGGCAGCATGCTGGTCGAGGGCCGGCCGTTTCGCGTCGATCTCGACTGATGCCAATAACCACCAACCCTAGATGAGCGACAAGCTGCTGACGCCGATCGAGATCGGCCTGACCGCCGCCATCGTCGCGATCGAGGACAACGAGCCGCTGATCCTCACGGCCTCAGGCGGCGAGGGCGGCACGCTCGCAGGCCTCCCGTTCGGTCCGTTCGATGCGGTCTCGCACCGCACCTTCGAGATCGGCCTGCGCGCCTGGGTCGAGGAACAGGCGGGTCTGCGGCTTGGCTATGTTGAGCAGCTCTATACGTTCGGCGACCGCGGCCGGCACACGCAAGCCGGCGATACCCATGTCGCATCGATCGGCTATCTCGCGCTGACGCGACCCGCCGACAACACTGCGCGAGCGCCCGGCGCCACGTTCGAGCCCTGGTATCGTTTCTTCCCCTGGGAAGACTGGCGCGAGGCAAAGCCGGCCATCATCGAGCGCGACATCTTTCCCGAACTGACCCAATGGGCTGAGCAAGGCGAGGCGCCGGAAACCACGCGGGCGCTCGGTCGCAATGATCGGGTGCGGCTCAATTTCGGCACCGAAGGCGCGCATTGGGACGAAGAGCGCGTGCTCGACCGTTATGAACTGCTTTACGAAGCGGGCCTGGTCGAAGAGGCACGGCGTGATGGCCGCCCTGCGGCACTGGCGCGCAAATCCACACCGGTCCTCGGGGCATCGATGCGCTTCGACCACCGGCGGATTCTCGCGACCGCGATGGGGCGGTTGCGTGCGAAACTGAAATATCGCCCCGTCGTATTTGAACTTTTGCCGGGCGAATTCACACTTACCGAATTGCAGCGGACCGTGGAGGCGATCTCGGGGCGGCACCTGCACAAGCAGAACTTCCGCCGCCTGGTAGAATCGGGCGCGCTGGTCGAACCGACCGGCGTAATGTCGACACAGACCGGAGGCCGGCCCGCCGCGCAGTTTCGTTTCCGCCGCGAGGTGCTGCAGGAGCGGCCGGCGCCAGGCCTGCGCGTTCGCGGGCGGCGCTAAATATTGACACGGTGAGCCCCTAGCTTCGGGCCGACGCCTGGAGAACCTATGTTCGACTCACCGCTCGACTTCTTCTCGCTGCTCATTGCGATCGTTGCGTTAATTGTCGCACGCAAGGCGTTCAATCAGGTGGCCGGCTTGCGCGCCCGGCTGGACTCGATCGAGACCGTGTCCGCCGCCACACCACCGACGGCGCCGCCGCCGACACCTCTTCAAGAACTTGAACAAACGCTCGCAACGACATCGCCGGGGATCGCCGCCGAACAGCCCGCGACGTCGACCGAATCGATCACGCCTGCCGCGGACGGCACGACGGCGACGCCGCCGCCGCTCCCGGCGCCTCCCCCTGCCGATCCCGGTTTCGAGGAGCGCATCGGCACCCGCTGGGTGGTCTGGATCGGCGGGCTGACGCTCGCGCTCGGCGGTTTCTTCCTGGTCCGCTATTCGATCGAAGCGGGCCTGCTCGGACCCGGCGTCCGCACCATCCTCGGCGGCCTGTTCGCGCTGGCGTTGCTCGCGAGCGGCGAGTGGACCCGGCGCACCGAAAGCACATCCCACATCGAGGTGCTGCCGATCGCGAGCATCCCCGCCATCCTCACCGCCGCCGGTACCGCTGTCGCGTTTGCAACCGTGTATGCCGCCTACGCGCTCTATGATTTTCTCGCGCCCGCGACTGCATTCGTCCTGCTCGGGCTGGTGGCGCTCGGCACGCTTGCCGCCGCGCTATTGCATGGACCGGCGCTGGCCGGCCTCGGCATTGCGGCCGCGTTCGCAACGCCCGTGCTGGTTTCTTCCGAGAAGCCCGACTTCTGGACGCTTTATCTATACCTTACGATCGTCACCGCGGCGGCCTTTGGGCTGGCACGCATCCGGCTATGGCGCTGGCTTGCCGTGACCACCATCGTCTTCGCGCTGCTCTGGACCGTGCCGTGCCTGCAATGCGGGCCGTCGATGGTCGCCCCGCACCTCTTCCATGTCATCGCGGGATTTGCGCTTGCAGCGCTCTTGGTGGTGTCCGGCTTCGCGTTCGGCCCGTCCATCGGCGAGGAGCAAGTCGAACTGATTTCGTCCGGCTCGCTTGCCGCCTATCTGTTCGGCGCCACCATGATCGTGCTGTATAGCCAGCACGCCGACAGCGCCATGATAGCCTTCGCGATCCTGGTGGCGGCTTCATTGTTCGTGGCCTGGCGGGCGCCGGCGGCTACCGGCGCGATCGGTGCGGCCTCGATATTTATCTTCGTGGTGTTCGCCGAATGGGTGGTCCGCGGCAATCCGGACATGCTGGTGCTGCCGGGCGGGCCCTTGCCAGGCATCGGACCGACCGCCACCGAAGGCTCCGTTTCGCTGCATCTCTTCACCGCCGCGATCTTCGCCGCCGGATTTGGCGTCGCGGGCTTTTTGGCACAGGCGCGCTTCCACGCCGCCAAGATTTCAGTGCGCTGGGCGGCGTCGGCCACCTTTACGCCGCTGGCGCTGTTGGTCGCGCTTTACGCGCGGGTCGCTCATCTCGACCGTTCGATCCCGTTCGCGATCCTGGCGGTGATCCTCGCGGCAGCCTATGGCGCCGCGACCGAGATGCTCACCCGGCGCGACGAGCGGCCGGGCACGCCAATCGCGATCGCGCTATTTGCGACCGCCACGCTGGGCGCACTGGCGCTGGCGCTGACTTTCGTGCTCGAAAAGGGCTGGCTCAGCATCGCGCTGGCGTTGATGTCGATGGGCACGGCGTGGATTTCGGTGCAGCGACCGATCCCGTTCATGCGATCGCTCGCGGCCATCCTCGCCGGGATCGTGACATTGCGGATCGCCTATGAGCCGCGTATCGCGGGCGAGGCCGTCGGTACCACACTGATCTTCAACTGGCTGTTGTGGGGATATGGCGTCCCTGCGTTGTCGTTCTGGGCCGGCAGCTATTTCCTCCGCCGCCGCGGCGACGATGCACCGCTGCGTGCCGTCGAATCGGCGGCAATCCTGTTCACGGTGCTGCTGGCATTCCTGGAGATCCGCCATGCCGTCAACGGCGGCGACATCTACCGCATCAACACCGGCCTCACCGAGGTGGCGCTGCAAGTCTGTGTGGCGCTGGCGATGGCGATCGGCCTGGAACGCCTGAGGGTTCGCACGCTCAGCCTCGTTCACAATATCGGCGCGGTGCTGCTTACGGCCTTTGCAGGACTTGCCGCCATCTTCGGGCTGATGCTGCTGGAGACGCCGATCCTCTGGCCTATCGATGTCGGCGGCAGCTTCCTCAACGGGCTCCTGCTCGGCTATGCCCTGCCCGCGGTGCTGGCGCTGCTCTTGTCCTACGCGGTCGCTGGCCGGCGCCACGCCGCCTACGCCAACAGCATCGCCGCCGGCGCGCTGATCCTTGCGCTCGCCTATGTCTCGTTTGAAATCCGCCGGCTGTATCACGGCCCGGTCCTGGCGAGGCGCTGACGATCGTGAAAGCGTTCCTGATCGACATGTCGACACTATCGGGGATTTACCGCGCGCTGTCGTTCATCTGCTTGGGCCTGGTACTGGTGGCGATCGGCTGGCTCTATCAGCGCATCCTGTTCCGCCGTCAGGCGCTACCGCCCGTGCCCGCCGCGCAGCCGGGAGCATAGACGCATTGTCTTTCTGATTTCGCACCGGAATGCCGATCGGTCTCGGCTTCGCGCATCGCTGGCCGGCGTGAATAGCGTTGTGGAACCACGGGCTTAGCACTGGATAGGCGCAGACATTTTCTGAACACAGTTTGAAATTCAAAACGGACGTTGCCGCGATGATAACCTTCCCCAAAAGCCATCGTTCTATTTATCTGAATTCGACCGCACCTGCGGCGGTTGGCGCCTGAAATATCGCGCATGCACGGAGACATCACCATGAGGATGCTTGCTCGGATTACGTGCGTGGCTATTACCTGCGGATTTCTTGGCGTCGATGCTGCGCCGGCCCAGCAGGCTGCAATGGGGTGCGCTTCGGAGCATCCGCCGAACGCGGCGCAAACTCTGCGCTGCCGCGACAGCCTAACCATCGTTGCCGAGGACGGCGCCAGGTTCACCCTGAAAGACCGCGACAACAACGGCAAAGTCGATGCCGTCGATCTGCAAAGCAAGGCCTTGCTGGTCGACGCTCCCAAGCAGCAGGGCAAAAATCGCTTTGAGGTCACGACGCCGCAAGCCATCGCCGCCGTGCGCGGCACCAAATGGGCGATAGATGTCCAGGAAACAAGGACGTCGGTTCTGGTCTTGCGTGGCCGGGTCGCGGTGCGGCGACCGGCCGGTGCCGGCCCGGTCGTTCTTGGGCCGGGTCAGGGCGTCGACGTCGATCAGGGGACCGTTCCCCTCGTCGTCAAGAGCTGGCCGCCGGCACGCGTCGCTGCATTGCTGGCACGTCTTGGGCAATGATGTTGGGCAATGATCCTCAGTGAGCGCGCGGACCTTACAGACGCTGGTTGCGCTCGTCCTGTCGGCGCTCTGGGCATTGGCTTTGGGATCTGCTCACTGGCGCAGCGGGGTTCAATTCCTTGATCGTCCCGAGGGTGCGCTGACGGATTTGCGCTTGGACGTGCGCGGGGAAAGAGCGGCGCCGGACCTCGTTACAATCGTGGCGATTGACGATCGTACCGTAGGGGAAAGAGGCGGCTACCCATTATCGCGCGCCGATCTCGCCGCAATCGTCGACGCGGTTGCACGGTTCGGGCCCCGCGCCATCGCAGTCGATCTGCTGCTCGTCGACCGCGGCAGCGACGATGGCGACGCCGCCTTGGCGCAGGCATTCGACAAACGCCCGACCGCAATTGCCGCGGCCGCGGTGTTCGCCGAACCAAAGCAATTGATCGCCGCGCAAGAAAGCGACCCCCTCGCCGGCCTGCCACGGGCCGAGAAATTCCTGCTTCCCTTGAAGTTATTCGCCGACCATGCCGCGGTTGGCGTCGTCAATCTGGCCACGGACAAATCCGGAACCCCGCGCGGCGTTCCAATGCTGTTTCGATCCGACGACAAGATCGAATTGTCGTTCCCGCTGCGCGTCGTCGCACTGGCGGCCGATACCGAGCCAACCATCGAAGCTGACAGCCTAATGCTGGCAACACGACGTATCCCGCTGGACGTCGGCCATGTTCTGCCGCTGGCGTTCTATGGCCGCCATGGCACAATTCGGACCATCAGCGCGGCTTCCATATTGAAGGGCGAAATCGCAAGTGAGGCCTTTCGCGACCGGATTGTGGTGATCGGAGCGACGGTCACAGCCGGCGGCGACCTTTTTCCCACGTCGTTCGATCCGGTGATGCCGGGGGTCGAGATCGTTGCCACGGCGATTACGCATTTGATGGCCGGCGACGGGATGTTGCGCAACCGGTCCACACGCGCAGCCGACGCAATACTTGCGATCGTGTTGACGCTGTTGCTCGTGGGGTTGCTCGCATGGCGGCGCAGCGCCATCGGTCTTTTCTCGATCGTGGCCGTGCTTGTTATCTGGGCGGTCGCAAATTTAGCGGCATTTTCAAACGGCATCTGGCTGAGCGCCGCGCTTCCGATTGCAACTGCCGCTCCGCCCATGATTTTGTTCGGGGCCAGCCAGCTTTGGCTGAACCGGCGCCAGGCGCAGTATTTCGCCAGGAAGAGCGATTTGCTGCAGCAATTTCAAGCGCCGGCGCTTCGCCAATGGTTGACCAAGAATCCAGATTTTCTGCTCAAGCCGGTCCATCAGGATGCGGCGATCATTTTCATCGACTTGTCCGGGTTCACTTCGCTCAGCGAGACCCTTGGGTTGGATGCGGTACTGGATATCCTGAAGGACTTCCATACCCTGATTGACCGGGAGGTCGTGGCCCGCGGCGGGGTCATCACCAGCTTTTTGGGCGACGGCGCCATGATTCTGTTCGGCCTGCCGGAGAGCACCGTCGACGACGCCCGCAATGCCGCGCTTTGTTGCGTCGATCTCTGCAGCCGCGTCGAGCGATGGATCGAAGCCCTGCCGCCATCGATCGCATCGCAAATCGGCTTCAAGGTGGGCGCTCACTTCGGTGCCATTATTGCGTCCCGTCTCGGTGGCGGCAGCTATCAACACATCACCGCGACGGGTGACAGTGTGAACGTGGCGAGCCGTCTGATGGAAGTCGCGGCGACGCAAGGAGCGGCGCTGGCCCTCAGCGATGATCTGCTTCGTCAAGCCGGCCCGGAATGCGCGCTGCTCCAGTTCGGAGTTCTCACCGGACCCCGGGAGACGCTGATCCGGGGACGCTCGCGCGCGCTTTCCGTCTGGTTCTGGCGAAACGATTCAAGCGGCTTCGATGAATCCGGCCTGATGCGATAAACAGGTGCGACCGCAAGACCGCGCAGCTTCGATCCCGAGGAGGCTCTGGACGCGGCGAGCGACGTATCCAAGGCACATCGCTCGACGACCTGATGCAACAGCGATCAGGCTGCCCTCACCGAATTGAGGAACTTACCGACCTCGAGCTTGAGGCGGTTGCTGTCGGACGACAGCGACTGAGCAGCCGAGAGCACCTGCGAGGAGGCCGATCCGTTCTCGGCGGCGCCACGCTGCACGTCGGTGATATTGGATGTGACCTGCTGCGTGCCCTGCGCGGCCTGCTGCACGTTGCGGGAGATCTCCTGCGTCGCCGCGCCCTGCTCTTCCACCGCGGCAGCGACGGTAGCCGAGATTTCCGACAGCTTCTCGATGGTGCCGCTGATTTCCTTGATCGCATTCACCGAGTCCTGCGTTGCCGCCTGGATGCCGGTGATCTGTTGACCGATCTCGCCGGTCGCCTTCGCAGTCTGCTCGGCCAGCGCCTTCACTTCAGATGCGACGACCGCGAAGCCACGGCCGGCCTCGCCGGCACGGGCCGCCTCGATGGTGGCATTGAGCGCCAGCAGATTGGTCTGGCCCGCGATGGTGTTGATCAGTTCGACCACATCGCCGATCCGGCTTGCCGCCTTGGACAGTTCGCTGACGCGATCGGTGGTGGTGCGCGCCTGGCCGACGGCATCGCTCGCCATCCGCGCCGAATCCTGGACCTGGCGGCTGATCTCGTTGACCGAAGACGACAGTTCTTCGGTGGCTGAAGCCACCGACTGCACATTGGTGGAAGCCTCCTCGGATGCGGCCGCTACCATGCCGGTGAGTTCTTGCGCGCGTTCGGCGGTCGCGGTGAGCGTGGTGGCCGAGGCTTCGAGTTCGGTCGAGGCCGAGGACACCGTCTCGACGATCTCGCCGATGGCGGCCTCGAAGTTGTCGGCGAGCCTGATCATGTCGGCCTTGCGCTCTCGCGCGGCGATCTGATCCTGCTTGCTCTTGGCCTCCGCTTCCGCGCGGGCCTTTTCCTCGGCCTTGACCTTGAAGGTCTCGACTGCCTGCGCCATGTCGCCGACCTCGTCCTTGCGCTCGAGCCCGGGGAGCACCACGCCGAAATTGCCGCCGGCGAGTTGCTTCATGCCCGAGGTTAACCCGGACAGCGGCCCGATGATGCCGCGCGCGATCAAGAAGGCGATCAACAGGCCGAGCAGAGTCGCGCCGCCGGCCACGACTTCCTGCATGATGACCGTGCTGCTGATGATCTCTTCGGTCATGGCGGTCGTCTTCTGGAAAGCCTGTCCGATCGATTCTTGCACCGCGTCGATTTTCCCGACCGCGTTGACGGTCAGGGGCGTAATGGCCTTGTAGTAAAGCTCATCGCCGAGCAGGAGGTTGGTGGACGCCTTATCGAACGCGTCGGAATATTTGGCAACGCCTGCTTTGACCGGCGCAAGCAAGGCGGCTAGGTTTTGCGGCAACTCGGCCTTTTCCAGCTCTGCGATCTGCTGCTGAGCTTTTCCGACATTGGCTTTGAAGGTGGCGACACCCTTTTGGTCGCGCGTCGCCAACATCCGCCAATTGGCAACCCGGACCAGAAGAACTTTGGTCTCAAGCGCGGCAGCTCTCTCGGCGAAATTGGTTTTGTCCGCGGCATCGACGAATTTCTGGACGTCGGCCGCCATCTTGTCGCCGTCGGTAAACAACAGGTCCCGGCCCGCGATCGTCTGCATGACCGCCTCTCCGAGCGCAATGCGCTTGACCTTCAGCTCTTCGACATCTTTGGCGATCTCCTTGTAGCCAGCACGGCGCTCATCGGATTTCGTCGTTTTGATCGCAGCTTCTACAAGGTCGCTTACCTTTGCGAGCCGCTTCTCAGCCTCCGCGGAAGACGCCTCGTCGTGATCGAACGCGTAGCGCAGGATGGCGCGGCGGATCGCCTGTAGCTCCGTCGCGATTCCACCGGCCCGGATCGCATTGCCGGACTGCACCGTCATCGCTGCGACCTGTGTGCGAATCTCTCCCAACTGCCACACCGCGAACCCGGCCAGTGCCACGCAAAACAACAGCAGCGCACCAAAGCCGCCATAGAGCCGGCCGCGAATTCGGAGATTGAGAAACGACATGAGGGAGTTCCTGCAACGTTTTCGGGTTGAGACAACGGGGGAAAGAACCGGCCGCGGTTCACCCGCGACCTGAAGAGCGCGGCTCAATCAATGACCTGGAAACTACAAATTAAGGTTAAATGTCAGGTACCGTACAATTACGGAAAATCGCGCGATCTTGCGCGAGCGCAGCGCCTTAGGCGTTGTCAGCCAGCCCGCACCGAGTCGAGGAACCTGCCGACCTCGAGCTTGAGGCGGTTGCTTTCGACGGACAGCGATTGCGCCGCCGAGAAGACCTGCGCCGAGGCTGATCCGGTCTCGCTGGCGCCGCGCTGCACGTCGGTGATGTTCGAACTGACCTGTGAGGTACCCTGGGCGGCGTGCTGGATGTTGCGGGAAATCTCCCTTGTGGACGCGCCCTGTTCCTCCACCGCTGCGGCAATGGTGGAAGAGATTTCCGACATCCGGCCGATGGTGTCGCCGATCTCCTTGATCGCACCGACCGATTCCAGCGTCGCCTCCTGAATGCCCGCGATCTGCTGGCCGATCTCGCCGGTCGCCTTCGCGGTCTGCTCGGCGAGGGCCTTGACTTCCGCCGCCACTACCGCAAAGCCGCGGCCGGCTTCGCCGGCGCGCGCCGCCTCGATGGTGGCGTTCAGCGCCAGCAAATTGGTTTGTTCGGCGATCGTATTGATCAGCTGGACCACGTCACCGATGCGGCCTGCCGCTTTCGACAATTCGCCGACGCGATCATTGGTCTTTCGCGCCTGGTTCACCGCTGCATTGGCGACCTGCGAGGACTGCTGAACCTGACGGCCGATCTCCGTCACCGACGTCGTCAGTTCCTCGCTGGCGGACGCCACGGATTGCACGTTGGTGGAGGCTTCTTCCGACGCGGCCGCGACCACGGTTGCGAGTTGCTGCGAGCGTTCGGCCGCCGTCGTCAGCGTATTTGCGGACGCCTCCAGTTCGGTTGCCGCGGATGACACCATCTCGACGATTTCACCGACCGCGCCTTCGAACGCATCGGCGATCTTGTGCATCTCGGCCTTGCGTTGCTGCGACTGGCGCTGCTCGTGCGCCGATTGCTCTGCGCGCAGCCGCTCGGTTTCCATCATATTGGTCTTGAACACCTGCACCGCGTCGGCCATCTCGCCAATTTCGTCCGCACGGCCAAGACCCGGGACGGCGACGGCTGAGTCACCTTTGGCCAGCCTCGACATAGAAAGGACCATCGCCAACAGCGCCTTCGAGATTGAACTGCCAATCAGCAGGGACGCGCCACTCACCTGTTGAGGTCGGAGACGGTGCGGGCACTACCCGCAATGGTCCGCGACGCGTCGGCCGACCAACTGCCGATCTGATAGATCGCGCCGACCGCGACAAGCCCAACAAGGCCGACGACGCCAATCGCCAGGATCCGATGGGTGAGCCGAAGATGAAATGATCCGCGCATGGTGGGCCCAAATATTTTGAAATCCAACGTGCCGCTTGAGCAAAATGATGCCCGCACCGAGTCCGCGGTATTCGTTAATCATTAACGTCCGTCTAAAATTTGTGCAGTTGCAGATTGAGCGACTTGCGTGCGCACAACCTGAACACAGCTGACGTGTGCGGAGGGGCGCGCAGCCGCGCCAGCAGCGAGGCGCGGCTTAAGCTATCGATTCCGCCACCAGGCGGATTCGAAATACCGGATTCTTCGCTTCGTCCAAAAGCTCCATCCGCCACTCGGCGTTTTCTTTGAGGCTACGCGAAATGCCGCCGAGAAGGTTGCCGCAGACCGCAGTCATCTCGCTCCAGGCAGCCTCGCGGCTTGCGAACTCATAGGGCTCGTCTGACGCGCCGGAATAGCGACCCTGGCTGATCCGGAAATAGTAAAGCGACATATCCAGGTCCACGGGCTCGGTCCCCTGTTCGAGTGTCGAAGATTTCACAAACTGAGTGGTTAGTCGCTACCAAGACGTGAAAACGGCTATCCGTATGAATACGGCATGGCGGCCTGCGAGCCGCCAGTGACCGCCAAGTGAGGATAGCTCGCTGGGGTTGTAGCCGCGGGCCGAGGCGCGCGCTGCATCACTCGGTCGAACGGCGCAACTCGGGCGCACGCTCGCCTTTCGCCGGGTCGGATTTGACCGGCTCGATCTTGGTGATGTCGACCCGCGGCGTCTCGACGCGCGCCGCAACCTCGGCCCGCGGCGCATCGGTCGATCCGGTCCGATCCATATGATGCAGCGAACGTGGTCGGGCGACGGCCCGCGCCATCAGCATCTGAGCGGCGCCCTGATGATGGAAATCGCAATAGGCGAAGCCCATGCCGGAAACCGAGCCGCGGAAGCTGCGCTCGTCTTGTTTGTCGAGATTGAAGCAGGGCTCGAACGGGATGCCCTTGATCGAGGCGCACACGGCCTGGCCACGAATCTGAAGCGTGTTGCCGGGCAGACGGATGTGGCGTAACGGTCCTGCGCCGGAAAATTGCACGGCGCCAGCAGCACCCATGTCGTCCAACACGCGGCCTGCGCCGCGGGTGCCGTCGAAACAGGTAAATGCGAAGACCTTGCCGGCGACGAACCTGCGCGCCTCATCGGCGGTCATCATGCCAGCCAACGCTGGAGCTATCATCGCACCGGCCGTGACGGTACCCAACACAAGACGCGCAAGCATGCTAGTTACTCCAACTTACCCCAGCGCTGGCAAAGGCTGATGCCTTTACCCGCTGCTTACCATACCAACAGTGGCAACATTGGAGCAGCTTGGTTGGTAAAGTCTGAACAGCGTTAGGGAATTTTTACCACGATTCGACCGCGGACCTGGCCGGCGAGGATCTTGCCGGCTTCGCCGATGACCTGATCGAGGTTAATTTCATGAGTAATTTCAGATAGTTTGGTCGGGTCCAAATCGGTCGCCAGCCGGCTCCACGCGATCTTGCGCTGCGAAATCGGACACATCACGGAATCGATGCCGAGAAGGCACACCCCGCGCAAAATAAAGGGCGCCACCGAGGACGGCAGATCCATGCCGCCGGCAAGGCCGCAGGCTGCGATGGCCCCGCCATATTGGGCCATGGACAGAAGGTTGGCGAGCGTGGTCGAACCGACGCTGTCGATCCCCCCTGCCCAGCGCTCCTTCGCCAGCGGCTTGACCGGCCCCGAAAGCTCGGCGCGATCGATCACCTCGGCGGCGCCAAGGCCCTTCAGATAGCTCGCCTCGGCCATGCGGCCGGTCGATGCGATGATGTGGTAGCCGAGTTTTGACAGCACCGCGGTCGCGACGGAACCGACGCCACCAGCGGCACCGGTGACCACGATCGGGCCGCTACCCGGCGAAACTCCGTGCTTCTCGAGCGCGAGCACCGCCAGCATCGCGGTGTAGCCGGCGGTGCCGATCGCCATCGCGTCGCGTGTCGATATGCGCTGCGGCAAGCGCACCAGCCAGTCGCCCTTGACCCGCGCTCTCTCCGCGTAGCTACCCAGATGAGTTTCGCCCATGCCCCAGCCGTTGCAGATGACCTTGTCGCCCGCCTTCCACTGCGGATGCGATGACTGTTCGACGGTACCCGCAAAGTCGATGCCGGCAATCATCGGGAAACGCCGCACCACGGGCGCCTTGCCGGTGACGGCAAGGCCGTCCTTGTAGTTCAGCGTCGACCACTCGACGCGAACGGTGACGTCGCCATCCATGAGGTCGGCTTCGTCGAATTGTGCGAGCGCGGCAGCGGTGCCCTTTTCCGCCCTGTCGATCCGGATCGCCCTGAATGTTCCCAAGGTAAACTCCCCTGAACTGAGCGTTTAGGGGGTTTTATCGCATCAAGCGGGTTGTGCAACCGCTCGCACGACGGGCTTCTCGACGATCGGCAGATTGATCAGCGCCGACAAGACGCCGAACAGCACCGAAAGCCACCAGATCGGCGTGTAGGAACCGGATTTCTCGAACACGATGCCGCCGAGCCAGACGCCGAGGAAGCCGCCGACCTGATGGCTGACGAACGCAAAGCCGTACAGCGTCGCGAACCACCTTGTGCCAAACATCAGCGACACCAGCGCCGAGGTCGGCGGCACCGTCGACAGCCACAACAAACCGCTCACCGCGCCAAACGCGATCGCCGAGAAGGCCGTGACCGGGAACGAGATAAAGGCAACCGTCGCCAGCGCGCGCGTAAAATAGATCACCGACAGGATGTAGCGCTTTGGCATGTAATTCTGCACCCAGCCGACGCTCAGCGAGCCGACGATGTTGAATAACCCGATCGCAGCGATCACCCAGCCACCGGTCGAAGCGGGAATGCCGCGGTCGACGAGATAAGCGGGCAGATGCACCGTGATGAAGGCGAGCTGGAAGCCGCAGGTGAAGAAACCGAGCACCAGCAGCACATATGATCTGTGACCGAAAGCTTCCGCCAACGCCGTCATGAACGATTGCTGATCCGCTGCGGGCACATCGGCCGATGTCGCCGGCGGGGTGCGAAGTGCAAGTGACAACGGCACGATCAACAGCATCAGGGCCGCGAACACCATCAGCGCCGTCTGCCAGCCGAAATTGTCGATCATCGCCACGCCGAATGGCGCGAACAGGAATTGCCCGAACGATCCGGCCGCGGTGCCGGCGCCAAGCGCTATGCCGCGCCGCTCCGGCGGCAACAGCTTCGCAAACGCCGACAGCACCAGGTTGAACGAACAGCCGGAGAGGCCAAAGCCGATCAGCACGCCGGCACCGAGGTCGAGCGACAGCGGCGTTGCGGCATAGCGCATCATCACGAGACCGCCGGCATAAAGCAGCGCGCCGACGGCGATCACGCGCAAACTGCCGAACCGGTCGGCGATCGCGCCGGCAAGCGGCTGGCCCAGTCCCCACAGCAGGTTTTGCAGGGCAAGCGCGAGGCCGAAGATGTCGCGGCCCCATGTGAATTCTCGGCTCATCGGTTGAATGAAAAAGCCGAAAGTCGATCTCGGACCGAAGCTCAACAGGGCGATGGCGCAGCCGCAGGCGATGATCATAAGGGGCGTCCGCCAAGTGGAAAGACCGGAAGCCGGAGGGAGGCCGCCTGCTGACATGCAATTTCCCCTGCTGTTCTCAGCGGTGCCGGAATAGGCGTCCGCGATTTGTTACGGTGAGTTAATGCATGTGCATGAAAAGTGCCCGAAAAAAATCCTATCGCATTGCAGCGTTGCAAATCCGCGCGGACTGCCTTGACGGATTGGCGACGGGCGCACCTAGCAGAACCCATTGAGGCGTGCTATATTTGATTTGCTCGAAATGAGGATAAGTAAGCTTCTCATACAGCACCCAGCGTCCTTGCACGGTCGGCTTGGGTGATCCGAATCTGGCTTTGAAGATTGCCGGCCCGTCGCGGCCGGATTTCTCAAGAGCCAAATATGCTCAATATGAGCATATAAATCAACGGAGGCCGCCATGCCGATCGCTGCGATTTTCGGTCCCCAAGATTTGGGAAACCCGGCTCGCGGACGTTCCGCCACTTCGCGCGGCGGCATCAGCGCTGCCGAGCGCGCACGCGCGCTGCCGATGCCATCGCTGGAATGGACGCCCGAGGTGGAGCGCTTAACCGCACACCTCTATCAGCGGGTCAGAGGCGTGATCTCGCCGGTCGAGTGGCCCTTCATGGCGCCCTACGTCAAGGCAATCAATGAACTGAAAGAGGCGCGCGGCGCCGTGATCCTGGCGCACAATTATCAGACCCCGGAGATTTTCCATTGCGTCGCCGACATCGGCGGCGATTCGCTGCAGCTGGCGATCGAAGCCAGCAAGGTGAATGCCGACATCATCGTCCAGTGCGGCGTCCACTTCATGGCCGAGACGTCGAAGATCCTGAACCCGCACAAGACGGTCCTGATCCCGGATTCCCGCGCCGGCTGCTCGCTCGCCTCCAGTATTACGGGCGCGGATGTGCGGCTGTTGCGCGAGCGCTTCCCCGGCGTGCCCGTCGTCGCTTATGTCAACACCTCGGCGGACGTAAAGGCGGAAGTCGACATCTGCTGCACCTCGTCTAATGCAGTCGCGGTGGTCGAGAGCCTCAATGCGCCGGAAGTCATCTTCGTTCCGGATCAATATCTGGCGAAATACGTCGCTTCAAAGACCAGCGTGAAGATCATCGCCTGGAAGGGCGCCTGCGAGGTGCACGAGCGTTTTACCGGCGACGAATTGCGAAGCTTTCGCGAGGCCGATCCAACGGTGCAGATCATCGCCCATCCGGAATGTCCGCCCGATGTGCTGGCGGAGGCCGATTTCACGGGCTCGACCGCGCACATGATCAATTGGGTGCGCAGTAATCATCCAAAGCGCGTGGTGATGATCACGGAATGCTCGATGGCCGACAACGTGCAGGCCGAATTGCCCGACGTCGAGATGGTACGGCCGTGCAATCTCTGCCCGCACATGAAGCGGATCACGCTGCCCAAGATTCTCGACAGCCTCCTCTATCTGCGCGAGGAGGTGACCATCGATCCGTCGATCACCGACAAAGCACGGCGCTCGGTCGAACGGATGGTCAATCTGAAGAATTGACGCGCGCCGTCTCCCGCGTCCGCGGGGACGACGAAAGGAGGAGCGATGCCAGATCACGAATGCAACCTTATCCGCGAGAGCGACGACGTCGTCATCGTCGGCGGCGGTCTCGCTGGCCTGTTCTGCGCGCTGAAGCTGGCTCCGCGTCCGGTCACCGTCGTCTCAGCGGCACCGCTCGGCCAGGGCGCATCGACCGCATGGGCGCAAGGCGGCATCGCAGCCGCCATCGCCGAAGGCGACAGTGCGGAGGCGCACGCCGCCGATACGGTCGCGGTCGGCGGCGGCCTCGTCGACGAGAGGGTAGCGCTTTCCCTTGCGCGCGAAGCGCCCGCGCGTATCCATGATCTCTTGACCTATGGCGTTCCCTTCGATCGCGACCTGGAAGGCCGGCTCGCAGTCGGCCGCGAGGCCGCGCATTCCGCACGACGCATCGTGCATGTCCGCGGCGACATGGCAGGCCAAGCGATCATTTCAGCATTGACCGAGGCGGTGCGCAAAACGCCCTCGATCCGCCTGATCGAAGGTTTTACCGCCGAAGCACTGCTGACCGAAGACGGCGCGGTCACCGGAGTGCAATTGCGTGAGTTAAGTGATGCCACCGCAAAACCCGTGATCGCAGCCTCCCGTGCGGTAGTGCTCGCCACCGGCGGCATCGGCCATCTCTACGCGGTGACGACCAATCCGGCCGAGGCGAGCGGCCTCGGATTGGCGATCGCCGCCCGCGCCGGCGCCGTGATCGCCGATCCCGAATTCGTGCAATTCCATCCGACCGCGATCATGGTTGGCCGCGATCCCGCACCGCTGGCCACCGAGGCGCTGCGCGGCGAAGGCGCTACCCTGATCAACGACAAGGGCGAGCGCTTCATGCTGGCGCGCCATCCCCTTGCCGAGCTCGCGCCGCGCGACGTCGTCGCGCGCGGCGTGTTCGCCGAGATTGCCGCGGGCCATGGCGCGTTCCTCGACGCGAGGTCGGCGCCGGGCGCGTGTTTCGCAGACAAATTCCCGACGGTCTATGCGAGCTGCATGGCCGCCGGCCTTGATCCCACCAAGCAGCCGATCCCGGTCGCGCCGGCCGCGCATTATCACATGGGCGGTATCGCCGTGGATGACCGCGGCCGCACCTCGTTGCAAGGACTATGGGCCGGCGGCGAGGTGTCGTCCACCGGCGCGCATGGCGCCAATCGGCTGGCATCGAACTCGCTGCTCGAGGCGGTGGTCTATGCTGCGCGCATCGCCGAGGATATCGCCGGCAGCCGGATCGCTGCGCCCGCGAGCTTGCCGAGCGCGTTGATCGTGCCTCGCAACTGCGCCATGCCGGCGCTCACTGAAAAGAACCTGCGGGCGGTGATGACCTCGCATGTCGGCGTGATCAGAGATGGCGACAGCCTCGCTGAAGCGGTACGAGCGTTTGCGGCGATCGAACGCGACACCGGCAATATCGTGCTGCGCAACATGGCCACATCGGCGCTGTTGGTCGCAGCCTCCGCCTGGTCGCGGCGCGAGAGCCGTGGCGCGCACTACCGCATCGACTGCCCCGCCGAACAGCCGGCGCTCGCCCATCGCACCATGACGACGCTCGCGGCAGCACGGGAGATCGCGAAACATCTCTCGATGCCGGCGCGGCCCGCGCAACCGATGATGGCTTGATCTGAAATGACCACACCAGCCTCGCTGCTGCATCCTGACAGCTTCCTGTCGCCGCTCGCGATCGACGAGGCGGTTCGGCGCGCGCTCAATGAAGACCTCGGCCGCGCTGGAGATATCACTTCGATTGCGACCATTCCGGAAACGACGCCGGCCCATGCGATTCTGATCGCGCGGCAGCCTGGCGTGATCGCAGGCCTGCCGCTGGCGGTCGCGACATTCCAGACGCTTTCGCCTGACATCAACATCCATGCCCATATACGCGACGGCGCAACGGTTGCCGCGGGCGTGCACGTGCTGACGATTTCGGGACCTGCGCGGGCAATGTTGGCCGGCGAACGCACGGCGCTGAATTTCGTCGGCCGGCTTTCCGGCATCGCCACGCTGACATCAGACTATGTGCGCCACACCGCCGGCACCAAGTTGCGGATCTGCTGCACCCGCAAGACCACGCCCGGCCTTCGCGCGCTCGAGAAATACGCCGTGCGCTGCGGCGGCGGCTTCAATCATCGCTTCGGCTTGGATGATGCGATCCTGATCAAGGACAACCACGTCGCTGTCGCCGGCGGCATCACAGCGGTGCTGCAGCGCGCCCGCACCCATGCCGGCCATCTCGTCAAAATCGAGATCGAAGTCGATACGCTCGCGCAATTGCGCGAGGTGCTCGACACCGGATTGGCCGACGTGGTGTTGCTCGACAATATGGATATCGCAACGCTGACTGAGGCGGTGCGCCTCGCCAACGGCCGCGTCGTGCTGGAGGCATCCGGCGGCGTCACCCAAAGTTCGATTGCCAACATCGCAGCCACCGGCGTGGACTATGCCTCATCCGGCGCACTCACCCATTCGGCGCCGAATTTCGACGTCGCGCTCGATATCGATGCGTGAGCAAACAGGTTTACTATTTCTGAAGTTTTGTGATGGTCTTGACCCCACCTGTTTCCGTGGTGGAAAAGGTGACCTTGTCGCCGGCGTGCAGCGTGTCCAGCGACACGCCGTCTTGCACTTTGAACTCTTCGGCGCCGCCGCTATTCGCTCCGACGGTACCGCTTTGCGTTTGCTGGATGGCGACGGTGCCGTTGATCCGGTTAAGTTTGGTGATCGTTCCCGTGAGCGGTTGTTGGGCCAAAGCCGCCGAGCCGATGATGGTGAGGGCCGCAGTGCCAGCCAAAATGATCTTTGCGATTTTCATGGCAGTCTCCCGGTCTTGAAAGTTTAAGCGGCTATCGCCGGATAGGTTCGGCGGAACGCAGCAAGGTTGGCACACAGCTTCGTGATGGAGGCGCGTCAAAGGCGACATCCTTGTCCGCTATTCCTTCCAAAGCGGAGCATCCGCTACTTCGCTGCCAAGTCCGCTCCGCAGCCGACCCAACTTGATCGTCTCCGCTCGCCCTGTCGAGCGAATTTTTCCGACGAAAGAACGGTGCTGGGCGAAACCCTTTAGGGAACCCGGCTTGGGAGAGCAGCAACGGCCAGTAGATCGGTGCGAAAAGGCCCAGGGTGGATCAGCCTTCAGATTTTGTGCACTAGCGCCGAACGGAATTCGGATTCAATTCGGCTTCGCTCTTCGCCTCCTCGGCAAGCTCTGCCGAAAGCGCCGCGGTTTGCGCCGGTGTGCCCCAGCTCGGCGCCTCGCTGCCGTCGCCCCACGCCTTCGGCCGGTAGAAAGTGTGGACGCCGAACTTGTACATCCGCTTCATTTCGTTGACCCAGGACGGGTGTACATAATAGGCATGGTAGTGGGTCGACTTGCCGACTTCCGGCAGCCAGATCTGGCCATCGAGCATCGCCTTGGCGATTTTCCGGGCCCGCTCCCACATGTCGGGTTCGCGAATGACATCGGGATTGTTGTCGCAGGCGAAGGTGAACTGGCAGGCGAAGTGCCGGTGCTTGTTCTGGTAGACCACACCGCACACCGTGTTTGGATAGAACCCGGAGAACGCGCGGTTCATCACGACCTGTGCGACCGCAATCTGGCCGCGCACGGCCTCGCCGCGGGCTTCGAAGTAGATCGCCTCGGCGAGGCATTTTTCTGACTTTGCGCGCAACTTCTCGTCGGCAAGGCCGAGCCGTTCGGCCGGCGTCTTGGCGCGCTGATTGTCGCTGTTGACCTCGCCCTTCGGCGCGACGCTCTCGCCGGCTTCGCTGGCCTTGGCCATCTCCTCCGAAGGCGGCGGCAGCGACGCCATCACCTTCATGTCCGGATCGGGCAATGCGGGCAGCACGATCAGCGGTTCCTCGCCGGGCTGCCAGCGTTCGATGCCTTCCACGGGTCCACCGAGCGACGAGCTCCCGAAAAACAGGCTCGCGGTCTTGACGTTAAAGCCGTCGCGCGACGGTGCCGGCTCGATCGTCATCTCAGAGGCCTCGGGCGTTTCCCTCAGATCGTCAAGCGGCCGGGCTTCCAGCGACAACGAGATGTCATATTGCGCCAACGGCGGCGCGTTCAACGCGGCCTGAAGTTCCGGGTCAAGCGGAGCGTGAACGGCCGCAGACGGCGCTGCCCGCTCCTCGGCCGGCACAGTTGCGGTCTTCGCGCCAGCCACGGAAGCATTGGACGCCGAAGGGTCTTCGAGCGCCGGGGAGTTGTCCGCGGGCGCGGGCGGAGCCACGACCAGCCGATCGCCTTTCAGCGTGCGATCGACTTTGGGAAAATCGGAGGCCTGATAGCGCGGCGGCGTCTGCAGGATCGGATTGCGCGTCACCGAGCCTGTGATGTCGATGTCCTGATTGTCGAGGCTTGCGAGCCGATAGGTCGCCGACTGCGGTGTGGAAGTCCCGATCGGATGGCCGAAGCTGTAGGTCGCGAGCTGGATTGAACTTGCGGCAGAGAACACGCGCTTCTGCCAGCGCTCGGCGACGCCCGGCTGCCGGGCGAGCAGTGACGCGATGTCCTGATATCCGATCTCTGTCGGCATCAACGCGAAGACGCAGAGACCAATTCCGAAGGACGCAATGCGCGCGCCCTTCGGCTGGTGACGCAACACAAACATCGATACGCTCACGCAACGCTTACAAACTCGAAGGTCGAATGCAGTACATCCGTGCAATTCGATCTATTTTGTTCGTATCGAATTTAGGTTGCCGGGGAGTTAATCGGCGTTGCGCGCGCGACACACTCAAGCAATCCGCGCCTTTCGCGCGATCGCAACGAAATGTTGGTAAACGGCGGCTCGATCAAAACGGTAAATATTCGGTCAACGGAAATGATGAAGAAAGATTGATGCACCGTGTCAATACGGCACGGGTGCCGTATTTCCCGTCATTGCGAGCGAAGCGATCCAGAAATCTCTCCGCGGAGGCATTCTGGATTGCTTCGTCGCTTACGCTCCTCGCAATGACGCTGATGACATCTCACGCCTGGCTGGCGATGGTCTTGCCGATCGCGGCCTGCGCCGCGGCGAGCCGCGCGATCGGCACGCGATAGGGCGAGCACGATACGTAATCGAGGCCGATCTCGTGGCAGAAGGCGACGGAAGCCGGATCGCCGCCATGTTCGCCGCAGATGCCGACCTTGAGATCGGGCCGCGTCTTGCGGCCGCGCGCAACACCGATCTTCACCAGTTCGCCGACACCGTCGCGATCGACCGAAATGAACGGATCGATCTCCAAGATTCCCTTGGCGATGTAAGTTCCGAGGAATCCGGCGGCGTCGTCGCGGCTGATGCCGTAGGTCGTCTGCGTCAGGTCGTTGGTGCCGAACGAGAAGAACTCCGCGGTCTTGGCGACATCGCCGGCCATCAGGCAGGCGCGTGGCAATTCGATCATGGTACCGACCTGATAGGCAAGCTTGGTGCCGGTCTCGCGCATCACCGACTGCGCGGTGGCGTCGATCCGCGCCTTGACCAGATCAAATTCGGCCTTGGTCGCAATCAAGGGCACCATCACCTCGAGCCCGACCGCCTTGCCGGTGCGTTTGCCAGCCTCGACCGCCGCCTCGAAGATCGCGCGCGCCTGCATCTCGGCAATTTCGGGATAGGCGATGGCCAGCCGGCAGCCGCGGAAGCCGAGCATCGGATTGAATTCGGCAAGATCGCGGGCGCGATCGGCGAGCCGCCGCGGATCGGTGTTCATCGCGCGCGCGACTTCCTCGATTTCGGCCTGGGTGTGCGGCAGGAATTCGTGGAGTGGCGGGTCGAGCAGCCGGATGGTGACCGGCAAGCCCTGCATGATCTCGAACAGCTCGACGAAATCCGCGCGCTGCATCGGCAGCAGCTTCGAGAGCGCGGCGCGGCGCGCCTGTTCGTCCTCCGCGAGGATCATCTCGCGCACGGTACGAATTCGTGTCTCCTCGAAGAACATATGCTCGGTGCGGCACAGCCCGATGCCTTCGCCGCCAAACTTGATGGCGGTCCGCGCATCGTCGGGCGTATCGGCGTTGACGCGAACGCCGATCTTGCGGACGGAATCGGCCCACGCCATCAGCGTGCCGAATTCACCCGACATGGCGGGTTCAATCATCGGCATGCGGCCTGCCAGCACCTGGCCGAGCGAGCCGTCGATGGTGATGACGTCGCCGGTCTTGAAGGTGCGCGGCCCGATGCTCATGGTGCCGCGGCCGTAATCGACCCGGATGGTGCCGCAGCCGGAGACACAGGGTTTGCCCATGCCGCGCGCGACCACCGCGGCGTGCGAGGTCATACCGCCGCGCGTGGTCAAGATGCCTTCGGCAGCGTGCATGCCGTGAATATCTTCGGGGCTGGTCTCGATCCGAACCAGAATGACCTTGCGCCCATCGGCCTGCAGCTTGGCGGCCTCATCGGACGAGAACACGATTTCGCCGGACGCAGCACCCGGCGAAGCCGGCAAGCCGGTCGCGATCACATCGCGCTTGGCGGCGGGATCGATGGTCGGGTGCAGCAACTGATCGAGGGAGGCCGGATCGATCCGCGACACCGCTTCTTTCTTGGAGATCAACCCTTCGTTGGCGAGCTCGACCGCAATGCGTAGGCCCGCCTTTGCGGTGCGCTTGCCGCCGCGGGTCTGCAGCATCCAGAGCTTGCCCTGCTCGACCGTGAATTCCATGTCCTGCATGTCGCGGTAGTGTTTCTCGAGCAGTGTATAGATCCGCGTCAGCTCCTTGAATGCCTCGGGCATCGCGGTTTCCATCGACGCCTTGTCGGAGCCGGATTCCTTGCGCGCGTCTTCCGTGATGTCCTGAGGCGTACGGATACCCGCGACCACGTCTTCGCCTTGCGCGTTGACCAGGAATTCGCCGTACAGCCTGCTCTCGCCGGTCGAGGGATTGCGCGTGAACGCAACGCCGGTCGCCGAGGTCTCGCCCATGTTGCCGAACACCATGGCCTGCACGTTGACCGCCGTGCCCCAGGATTCCGGAATGTCGTGCAGCCGCCGGTAGGTCACCGCGCGCGCGTTCATCCAGGATGAAAACACCGCGCCAATCGCGCCCCACAACTGGTCGTGCGGATCCTGCGGAAACTCGCGGCCGGTCTCGCGCGCCACCGCGTCCTTGTAGCGGCCGACCAGATCGACCCAGTCCTCGGCGCTCAAGTCGGTATCGAGCGAATAGCCCTGGCTGTCCTTGAAGGTGTCGAGGATGTCCTCGAAATGATGATGCTCGAAGCCGAGCACGACGTCGGAATACATCGTGATGAAGCGGCGGTAGCTGTCATAGGCAAAACGGCGGTCGCCGGACAATTCGGCCAGCGCCTCGACCGTCTGGTCGTTGAGGCCAAGATTGAGCACGGTGTCCATCATGCCCGGCATCGAGGCGCGGGCGCCGGAGCGCACCGAGACCAACAGCGGATTCTTGGCGTCGCCGAAAATCTTGCCAGTCAGCTTGCCGACATGGTCCAGCGCCTTTTCGACCTGGCCCTTCAATTCCTTCGGATAGGTTTTGCCGTGCGCATAGAAATAGGTGCAGACCGAGGTCGGAATCGTAAATCCGGGCGGCACTGGCAGACCGAGATTGGCCATCTCAGCCAAGTTGGCACCCTTGCCGCCGAGCAGATCGCGCAAGCCCGCTTTGCCCTCGGCCTTGCCGTCGCCGAAGGTGAACACCCATTTGCCGGACTTCACAGCCTCCAGCGCTGGCTTGCTCGTGACCGGCTTGCCCGCAGGTTTCGCGGCCGGCTTAGCCGCGCCCTTCTTCAGCGCCGTGCGAGCCGATGGCGGCGGCGCGACCTTTCCGCGCACCGGCACGGAAGATTTTGATTTCGCTGCGATTTTCTTGGGTCTAGCTGCGGCTTTGGCCATGGCTGACTGACAATCCGAAGGAGAGAGGGGACGCGCGCCTTACACCATTTTGGGCGGGCCAGCGCAAGCCACAGGGTTCCGGTTTTTGAGCGCTAGATATGGAGCCATCGGAGCAATCCGAGGCCGATCAGGCCGTTGACGATCAGAAACAGCGCGACAATCAGGTTGAGTAGCCGCGGCATGATCAGGATCAGCGCGCCGGCGATGATCGATATGATCGGTGAGATATGAGCGACACTAAGGGTCATTGAAACGTCTCCGCGACAGCAATGTTGGGAAATGTCGATTCGAGGGTCCCGCATCTTAACGTCGCGCGCGGGTTTTTCGAGTAGCAGACGCCCGCGGCCTCAATGAGTTCCACCGGCGCAGGATTGGCCGCGAAAATTGCTCAAAATTGCCGTCGATGAGATCGCATTTGCCGGGAACGATGCGGCGCCCGATGCATTTGCATTTTGGTGTGCCGGCGCGAGGACGCCTATGGTTTCACCATGGTGAAAGGCGAGCCTTTCTGGTCGAGCCGGCCACACGGCGCATCGTTCAGGTGATCGAGTAAATAAGATGTCCGGCTCGCCGCGCAGTCCAGCGCCAGGCTTGAGCCGGATGTGAAGGCCCTGCCCGGTCTCCCCCGCCCGGGCGGGGCTTTTCTTTGTTCTAATCCTGTATCTTGGAAAAATCGGCGACCGCGCGCGTGGCGGCGCGGATTTCGTTGAGCAGTTTCAGGCGATTTTCGCGAACCAGCGGATCGTCGTCGTTGACCTTGACCTTATCGAAGAAGGCATCGACCGCCGGGCGGAGTTTCGCCATTGCGCTCATGGCGCTTTCAAAGTCTTCGTTCATCACGGCGACGCTGGCCTCCACCTTTAGCAGGTCGATCGCGTCAGCGAGCACCTTCTCTTCCGCGAGGCTGTAGAGCGCTGGGTTCGGTGCGCCTTCAAAAATCCGCTTGTCCCGCTTTTCTTCAATGGCAAGGATGTTGCTCGCGCGCTTGGTGCCGGCGAGCAGGTTCTTGCCGTCGTCGGTGTCGAGGAATTTACCGAGCGCCTCGATGCGGCGGACGATCATCAAAAGATCGTCCTGGCCGCCCAGCGCGAACACGGCGTCAACGAGATCGTACCGCGCGCCTTGGTCGCGAAGCTGAATTTTCAGGCGATCGGCGAAGAAGGACAGGAGATCGGCGGAAAAGCGGTTCGCCTGAACAATAATGCCGGCATCATTCATGGCATAGCCGAAGTTCCAGGCCATATCGATGCACTTAACCAGCGAGACTCTATGATTGTTGGACTCTAAGAGGCGGATAATCCCTAGTGCCGCTCGCCGAAGTGCGAATGGGTCTTTGCTGCCAGTTGGCTTTTCGTCATGGCCCCAAAAACCGACCAGCGTGTCGATCTTGTCGGCTAGCGCGACCGCAACCGACACCGGATCGGTCGGCACGCGATCATTCGGCCCCTGCGGCCTGTAGTGCTCCTCACAGGCCGCGGCGACAGCCGCATCCTCGCCCTGCGCCAGCGCGTAATATTTTCCCATCAAGCCCTGCAGCTCAGGAAATTCGCCGACGACTTCCGTCAGCAAATCCGCCTTCGCCAGATGCGCGGCGCGTTTGGCCTTCTCGACGTCGGCGCCGACCAGAGGGGCGATTTCCGCCGCGAGGCGCTCGATCCGCTTGATGCGCTCGCCCTGGCTGCCCAGCTTCTCGTGAAATACGATGTTATCGAATTTCGGAAGGCGATCTTCCAGCCTCGTCTTCAGATCGGTCTCGTAGAAGAACTTCGCATCGGAAAGTCGCGCGCGGATCACGCGCTCGTTGCCCGCGACAATGGCCTTGCCGCCGTCGCTCGCTTCGATATTGGCCGTCAGGATGAACTTGTTGGTCAGCTTGCCCGTTTTGGGGTCGTTGACCACAAAGCATTTCTGGTTGTTGCGGATGGTGGCGCGAATGACTTCGCCAGGGATCGACAGGAATTCCTTGTCGAACGATCCCATCAGCACGACGGGCCATTCCACAAGACCCGCGACCTCGTCGAGCAGCACCTGATCCTCGACCAGCTCAAAGCCTTGCGCGAACGCCAACTGCTTGGCATCCGCGAGGATATCGTCTTTCCGCGCTTGCGGATCGAGCACGACCTTGGCGGCCTTCAGCTTCGCTTCGTAATCCTCAAAGCGGCGCACGGAGATCGCCGCTGGCGCCATGAAGCGGTGGCCATAGGTGGTCTGGCCGGCTTCGATGCCGTCGACCGCAAATTTCACGATATCGGGCTCTTCGGTCTCCAGACCGAAGGTCGCGGTGATCGTATGCAGCGGCCGCACCCAGGAGAGCGCGCCGGGCTTTGCCGAGCGCTGGCCCCAGCGCATCGACTTTGGCCATGGAAAAGTCCGCACGATGACAGGCAGCATGTCGGCCAGCACATCGAGCGTGGCGCGGCCGGGCTTTTCGATCAGCGCGATATAGAAGTCACCTTTTTTCGGGTCGCGCTGGATTTTGGCCTCATCGATCGAGGCAAGGCCCGTGGCCTTGAGGAAACCAGCGATCGCTGCATCCGGCCCGCCCACGCGTGGCCCCCTGCGTTCTTCCTTGAGGTCCGACTGCCGCACCGGAATGCCGTGCACCGTCAGCGCCAGCCGCCGCGGCGTCGCGAACGCTTTCGCGCCCTCATAGACCAGGCCTTCGGCGACAAGCCTGTCTGTCACCATGCGGCGCAGATCGTCCGCCGCCTTCGCCTGCATGCGCGCCGGGATTTCTTCGGAAAAAAGTTCGAGCAGGAGGTCGGGCATCAAGCCGCCCCGCCCGCTTCGGTGTGCACCCAAGCTTCGCCGCAGGCTTTCGCCAGCTCGCGCACGCGCATGATGTAGCTCTGCCGCTCGGTCACCGAGATCACGCCGCGCGCATCGAGGAGATTGAAGACGTGGCTGGCCTTGATGCACTGATCGTAGGCCGGCAGCGCCATCAGATGCTCTCTACGGTTGCCCCCATCACGCCACCCGGCCGCCAGATATTTCTTGCAGGCCTCCTCGGCCATCTTGAACTGCTCGAACAGCATCGCGGTATCCGAGAATTCGAAATTGTGCCGCGAATATTCCTGTTCGGCCTGCAGGAAGACGTCGCCATACGTGACGCGCTCGGCCCCGTCGCGGCCATTGAAATTGAGATCGTAGACGCGGTCGACGCCCTGCACATACATCGCAAGCCGCTCAAGCCCGTAGGTAAGTTCGCCCGCGACCGGCGCGCATTCGACGCCCGCGACCTGCTGGAAATAAGTGAACTGCGAGACTTCCATGCCGTCGCACCAGCATTCCCAGCCCAATCCCCACGCGCCGAGCGTCGGGCTTTCCCAATCGTCCTCGACAAAGCGAATGTCGTGCAGATGCGAATCGACGCCGATCGCCGCGAGCGATCGCAGGTAGAGCTCTTGAATGTCGGGCGGCGAGGGTTTGAGGATCACCTGGAACTGGTAATAGTGCTGCAGCCGATTGGGATTTTCGCCGTAGCGGCCGTCCTTCGGCCGCCGCGACGGCTGTACATAGGCCGCGTTCCAGCGTTTGGGGCCGAGCGCGCGCAGCGTCGTCGCCGGATGGAAGGTGCCCGCCCCCACCTCCATGTCGTAGGGCTGCAGGATCACGCAGCCGTAGTCAGCCCAATAGCGCTGCAGCGTCAGGATCAGTCCCTGGAACGAACGTTCCGGACGCATATGGGCGGGAAGGAAATCCATCGTCAGAATCGGTCTCGCGAGGGGCCGGTAAAACGCGGGACCGTATCGGCGGGAAGGCGGGGAATCAAGCAATGGGCGTTAGCGCGGCCAAATTCGGCGAAAACCCGGCTCGTTTCAGCCCGGGCGATAGGCGCCGGTGACGGGGTCGCGCCGCAGCGTTGGAATCTCGCTCGATCCGGCGGCCTCGGCGACGCGCGCCAGGCGGGCCTCTTCCAACTCCTGGTTGATGCGGAGTGCAGTTCTATACGCCCAGCGAACCACGGCGAGCCCACCCAAAACGCCTGCGAATGCAATCAGCGGCATCGCTCGATCCTTGTCGTTCATAAATCCGCGCCCCCTACTGATATTGTCGCGCAAGCCGGCCGTCCCCGCAATCACACTTCCGAGACCGGGGCGGGACTAAATGGCGCGGGACAACGCGCGCTCAAAACCCGAATTTGGCCCAAATGGCCCGGCTTTCCAGCGCCGAAATCAGCCCTTCCGGCAACCCCGCGATACCGTCCAGCGAGGCCAGCGCATCGGCGCCGGCCGACCTGCGACCGAACAGGCCCGACAGCATGCCCCTCGCCGGCGCTATCAGCGGCGTCTCTACCTTGTCGCCATAGCGGGCGCGCAACGTCGAACGAAGATCGCCGATCGCGTCGGCCAGCCCCAACGAGACTGAAGTTTCTCCCGCCCAGTACTCACCGGTGAACAGCACGTCGTCGCCGCCCTTGAGGCGGCTTCCCCTGCTCGTCTTTACGAGCGCGATGAAGATCGCATGGATCTCGCGCTGGATCGTCTTCAGGCGCGCGACATCGTCGCGGTCTTCCGGCAAGAACGGATCGAGCATCGCTTTGTGCTCGCCCGCCGTATAAAGCCTGCGCTCGACCCCGACCTTCTTGATCAATTCCTGGAACCCGAAGGAGCCGCCGACCACGCCGATCGAGCCCAGGATCGACGACGGATCGCAGAAGATCTCGTCGCCCGCGCAGGCGATCATGTAGCCGCCGGACGCTGCGACATCCTCGACGAACACCAGCACAGGCAATTTCTTTTCCGCAGCGAGTTGGCGAATGCGCAAATAGATCTGACGCGATTGCACCGGCGAGCCGCCGGGCGAATTGATGACCAGCGCCACCGCCTTGGCGTTCCTCATCGAAAAGGCGCGCTCCAGCGTCCTGGCGATACCGGCCAGCGTCATGCCGGGGCGCAGCGGCGTCACCGCGCCGATCACGCCCGATAGCCGGACCACCGGAACCACGACAGCCCCTCTGCGCAGCCGCGCCGGAACCACTGCCATCAGCCTATCGCCGAGATCTGACAGCCCTGCACGATCAACTTTTTGTTCCAGCATCCCGTTACCTCGAATTAACCATTTTTTATCACGCCAGTGTCATTGAGACGACTGGAACAGCTTTTGCTTGGCGGCCGTTGTGGCTGCAATGGCGCAGCGGAGAATGACATGAAAATCTATCTGCTGATGCTGCTGATCGGTACCCTCCTGACCGCAATTCGTTTCACCTCAGTGCCCGAACAGCGTTCAGAAACGCTTCCACAGTAGATATTCCTCCCCCAATCGGTTCTACGCTCGTGCGGCGCGACGATGCTTCAGGGCATCGCCAGCGGCAATATTCCTTTTCCAGCCAACACGTCTTGTACCTGTTTATTAGGCACGGCTGACTCATCATTGAGCATCAGTCCCCTGAGGAGGCGGGTTGGCGCCTTGCCGCCCTTGGTGGCGCGAACCAGCACGCGAATCGCGGGCGACGTTGCGTCACCATGAACCGGCAGAATCGCAAGGCTGCCGAAGCCGCGATCGAGCGCGGTCAGCACTTCCGCAAGGCCATCGGCGCGCCAGATCAGCGTCAGTGCGCCTTGCGATTTGAGGACGCGGCGCGCCGCGCGAACCCAATCCTCAAGCGTCACCGCCGTCGCCACATGCGCCGTCGCCCGCGCCATATCGGGCGAGAGGCGATGCCGTGCAGGATCGTTGAACGGAGGATTCATCAACACAACGTCGACGCTGTCAGGCGCAAGACCTGCAGCGGCATATTGGTCTGGCGCAGATGCCACGTCGAGCGTGATGACGTCGGCAGCGATCGCGTTCGATGCCGCGTTGCCGCGCGCCAGTTCGGCGAGCTCGGGATCGATCTCCACCAGCAGCAGTTGGATGGCCGGCACGCGTTTGGCGAGCGCGAGGCTGGCGGCGCCGACGCCGGCGCCAAAATCCACCACGCGATCACCCGATCGCGCGGGTGTCGCGGCCGCCAGCAGCATGGCGTCGTGTCCGGCGCGATGGCCCGATTTCGGTTGCCGCAAGTGCAGTTGTCCGCCGAGGAATGCATCCTCGGTGGTTTGGCGGAGGCGCTCAGTCATCGCTGCGCAATTCGTGGGCGAGGCCCGCATCGGTGAGAAGCTGGCGCGCCTGCCTGTTGTCATCCTCGTGCACCAGGATACGACGCGGCAGCACGCCCAGCGATCCCTCGATGATGCTCATATTTTGATCGAGCACCAGATGATGGATGTTCGCGCCATCGAGCAGTGCGCCGATGGCCGAAACCAGCACCATATCGTTGGTCCGGACCAATTCCCGCAACTTGCGTTCTCCTTCGTCATTTGCCGCCTGCGACGACGGGGCCGATGTCAACCGCTTGCCGTGCCGGGCAGCACTTTCTATTGTCCGAACCGACATTAGCAAATGTGGAGACCGCCGTGGCGGTTATTGTACCCTTCGAGAGCCTCTCGAACGCTTCGATCGACCAACTGCTCGGTCTCGTGGCATCGGACATGGAGCGCGTCAACACCACTATTCTGTCGCGGACCGGCTCGGAAGTGACCATGATCCCCGAGGTCGCCAACCACCTGATCTCCTCAGGGGGCAAAAGGCTGCGTCCGATGCTGACACTGGCGATGGCGCATCTCGCCGGCTATTCCGGCGACGGCCATATCAAGCTCGCGGCCTCAGTCGAGTTCATGCATACCGCGACCCTGCTGCATGACGATGTGGTCGACGAAAGCGAACTCCGGCGCGGTAAGCTGTCGGCGCGGATGTTGTGGGGCAACGAGGCGAGCGTATTGGTCGGCGATTTCCTGCTCGGCCAGGCGTTCCGGATGATGGTCGAGGTCGGCTCGCTGCGCGCGCTCGACATCCTCTCCTCGGCTGCCGCGACGATCGCCGAAGGCGAAGTGATGCAGCTTGCCGCCGCCAAGAACACCGCCACCACGGAGGATGAGTATCTTGCCGTGATCCGCGGCAAGACCGCCGAATTGTTCGCTGCCGCCTGCGAGGTCGGACCTGTCATCGCCAACCGCCCGAAGGCGGAGCAGACCGCATGCCGTTCGGTCGGCATGAATCTCGGCATCGCGTTCCAGCTGGTCGACGATGTGCTCGACTACGGCGGCAAGGCCGCCAAGCTCGGCAAGAACATCGGCGACGATTTCCGCGAGGGCAAGATCACGCTGCCGGTAGTGCTGGCGTTCCGCCGCGGCAATGACGGCGAGCGCGCTTTCTGGATCAAGGCGCTGGAGCGGGGCGAGATTGGCGAGGGCGATCTCGATCACGCGATCGGCTTGATGAGCAAGCACCGCGCCCTTGAGGATACCGTCAACCGCGCCCAGCACTACGGCGCGATGGCCGTCGACGCGCTGGCGCTGTTTCCGGCCTCGCCGATGAAGAGCGCGCTCGAACAGGTGGTGGCGTTCTGCCTGGCGCGGTCGCATTGAGGTCGTTTCAATCTCGCGCCGCTCATGTCCGCCGAAGCCCGCCTTCGGGGCGAAGGCGGATGCGGGGACAGGTCGGCGCGAAGCACCGGTAAGGGGGACTCACCGCGCACATTAATCTTTGGAGTTTGGCGGCCCCTCACCCCACCCTGTCCCCGCGAAGAGCGGGGCGAGGGAGATCGGCAGCGGTCTAGCTCAATACCCCCGCATGCACCCACCATTGGGGGTGATCGAGCCGTATTTTTTGCGCCCCGCGCTGCGCCTCGACGGTGTTTTCGTAGATCGCAAAACACGTCGCGCCCGAACCCGACATCCGCGCCAGCCAGGCCCCATTGGTGGCGTTGAGCGCCGCAAGCACCTCGCCGATCACGGGCTGGATGCGCGTGGCAGGCAGTTCGAGGTCGTTGGAATTTTCAGCGAGCGCCTCGACCCAGTCTTCGAGCGATGCACCATCTTGCGGCCAGGCCGACGACTGCAGAACGTCGCTGGCGCCAACCAGGAGTTCGCCGCTCCGCAAGCCGAGCGCGGCAAACACGTCCTTGGTCGCCACCGGAACGCGCGGATTGACCAGCACGCAGGGCATGATCGGCAGGCTCAATGGCAACAGGCTCTCGCCGACGCCGGTCATATCGGACGCACGCGAGACTAGGCAGACCGGCACGTCGGCGCCGGTCAAAAGCGCAACCTCGAGCAGGCGCGGATCGTCGGGCGCAAGACCATTGAGCCGCGCCAATAGCCGGAGCGCCGCAGCCGCATCGGCCGAGCCGCCGCCGATACCGGCTGCAACCGGCAACACCTTGTCGAGGGTGAATTCGCCCAGCTTCAGGCCGGGCACGCGTTCGGCCAGCAACCGCGCGGCCCTGAGCACCAGATTGTCGGATGCGTCGCCACTATCGCCGGCGAGAGGACCTGTGGTTATAAGCTTCAGCTCCGCTCCAGGCGCGAGGGTCAGGCGGTCGGCGCAATCGGCGAACGCCACCAGGCTTTCGAGATCGTGATAGCCGTCGACGCGGCGGCCAATCACCCGCAGGGTCAGATTGACCTTGGCACGTCCCTCCTCGACCAGCGGCATTCCCCCCAAGCCCTTTGATCAGCCGCCCTTGCCGTCTTCCTTGCCGTCGTCCTTCTTTTTGTCGGCGGCGGCGGCTGCGGATGACGGATCATCCGGCAGTCCGTTTTCGATCTTGGCCTCGATCTTCGGCAGGTCGTCCGGCTCGGGCTTCAGGTCGCGGGCATGGGCCCACTGGAATTTTGCTTCCAGCGTCCTGCCGACGCGCCAGTAGGCGTCGCCGAGATGATCGTTGATGGTCGGATCCTCGGGCTTGAGATCGATCGCGCGCTCCAGATTCTTGACCGCTTCCTCGTAATTGCCGATCCGGTAATAGGCCCAGCCCAGCGAATCCACGATATAGCCGTCGTCCGGACGCTGCTCGACGGCGCGCTTGATCATCTTCATGCCTTCGTCGAGGTTGACGCCCTGGTCGATCCAGGAATAGCCGAGATAGTTCAGCACGTGCGGCTGTTCGGGCTGCATCTCGAGCGCCTTGCGCATATCGGCTTCCGCCTTGTTCCACTGCTTGGAGCGCTCCTCGCAGATGCCGCGGTAGTAGTAATAGACGCTGTTGGCCTTGTCGTTATTCGGGGGCAACACGTCGATGCCTTGCGAATAGGTCTGGGCACAGTCGGCAAACTTCTTGCGGCCACGCTCGATATTGCCGAGCGCCATGATGGCCTCGAGATCCTTCGGATCTTCCGCCGTAACGTTCTTCAGGATCTTGATCGCTTCATCGCTGCGGTCTGCGGCGTCCAGGTCGGTCGCGAGCTGGATCTGCGCGTTGCGCTTTAGCGGCGAGCCCGCCGGCACGCGCTCGTAGACCTTGATCGCCATCTGAGGCTTCTTCACCGATTCATAGAGGTCGGCAAGCGACAGCAGCGCCAGCGGATGATTGGGCACGAGATGCAGCGCAAGCTGCAGATAGACCAGCGCGAGATCCTCGCCGCCGCGGCGTGTCAGCGAGGCGCCGATGCCATAGAGCGCTTCGGCAGCACCGGCCTGCGGCGAATCCACCAGCGGCGGCATCTTCTTGCCGGCCTTGGTCTCGCGCAGGCCTTCCAGCACCAGCGGGTGGCGCGCGAGCTTCTTGTCGAACGCCTCGTAGATGCCGGCGGCGGCGCTGTCATCCTTGTTGCGCGACAGCCAGCGCCCGTAGGATTCGGCGACGCGCAGCATGGAATCATCGAGCTTGTAGGCCCGCTCAAAGCGGGTGCCGGCGTCCTTTTCCTTGCCCGCAAGGTCGAGCATCATGCCGGCGTGCAGGTCCTTGAAGATCGGATACCATTCCGGGCCGGTGAGCTTGTCGATGCTGGCGACGGCCGCCTTGGTGTCACCGGCGCCATAGATGGCCCAGCCCGACAACAGCGTGGCCACCAAATCGGTGATCGGCCCGCGGATCGA
This sequence comes from Alphaproteobacteria bacterium, assembly GCA_005885285.1. GTDB lineage: Bacteria > Pseudomonadota > Alphaproteobacteria > Rhizobiales > Xanthobacteraceae > Bradyrhizobium. The sequence goes on along the minus strand of VAZG01000192.1, from coordinate 10,516 downwards.
CTGGTTGATGTTCAACTGCGCGGCGGCATATTTCTTCAGCTTGAGATCCTGCACGCCGACGACGAGACGCGCGACCCGGTTGGATTTATCGACGGTGAGGATGCGCTCGGCAAGCTTGACGGCCTCGTCGATGTTGCCGTCAGCGACCGAGGAGATGAACGCCCGATCCAGCAGCTCATTGTTCTTCGGATCGGTGCGCAGCGCCGACAGATAGAAGGCCGAGGCGGAGTTGGCGTCGCGCTCGACGCTGGCGTGACGGGCGGCCAGATAGCTGCCCGACGTGGTCAGCGATCTCAAATCGTTCCGGGTCGGAAACTGCGCCGAATTATCCGAGGGATGATCGGGCGTCTGCGCGCAAACTGCACCGGGTGCCGTCAGCGCGGCGAGAGCGAGGGCGGCAACGGTCCAGCGATTGAAACGAGTTGAAAGCATCACGGTTCGCCTAGCTCCAGAATTGAACGGCAGGATTCCTGAATGCGAACCCAAGCGGCAGCATCAAGGCAAGCGACAATGCCGCGTTTGGCGCTCAACCGCAAGGATACGCGCGAGGATACGATAGTCGATCGATCCGCAGAAGGGCCCTAAAACGCCAATTTGGCCCGCTGGTATCCGCCTAACGCTTGCACTGTGGCGGTATCGTGACCGGCGCCCTCAGCTGTCGTGGTCATCACATTCCTTCGCAGTCACATTCCTTCGTAGTCACTTGGGACTCGTAGTCACATGGCCTCGTAGTTGGGTCCGCCACCGCCCTCCGGTGGAACCCAGGTAATATTGCCGTTGGGATCCTTCACGTCGCAGGTTTTGCAGTGGACGCAGTTCTGGGCGTTGATCACGAATTTGGGACTACCCCCCTCTTCCACCCACTCATAGACGCCGGCCGGACAATAACGATTTGATGGCCCCGCATAGACATCGTGCTCGGAGGTCTTCTGCAAGTTCATGTCCGCGACCTTCAGGTGGACCGGCTGATCCTCTTCATGGTTGGTGTTGGACAGGAACACTGACGAAAGCTTGTCGAACGTGATCCTGCCGTCCGGCTTCGGGTATGAAATCGGCGTGTGCACCTTCGCGGCGTCCAACGTATTTTGGTCGGGCTTTGCATGCGACTGGGTGCCGAACAGCGAGAAGCCAAGCGTGTTGCACCACATGTCGAAACCGCCCAGCGCGACCCCGAGGATGGTTCCGAACTTGGACCACAGCGGCTTGACGTTGCGGACCCGATGCAGGTCCTTGCCGACAGCCGAATCGCGCCACGCATTTTCGTATTCGACGAGTTCATCATTGGCGCGGCCGGCGCCGAGCGCGCCGGCAACGTGTTCGGCGGCGAGCATGCCGCTTCCCATCGCGTTGTGGACGCCCTTGATGCGCGGCACGTTGACAAAGCCGGCCGCGCAGCCGATCAGCGCGCCGCCGGGGAACGTCAGCCGCGGCACCGACTGATAACCGCCTTCGGTGATGGCGCGCGCGCCGTAACCAAGGCGCTTGCCGCCTTCGAACAGGTTGCGGATCGCGGGATGGGTCTTGAAGCGCTGGAATTCGTCGAACGGCGACAGATACGGATCATCGTAATTGAGATGCACGACGAAGCCGACCGCCACCCGATTGTCGTCGTAGTGATAGAGGAATGAGCCGCCGCCGGTCGAATTGTTCAAGGGCCAGCCAAACGAATGCTGGATCAGGCCCTTCTGGTGTTTCGCCGGATCGATCTGCCAGACTTCCTTGAGCCCGATACCGAATTTCGGCGGCTCGCTGTTGGCATCGAGCGAGAATTTCGCGATCAACTGTTTAGCGAGGCTGCCGCGGGCGCCTTCGGCAAACAGCGTGTATTTGCCAACGAGCTCCATGCCGCGGGTATAGGAGTCCTTGTGGGAGCCGTCCTTGGCGATGCCCATGTCGCCGGTCGCAATGCCGCGCACCGCGCCCTTTTCATCGTAGAGCACCTCGGCTGCGGCAAAGCCCGGGTAGATTTCGACGCCAAGCGCTTCGGCCTTCGGCGCCAGCCAGCGACAGACGTTGCCGAGCGAGCCGACATAGCAATGATGATTGTTCATCAGCGGCGGCATGATGAAGTTCGGCAGCCGTATCGCGCTTCCCGCCGTCATCCAGTAGAAGCGGTCGTCCTTGACCTGCGTCTTCAGCGGGCAATCGGCGTCCTCGCGCCAATCCGGCACCAGCCTGTCGAGCGATACCGGATCGATCACCGCGCCGGACAGGATATGTGCGCCGACCTCGGAGCCCTTCTCGACGACCACAACGCTAAGATCGGCATTGAGCTGCTTCAGCCGGATCGCAGCCGACAGGCCCGACGGCCCGGCGCCGACGATCACGACATCAAATTCCATGGATTCGCGCGGCGGCAATTGGTCGGTGCTCATGATGATCTGGTCTCCGCCCGGTCGAAACGGCTTTGCGCTCTGGAGGCCGTTTGTTTCCGATTTTTGCAGGGAGGACAACCATGGAAATCGACCGTCAGGCGTTTCGGAACGCCGCGATCCATCCTAGATTGGCTTGATGGCATCCCTACCCGATCCCGTTCCTAATGTGCAGCAATTGCTGGCCTTTTATCTGGAGGCCGGCGTCGACTGTGCGCTGGCGGAAGAACCGGTCGACCACCTGGCCGATCCCGATGCCGCACCCCCTGGGCGCGAAGCGGCACCAGTTCAGCCGGTTCGCACAATTGCGGCCATGCTTCCCACGGCCCGCGTCGACGCGGCGCCTGCGCCCGAAGCCGCGATCGCCTCGGCGCGGGAAGCCGCGCGGACCGCGCCAACGCTGGCAGCGTTGCGCGGACTTTTGGAAAAATTCGACGGCTGCGCATTGAAGCACACCGCCACGCGCCTAGTGTTTGCTGACGGCAATCCGAACGCGCGCGTCATGTTCGTCGGCGAGGCTCCGGGGCGCGAGGAAGACCTCGAAGGTCTGCCCTTCGTGGGACGATCGGGCAAACTGTTGGACCGGATGATCGCGACGATCGGGCTGGACCGCAGCAAGGCCTATATCGCCAATGTCATTCCGTGGCGCCCGCCCGGCAACCGTACGCCGACACCGCAGGAAACGCAGATTTGTCTCCCGTTCATCCAGCGGCAGATCGAGCTCGTCAACCCGGACATCCTGGTGACGCTAGGCAATCCCTCGACCCAGACCTTGCTGTCGACGCGCGAGGGCATCATGCGAACCCGTGGACGTTGGTTCGACTACGATACCGGCACCCGCATCATCCGCGCGATGGCGACGTTCCATCCCGCCTATCTCTTGCGCTCGCCGTCTTATAAACGCATGGCGTGGCAGGATTTGCGCGCGATCGCCAAGGCGCTGGAGCAAGGAGGCTCTCCATCAACCTAAGAGTCTGCCTTTTTTCGGTCAGACTCTGAGGTGTCGGAGCTTAAGGCGTCTTCGGCCGCACGATTGCCCAGCCAATCCGCAGCAGCGGCTGGCGGCCGGTCACCAGCCATTCGAACGCCCGCGGTACTTCCGGCACCAGGCCGGGGAACCGCTGCGCGAGTTCGGCCGGCGGCGTTCCGGCGGTGTCGGATGCGCGCCAGACCACGACCCCCCCGGTCTCCTTGAACCTGGCAAAGCTCAGCCATGGCGTTCGCTCCGGCGTCGCTTCGAGCAACAGATGCGGGCGGCCGGTATCCAGCGCGATCAGGCTCGCGAGCTGCGGGTCACCGGTCACGGCGCGCAGCCGCTGATTGGTCCGCCGCTCAAAGTTGTCGCCGAAGAAACGCGCGATAGCCGTTGCCGGCAGCGAGGTCGCGACCTCGCCGTTGCCGGTCCAGGGCTGGAACAAGGTCACCGCAATCACCGACAGCGCAGGAGCTACAACGGCGACCGCCCAAATCGAACGCAAGATGCGCTGGCGCCGCAACTGGATCAGATCGCCGGTCGCGACGATCATGGCCAATCCCGACATCAGGAGCGCAACAGCCGAACCGCCGACGCCACGATCGAGGCCGAACAGGCCGGAAATCACGCTGCCAGCGAGCGCGGGGGCGATCGCAAAGAAATAGACGAAATTGCCCGCCAGCGGCTCGACCGGCGGGCGATAGATGATCGGGGCTTCCTCCGTCTTGCTACCGAACCAGCCGGAATTAAGCACCACCAGCAGCAGCATTCCCGATATCGCCAACAGCAGGCCGAGGAGCAGCCAAACCCAGTTCGATGCTCTCGTGCTGAGCTCGGCAACCGCGGGCAGCGGCGGCACGCCGAGGGCATCGGCGCGGATCACCCAGATCAAATAGGGCAACGCCAGCACGACAATCACGAGCAGCGCAAACAATGGATCCAACGACAACAGCGTGCGCCGCCCGCGCTCGGTTGCCACCGCAAATCCCGCGACCAGCATCAGCAGGACAATCCCCGCGGAGGTAGTCAAAAGCAACAGACCGGCTTCGATCGACCATGCAAACCACACGTTGCGCCGGTTCTGGCCGATCAGTTGCCATGAATGCAACAGGAGCAACGCCCAGAGTGGACGCGCAAGCACCGCCGGGCCGAATTCGACGCCGGGCGAGCCGAACGCAGTGATCGTCATGGTCAGCAGCACCGCGAGCACGGCCTGCTGTCCGCCGACGATGGTGCGCGCCAGATGATAGAGGGTCCAGAAGGTCGCGACCGCGCAAATCTGCGCCAGCACATAGACGCCGAACATGTGGTTGCCCGCAGCGCGGAACGCGATGTCGGCGAGCCAGAACGCCAGCGGCGGGCCGAGATCGGTGCCGACCTGATATTCACGGCCGAAAGCGAGCACGATGGCGAGATCGCCGGGCGGACTGCGATAGAACACGAGCGGGACAAGCAGCCACAACGCTGCCTGCAACAGCACCACGATCCAGACCACCAGCCGCGGCCGGGCACGGATCAGTTCGATAACCAGGGAAGTGAAACGCATGAACGGTCCGAAATACTCAAGGCCAACGCCAAGAACCGGCGCTGGAAGAACCGGCGCTATTGGATCTCGAACGTGTGATAGAGTGCGTGAGCCGCGGAGGCAACTCTGTCAAATCGCGGAGGAAACGTCGACATCGATCTGCGTTTCCGCAAACATGTCAGGTTCTCGCTTGATCGTCCGCGGCTGATGTTTTTCCCGGGCCGCTATTACGGGTGCGAAGAAGCTGCGGTGATGCACCGATGGACCTAACCGGTCCAACGCCTCCAGATGTTCCGGCACGCTGTAGCCCTTGTGGGACTCAAAGCCATATCCTGGGCAATCCTGCGCCAGCGCGCACATCAGCCGGTCCCGCGTCACCTTGGCGATGATTGATGCCGCGGCGATCGACATCACCAGTCCGTCGCCACCGATCACCGCGTCGCAGTCGCAAGCCGTGTCGATGCGGTCGCGGCCATCGACGAACACATGTTTCGGCGCCTCGGGCAGCGCAGCCACCGCGCGTGCGAGCGCCCAAAGCGAGGCGCGCAGGATATTGTCGCGGTCGATCCGGCCCGGCGAGCCAAACGCGATGGCAAACGAAGACGTCGCGCAGATCTGTTCGAACAATTCCTCGCGCCGCTCCGGGGTGAGCCGCTTCGAATCGTCGATCCCTTTGGGAATCCGCTTCGGGTCGAGGATGACCGCAGCAGCGACCACTGGACCCGCCAGTGGCCCACGCCCCGCCTCGTCACAGCCGGCGACCGGCCAGACGCCGCGTTTGATCAGCGCGCGCTCGCGGCGAAAGCTCGGCGGCGCCACCGCAATGACGCCCGCGGGCAGCTTGGCCTGATCTTTGGCGAACTTTTCTTTGGCGGGCTTCTCACGAATCATGCGCGGGATCGTGCTGATCCCATGCCCCCAGCGCAACCGGGAACTCGCGGCAATTCCCGTTATTTAGTCCCGGCAATCAATCCGGCAGGTGAACACGTCTATCTTCTCCGACCTCGATGTTGGGTGCGACCACGACTTCCCAGGGATGGCCGTCGGGATCGGCAAAATAGCCCGAGTAGCCGCCGTAATCGGTTTTATGCGCAGCCTTCAACAGCGACGCGCCGTTCAAGATGGCGAAATCGATGGTCTGATCGACTTCCTCGGTGCTGTTGCAGTTCCAGGCGAGCGTCACGCCGCGAAAGGCTTTTGGCCGCGGGCTTTCCGGCAGCGCGACGTCGGCCGCAAGCTGATCCCAGGGAAACAGCCCAATCACTGTGGCGCCGGTCTCGAAGAAGGCGACGGCCTCGCCCGTTGCGCGAAATTTTCGGGCAAAGCCCAGCGCTTCATAGAACGCGATGCTGACGGCCATGTTGTTGACACCGAGCGTGATGACGGTGAACCGCGGAACCGGCGCCGGCGTTTTCGCGCTCATGTTACTCTCTCCATTTACTCTCTCTCCGTCTTCCGCTTCCCTAGAACAGGCTAAGCTGTTCTCCGCTGCGCTTCGGCCTGGCAAAATGATCCGTGGTCAATTTCGAACGCCGCTTGTTGAGCCCGAGCTTCTCGCAGGCGATCTCGAATCGGCGGCCGATCATCCAGGCCATTGGACCCGTGCCTTTCATCCGCGTCCCCCATTGCGAGTCGTAATCGCGCCCGCCGCGCATATCGCGGATCAGGGTGAAGACGTGGCGATAGCGGTCGGGGTAATTCGCCATCAGCCATTCGCGGAAGAGATCGCGTACCTCGAGCGGCAGCCGCAACAGTACATAACTAGCTTCCTTGACGCCCGCATGCGCAGCCGCATCGAGGATGCGCTCGATCTCGGAATCGTTCAGTGCCGGGATCACGGGGGCGACCATCACCGTGGTCGGAATTCCGGCCGCTGACAATTGCCGTAAGGCCTCGAGCCGCTTCGGCGGCGTCGGCGCCCGCGGCTCCATGGTCCGCGCGAGCGCGGGATCCAGCGTCGTCACGGAAAGCGCGACCTTGACCAGATGGCGTTTCGCCATCCGCGCCAGGATATCGATATCGCGCGTCACCAGTGTCGACTTGGTGACGATGCCGACCGGATGGCCGGCGCGTTCAAGGACTTCGAGGATGCCGCGCATGATCTTGTGCTCGCGCTCGATCGGTTGATACGGATCGGTGTTGGTGCCGATCGCGATCATGCGCGGTTCGTAGTCCCGAGCCGCCAGCTCCTTTTCGAGCAGCGCCGGCGCATCCGGCTTGGCGAGCAGCTTCGATTCGAAATCAAGGCCCGGCGAAAGACCGAGATAGGCGTGGGTCGGCCGCGCAAAGCAGTAGACACAGCCATGCTCGCAGCCCCGATACGGATTGATGGAGCGGTCAAAGCCGATGTCGGGCGAATCGTTGCGGGCAATGACCTTGCGCGAGGTATCCAGCGCCACCGTGGTCTTGAAGGGCGGCAATTCGTCGAGACTCTGCCAGCCGTCGTCGAATGCGACCCGTGCCTCGGCCTCAAACCGGCCGCTGGCGTTGGATTGCGCGCCACGTCCCCGCCGCCGCTCGCGTTCGATCGCAACCGCAAGCTCGGGAAAGGCAGAGGGCGCACCCGCCGGTTCGGAGGGCGCCGTGACCGGCGGGTGCTTGAGGGCATGAGAGGATGCTCGGCTCATGGACAGAACATAGCACGCTTGTAGAACAAATCAAGAACATCGATTTAGGAAATCCACAATGGAGGACGATCTGCGTGCAACAAAAATCGGCAGGCGAAAGGCTGTCTTCAATGTCACAAGGTGATAACAGTGCGGCGTTTTTCACCCGTTTGAGCCAATCAAGCCTGATACATGATGCTAAGCGTCGTTATTCCGACCGACGGTGTGGAGCAGTCCGCTGTCGCAACTCTTGCAGCGCTGGTGCCGGGCGCGGCCGCAGGCTTAGTGCGCGAGGTGCTGCTGGTCGACCGGTCCGACTCCGGCGTCATCGAACGCGTCGCTGATGTCACGGGATGCCGGTTCCTGCCGTTCGAAGGAACGCGCGGCGCAGCGATGGCGGCGGGCGCGCGCCAAGCCCGCGGCCCGTGGCTGATGTTCCTGCATGCTGGCGCGGTGCTCGATTCCGGCTGGATCGAAGAAACGAGCCAATTCATCCAGCGCGTCTCTGACAGCGGGCGCCCCCGCGCCGGTATCTTTCGCTACGCCCGATCGCCCTACGCCGATACGCGACTCTGGGACGGCTTCAAATTTATCGCCCGCCTGATCGCAGGTCCCTCGGCACAACAGGGCCTGTTGATCGCGCGCGACCATTATGAGCGGCTCGGCGGCTACGCCCCCGATGCCCGTCGTTCCGAAGCGAGGCTGCTCCGCCAGCTCGGCCGCTCCTCCCGCACCCTGCTACGCAGCCGGATCATGGTCGCCTGACCCCGAGCCCAGATCCAAATCGCGAAAACAACCCCATGCAAAGTAGAACGCGCCCGGCTTCGCATCGAAATATACTTGCCAAAGTCAAATAATTAATTGACAATGGCAAGTATTGAGGTGTGCCATCTCCCAGAACGAGCCCAATAGCCAGATCGCGGCGGTTCGCGCCTTCAACCGCTTCTACACCCACAAGCTCGGGGTGCTCGACCAGCATCTGATGAAGAGCCCCTACTCGCTGAGCGAGGCGCGGGTGCTCTATGAACTCGCCCATCGCGACGAGCCGTCGGCCAAGGAGATCGGGACGGAACTCGGCCTCGATGCCGGCTACCTCAGCCGAATCGTCCAGAGTTTCGACGAGGGTGGCTTGATCATCCGCAAACCACTCGCGTCGGATCGCCGCCAATACCAGCTTGCGCTGACCGCCAAGGGGCGTCAGGCCCAGGCCACCCTCGAACGCAGTTCGCAGGACGAAGTCGGCGCGATGCTGGCGAAGCTTTCGGCGACCGATCGCCGCCGCCTGACTGAGGCGATGGCCACGATCGAAAATCTGCTGGAGCCGCCGGAGCGCACGGGTCCCTCCTTCCTGCTGCGCAGCCATCGCGTCGGCGACATGGGCTGGGTGATCTCGAGACAGTCCATCGCCTATGCCAATGAATATGGCTGGGACATCAGCTACGAGGCGCTGGTCGCCGAGATCTGCGCGCAGTTCATCAAAAACTATGACCCGGCGCGCGAGCATTGCTGGATTGCGGAAGCAGACGGCAAGCCGTTCGGCTCGGTCTTCCTGGTGCGAGCGTCCGACGAACTCGCCAAGCTGCGGCTGCTGCTGGTGGAGAAAGAAGCGCGCGGGCTCGGTGTCGGGCGTGCGCTGGTCGAGCAATGCGTCCGCTCCGCGCGCGAGAAAGGCTACAAGAAAATGACGCTCTGGACCCAGAGCATTCTGGTTGCTGCGCGCGGCATCTATCAGCGCGTCGGCTTCCAGCGCGTGGCCGAAGAGAAGCACCACAGCTTCGGCGTCGATCTCACAGGCGAGACCTGGGAGCTGCAGCTCTGACGCGCATAACGCCCGATCTCATCGGGCGTTACAAACGCCGCGCCACCCGCCTGCGCGCCATGGCCTACCGGGCTGCATGGCGCTCCTTATGGCATTCCCTGATGAGGCTTGCTCTCCGGCGTTAGCAGCGCCTCGCCCAGGCTCTAGCATCGCCCTTATCTCACTCCGAAGGGGTTACGTACACCCATCGGCAAGCACCAGTTTGCTCGTCGTCGTAGCGTGGCGCACCTTGAACAGGTCTTGAATTTCAGGGTCGCTTAGAAATGCTTCTGCCTTTCCGCGTTCCGGAAATTCGATGATGACCATGCGTTCGGTTTCCAATCACCCTCAATTGTCGTCGGCCGAACCCCTTGAACTATGTATTTGCCTGAATGTTTTGCGATGAATGCAGGAATTTCAGCAATGTATTTTCTGAAACCGCCGAAGTCATTCACCGACAAGTCGAGCACCAGATACGCTTTCATTCGTTACCTCGCAAACCAGCATCAGACCAATTCGCGGTCCGGATGGAGGGCGTAGAATATCGTTTCACGGAATTAGACCGAAGCGCCCTTCGCTTTGGGGCGCCGCAGATGTTCATCCAGCCGCGGCATGATCTCGACGAAGTTGCACGGCCGTGTGCGGTAGTCGAGCTGCGCGGCCAAAATGCCGTCCCAGCCGTCACGGCAGGCGCCGGGCGAACCCGGCAGGCAGAAAATAAAAGTGGCGCCGGCGACACCGGCGGTGGCGCGGCTCTGCACCGTGGAAGCGCCGATCTTGGCATGGCTCAGCATGTGGAAGGCGATGGAAAATCCATCCATCCGCTTTTCGAACAGCGGTTCGATCGCTTCCGGTGTCACGTCGCGGCCGGTAAAACCGGTGCCGCCGGTGGTGATGATGACATCGACGCCTGCATCCGCAATCCACCGCTTGACGATGCCGCGGATCGCGTCGAGGTCGTCGACGACGATCTCACGCGCCGCGAGATGGTGACCGGCCGCGGTGAGACGTTCCGCCAGCGTCGAGCCCGACTTGTCATCGTCAAGCGAGCGCGTATCCGAAATCGTCAACACCGCAACGTTGAGCGGCACGAATTGTTTTGTCTGGTCGATCCCTGACATTCACTGCCCACCAAACGTGTTACAGGCCTGCACCGTACCCTGCTGATAACCGGTCATGAACCATTGCTTGCGCTGCGCGGCGGAGCCGTGGGTAAAGGAGTCGGGCACCACCCGCCCGGTG
>VAZG01000324.1 GCA_005885285.1 Alphaproteobacteria bacterium | reverse complement strand
AGGTGCCGTGGCACTATCACAGCAATATCCATGACACGTTCTACGTGGTGGAGGGAGCGCTGCGCATTTTTCTCCAGCAGCCGAAAGAAGAGGTGCGGCTGGCACGCGGACAGACCTTTTCCGTGCCACCCAAGCGCCCGCATCTCGTCACCAATGGCGGCGACACCTCGGCGGTATTTCTGGTGCTGCAGGGAATCGGTGACTACGATTTCGTGCCGCTGACCTGAGAAGCGCGCCGATCTCTTGTCTTTAGCTTGGTCCACTCCCTGTGAGAAATGACCACGGCAGCCGGCCGGCCGTGCTTGGTGATCGTCGTGGGGCTCGCCGTTCTCGGCGGCCTCGACGACAGCCGACAGTGTTGCCTTGCCCTCGCGGAGCTGAAGTTTTTCATGGATCTGCTCTGTGACTACAAGAACTATTGTAGTCGCAGACCTGCGAAGTCAAATTCGAGATGAAGAGACCCCCTGCTGCGTGGGCCGGCCTTGGGGAGAGGAGCAGATAACGTGATTTGATGAGGCTCGAAGACCTTGAAAGGGAATAGCGGCGCGCGCCCCGTATGACTACCTCGCCCGATCGCGCTGGGGTATTTTGGCGCTTGGCGCCTGGAACGATGTGTTAGTCGATGGCTTACAAGAGAACCCTCAACGAACGTCGTTTGACCAGGCGCCAGGTTCAGGAGCTGATTTCATCCGGTGCCCGACCTCGCCCGGATCTCTCGGCGGCTTTCGAGTCGACGTTGCTGCAACCGCTCGTGTACGAACTTGAGGGTGACCGTTATCTGCTGGTGTTCGGCGAGCAGGTCTCAGGGCTCGCAGGCAAGGGCGACATCTACTCGGCCGACGACATCAGCCGGTTCGCGCGCTGGACCGCGAAGGTTGAAGAGGACGCCAGGCATGGGCGTCAGAGCTCCGTCCAGCATTGGGTTTACTATTCGGTGCTCAAAGATCGGTTGATATCCGAGATCGACACCCTGGTCGCGCAGCTCCGTTCGACGATTTCGCCGCGAGCAGACGGCATCGACTTCTCCTACAAGAGTCTCGATGTTGTTTCCGAATACGTGGAAGGCGTCGGCGTCGAGCGAGCGCAGCAAGAGCTCTACGATCACCTCGTGGCCTATGTCGGTGAAGTGCTGCGGTTGCGGATTCAAGGGCGTTGGGAAATCAGGAGGGACGAACCGCGGCCCTATCCGTATCTTGTGGGCGTGAACCACGATCCCGTGATGCCGATCAACGTGGTGTGGGGAGAGCTGTCGGGCTACGCGCCGTTGGACCTGAGGGCCGCCGCTGCGAACGAGGTCCGCCGCAAGCGCAAGCCGCCGTGGCTTGTAACAGATTCGGCGACGAGCGTTCGCGCGGCCACCCGAAAGGGCGTGCTGGCGACGCTTCCGGCGGATGCCTACGAGGTCACGAAACGATGGACGGATGGCCGGCCGTGGATCGTCATGTTCAAGGGGGATGTCGAGGTTGCCGGCGTCCCGTGCCGAGGCGAGGCCGCGTTCGGCCGCAAGGGCGACCTCATCTGCGCCACGCTGTCCCGCGAATGGCTGTTCGGCGCGCGGCGGTTCGTCGCCGACTCTCACTTCCGGTACTACCGGGGAAGCGAGGACGGACGCCTCAACGATGTGACATTGGGCGCGGATCAAGAGATCGATGGCCTGCCTTGCCTTGGCGGAACGCTGGTGTGGTTCCACCCCAACCAGCGCGTCAGCTCTCTCCACTTGGCAAGCGATCGCGACGTCGACGGCATCCCCTGTGCCGGCGGTAAAGATTTGCTGTTGGCGTTGAACTTCCATCCGAACGGGCGCCTTGCGGGCGCCACGCTGCCGCGAGAGCACGTCCTCATCGGTCGGGCGTTTCCACGCAGGACACATGTCAGCTTCGACGCAAAGGGACGTCTTGTCCGTGCTGCCTTTCCCGAAGACTGGGACATCGACGGCATCCCGGTCAAAGCGGGCGCGCCACCTCTCGCGTTTCACGATAACGGTCGCCCGCGCGAGCTGATACTGGCCCGTAGCCACGCGGTCTCGGGCCGGCGATACGACAGCGGGACGCTTCTTCGCTTCGACCGCGACGGCCGGCTGACTTATGTCCAGCCATGAGTCATAGTCGACCGGGGCGGGCACCGCGTCGCGACGCTGGCATAAAGCCCCGGTGCCGCTTCATAGCGTCAGGGAGAAGCTAATGCCCATCTTCGTCAACCTTGGCGCGCCATTCATGATATTGGGTGGACCTTCGCCCTCATTCAGGCCTGCCATCGATGACCGCGCCAACCGTCACCCCCTCGCAAGTTCGCTGCGCGCTGCTGCTGCGCGATGAAATCGCACTTCTCGATTTGCGGCACGAGGCCGCTTACGCCACAGGCCATCCGCTATTTGCCGGCAACATGGCGGCCGACAGGATCGCGCTCGAAGCCGAGACGCGATTGCCCCGCAAGAATGTGCCGATCGTTGTTTATGACGCCGGCGAAGGTATTGTTCCGCAGGCTGCGGATCGCCTCAGGGGGTTGGGATACACCGACGTTCGTCAGCTCGACGGAGGACTGCAGGCATGGCAGATGGCGGGCTTTGAGCTATTCAGGGACGTGAATTCCTACGCCAAGGCCTTTGGTGAAATGGTTGAGTCCCGCCGGCACACGCCCTCGCTGTCCGCTGATGAAGTCGCCGGGCTGATGGCGAGCAAAGCCAATATCGCCGTGCTCGACGTCCGGCGGTTCGATGAATATGCGACCATGAACATCCCCGGCTCCATCAGCGTGCCCGGCGCAGAACTGGTGCTGCGCGCGGGCCGCGCCGCGCCTGATCCCGAAACGACCATCATCGTGAATTGCGCGGGTCGCACCCGATCGATCATTGGCACCCAGTCGCTGATCAATGCCGGTGTCGCCAACAAGGTGGTGGCGCTACGAAACGGGACGATCGGCTGGACTCTCGCAGGGCAGGACCTCGAACATGGCGCGGATCGGTGTGGCGAGATCGGCCCGTTCGAGGGCGCGAAAACCAATGCCCGCGAAGTTGCCTATCGCGCCGGCGTTCGGCATATCGGCATCGCAGAAGCGATGGCGCTCGAGGCGCAGACGAATCGTACGCTCTATCGCTTCGACGTTCGCGCGAGCGAAGACTATGCGGCCGGCCACCTCCGTGGTTTTCGTCACTACCCCGGAGGACAGCTGGTCCAGGAGATCGACATGGCGGCGCCGGTGCGCGGGGCGCGCATCCTCCTGACCGACAATATGGGCATCCGCGCCGACATGACCGGTTCCTGGCTCGCGCAAATGGGGTGGGAGACCTACGTGCTTGAAGGCGGCTATGATCGCACGCTCGAAGTGGGGCCGCCGGAAGTATTGCCAAAGCCCGATCCCTCCCACCGCTACCGGCGTCCCTACGAGGGCACCGACGCAGCTCCGGGCGCGATGCAGGCCTATCTCGATTGGGAATATGGTCTTGTCGAACAACTCCGGCGCGACGCAACCCACGGGTTCTTCGTGATTTGATGAGCACGCTGGGGTCGTCGCGGATTCACAAATATTCAGAGCGATAGTACTTCAACGCTCGCATCAACGGCTCATCGGACAAGCAAAAAAGCAGCGAATCCGAAGTTGTCTGGTGGTGAAAATCGGTCCAGGTGGGGACAACGACCGTATCGCCTCTGCGCCACACGAACGTCTCTTCACCTACCCTGGTTTGTCCGGCCCCTTCCATAACCACGAAGATCCGATTTGCCGTCGAGCGGTGGCGGCGTGTTTGGCTTCCGGTGCCCAGCTTCTCGACAGTCAGACCCATGGTGGGCATATCGGGCGCCTCGAGCGTGACGCGCGGACCATGAGCGCCGGCAGGATCGCCTTTTGCGCTATCGAGCCTGGTCAATATCGAGTCACGTGAAAATCTGAACCGCGACGAGGCCGCGACGGAGGTAATTTTTTCGTATTTGTCGGGATGCTCCTCGAAGAACATCGGTTCCATCAGGTGGACAGATGGAATGTCCAAACCGTCCAACCAGTAAGCGGGCTCCGCCCCCTCGTGGCCATGACCGTGCCAATGCCCTCCGGGAGTCAGCACGATATCACCGCTCTCCATCGGTGTCTTTTCACCATCCACGATCGAATAGGATCCTTTGGCATCCAGGATAACACGCATCGCATGCGCCGAATGGCGGTGCGATGGCGCAACCTCCCCTGGCAGGAGCATTTGATAGGCGCAGACCAGGGTTTTGACAGTTGCGAAATTGTTGTTCGGGAAGGAGTTACGCAGAATGAGATTGCGGCGCTCCGCAAGCGCCACGTCAATCAAGGCTCCGGCCGACGCCAGCGTGTCCTTCACTTGTTTGTAGTCCCAATGCATGGGTACAAAATCGGTACGCGGCTCTTTCCAGAAAATTGGCCGGTCACGCGACACCCAGCCCGGGGTGACATCGAGGCGCTCCGCTTCGCGGTAAAGATCGTCCAACGAAACGATCTCGGCCTCACGTGTTGTTTTGGTCACGACTTGGTTCATCGCTTTCTCCCATGGTTGGCAGCGTAGCTATCTTTTCAGTCTGGCAATTCAATCCGCTGGATCTTCCGCATCGGCGAGAATCTGCAGACACTTCAGAAACACGGGCCGCAGATAGTCCGGCAGCGGGGAAAGCAGAGCTTCCTGAGCCTCGAGTGCCTGCCGGACCGCAGCCAGCAGCGCGCTCTTACCTGCGTCCGTCAGGGTGATTTCCACAGCCCGCCGGTCCCGTTCGTGAGCCCGCCGCTCTACGAGTTTCCGCTCGACCATTCGCTGCAGCATCTCGCCCAGCGTACTGCGATCGAGATGCAAACGGTTGCCGAGCTCGGTTTGGGGAAGCGCTCCCGCCTGGAACAGCGTGAGCAGAACGCCGAATTGCCGGGGCGTCAGATCTGATTGTCCGGTAAATGTTTCATAGAGCGAAGCTGCGCGACTATCCAACCGCCTGATAAGATGGCCGGGCAATTCATGAAGCGAGATACTTCGCGCGAAGGATTCCGTCTGCGCAACATCCGGCTTTCCGGAAGCGGTCGATGAGAGAGCAGGTTTTCTTGCCAAGGCATATTTCCTGTTTGGAACTGCGATTAGGTATGACCACGGCTTTGGGACGCTCTCAGATGACGACAGGCACGGTCATTTCGCCAAGCCCGTCGCAGCCGGTAAAAATGATATCTCCAGGGACCACCGCTCCGACTCCCTCCGGCGTGCCCGTCATCAGAATATCGCCCGGATAAAGCGTGTAGGCGCTTGATGCTATTTCGATCAGCCGTCGTATGCCAACAGTCATCGCGGCCGTCGAGGATCGCTGTCGTGGCTTGCCATTCAATGTCAGCCAAAGGGTGAGTTGTTGCGGATCGGCGATCTCGTCAGCGGTCGTGAGCCACGGTCCCAGCACGGTATAGGAATCCGCCGACTTACGAAAACTTCGCTCCTCTGGGCCGCGAACACTCATGTCCAGACCAACACAGTATCCGGCTATGTAGTCCATCGCATCTTTGGCGCTGATGTTTTTGCCACCCTTGCCGATGACAACGACGAGTTCAGTCTCATAGTCGTTCCTCTTCTCGTGCCAATTCAAGCTGATGCCTGGACTTGGTCCCGTGACCGAAGACGTCGCCTTCAGGAAAAGGCCCAGGGCTTCGACAGGTCGATCGAGTCCGGCAAGCTGCGTGTTGTGAACATTGTGATGGACTGCCGGATCCTTTGCGTCGATCTCGACGTGGAGACGATAATTCGCCGGCGCCGCCATGATTTTACTCGGGTTGGCGACCGGACTGCGCAACTTGACTCCTGCTAGTTCGAATTGCCTTGCGTGCGCCTTGAGCTTCTGCGCGGCGCTGCAAACCTCGGGAAGATGCGCGACGAGTGCATCGCCCATTGGAATTGGCCAGCGACAGGGTGGCACCGCCTCGATCGCACCGGTGACATCGTAGACCACAACGTCCTCGACCAGACCCAGCCGATCGTCGTCGAAACGGCATAGACGCATCACGCGTTTCCTTTCCTTTTGATGGACTTTGGGCCCAGTCTATCTCAACTGTAGGTATACGTACATTTCTTTTTGAGGAATTGCGCAAGCTGTTCTATTTGTGCGCCGCATTATTGACTCGCGTCTCAACAACTTGTACGTATACATACATACTAATGCCCCGAAGAGGGTGAGCCGGGGAACGTGGGGAGGACACGATGAGATCAAGCGTCGCGGTGGTAGCCGTCACTGCCGTGCTTTTAATCTCGGGCGCGCAAGCCGAGATTTCCGGTGGTGTCGTGAGGATTGGCGTGTTGAACGACCAATCGAGCCTCTACGCCGACGCCGCCGGCCCGGGTTCAGTACTCGCTGCGCAAATGGCCCTCGAGGATTTCGGCCCCATTGGGCCAGGAATCAAAGTCGAAGTGATATCCGCGGATCATCAGAACAAGCCTGATGTTGGGACTGCGATCGTGCGCCGCTGGCTGGATGTTGACGGCGTGGATGCAATTCTCGATGTGCCAAATTCCGGGGTCGCCTTGGCGGTTAATGAAATCGTGCGCGGCTCCCGCCATGCTTTTCTGGCTTCGAGTACGGCGTCCTCGGATCTGACCGGGAAGGCATGCTCTCCGAATACCGTGCAATGGACGTTCGATACGTGGTCCATCGCCAACGCGACGGTCAAATCCGTCACCGAACGCGGCGGACCATCATGGTTCTTTCTCACGGCAGACTATGCCTTTGGATATGCGCTGGAGCGTGATGGCACAGCGGCCATCGCAGCCAACGGAGCAAAGGTCGTCGGATCTGTTCGTCACCCGATTGGAACGTCCGACTTCTCATCGTTTCTGCTCCAGGCCCAATCTTCAAAAGCCAAGGTCATCGGACTGGCAAATGCCGGCGGCGACACCAGTGTCGCAATCAAGCAAGCGTCCGAGTTCGGGATACCGCAAAGCGGCCAAACCATGGCCGCTCTGCTGGTCTTCATCTCGGACATTCATGCCATTGGATTGCAAACCGCTCAGGGGCTGCTCTTTACGGAAGCCTTCTATTGGGACCTGAATGACAAGACCCGGGAATGGAGCAACCGTTTCGCGGCGCGCAACAACGGTAAAATGCCGACGATGAATCACGCCGGAGTTTATTCCTCGGTCCTCGCATATCTCAGCGCAGTGAAAGCAACGAATTCCGATGACGGCCCCCTGGCGATTGCGAAAATGAAGGAAAGTCCCATTCAAGACCAGCTATTCGGCCGAGTCGTCGTGCGCGCCGATGGTCGCGCAATCCATGACATGTACCTGTTCAGGGTCAAGAAACCGGAAGAATCGAAGGGGCCCTGGGATTACTACACGCTTATCAACACGATTCCAGCCGATCAGGCCTTCAGACCACTCGACCAGGGCGGCTGCGTGCTCGTGCGGAAGTAACAAACACATCTTGTGGCATCGAGTGTGCCGTCGCTGCCAGCAGAACCAACAACCCCACGTGAGACCCAGGATGAACCAAAATCCCAATCAAGTTCTGATCGTCGGCGGAGGACTGGGCGGTCTTTCCACTGCGCTGGCGCTTGGTAAGAAGGGGATACCGGTCCGCCTCCTGGAGCAAAGCGAGCAGATCGGAGCGATTGGTTACGGGATCCAGATGGGTCCCAACGTGTTCCCGGCTTTCGAGCAATTAGGAATGGCGGACGCCGTCCGCAAGCAATCGCATATGCCAAGCGCCTTGTTGATGCTTGACGCCTATTCAGGCGAACAGCTGGCCGCCGTCCCTTTCGATGCCAGTTTCAGGAACTGGTTTAGCGAGCCTTACGTAGCGATCCATCGTGTCGATTTGCACAATATTCTCCTCGACGCCTGCCGAAAGCTTCCTAACGTACAGCTCGATCAATCGGTCACGGTGTCGGAGTTTCACGACCTGGGTGATCGCGTACGGGTATCGACAGCTGACGGAAGATTTTTTGAGGGCGCAGCCCTGATTGGCGCCGACGGGCTGCGGTCTGTCGTCCGGTCTCAAATGCATCCAAAGGACGAACCTCGCTCAATCGGATACGTTGCACATCGGACAATCGTGCCGATGGAGTCCGTTCCTGGAAGCGTTCGGCGTGACGAGGTCGTTCTGTGGGCCGGACCTGCCTTTCATATTATCTACTATCCGCTGCGAAACTGTACCGAACTCAACATCGTCGCAGTGTTCAAGACGGATACTTACGCTCAAAAGAAAGATCCTGAAGCGCATAAGGCTGAGTTGCGCAACATCTATCGCGATACCCATCCCGAAATGCAGGCGGTTCTGGATCTGATGGACCTTTCGAGGCGCTGGCCGCTTGCCGACCGCGATCCCATCCGACATTGGGCCAAAGGCCGGGTCACCTTGCTGGGCGACTCTGCCCACGCGACCCTCCAATCTCTGGCTCAAGGCGCGGGCATGGCAATTGAAGACGCCGTCTACCTGGCCGCTCTGCTGGATGTTGCAAACGGCGACATCGCCTCCGCATTCCTAAAGTTCCAGCAAGACCGCGTCGTCCGAACGTCTCGCGTGCAGCTTGAATCTCGCGCGTTGTGGGACGTCTATCACGCAGAAAACGAGATCGTCCGTGACGTGCGGCGTCAGCAGTATCAGGAACGAGCGGCTGAAGACTACTACCGGTGTTTGGCCTGGCTTTGGAAGCCAATCGAGATGCCCATAGCGTTGGGCATCCAGCGCAACTCTGGCGCCAATAATAACAGATGGAACCATCGGACAAAATAGCGAGGGCCATTGCTACTCGATAGCTACAGCATCGATTTGAGTTCATCGAAACAGTACAGCATGCGCTTGCTGGCGACGCGGACAGTCGGCGATCCGCCCGCGTGGATCAAGGCGTTGGTCGCGGTGCGCGACGCCATGGTGACGCCCTTTAGCGTCAAAGCCTCCGGCGAGGTCCGAGCGTCCAGGGCCGATAACGAACGCGTGGACTTTTTCCCGGTGCAATGGGAAAGCAACGACGAGATTGTGCTGGGTGAGGATGATCGACACCTGGACTTCCGATTATCGCTGCTCCGTCGCAATTCTCCAACCGGCACGCAGCTCATCGCGACAACTGTCGTGCACTCCCACAATGCCTTCGGCCTCACCTATCTCAACGTGATCAGGCCCTTTCATCACCTCGTGATCAGGGCCAGCCTGGCACGCTTTGCACGAGCACAAGGTTAGGTGGCCACAAAAATCTTGATTTCTGCACCCCTCGAACTCCCAGGTCCGCGACCTTTTGAGAAGTGAGAAACAAGAATGAGTTTTGAGAGACTCTTTCGGAGCGTCCGGCGCGATCTGTTCCTCGCCTCGCGGTCAGAGAGCAAGCGAGCCGACCCGCGGCCGGACCCCATACCCGGATCGACACTTATAACCTTTGCGCCGTCACCACGCCGCGCGCCATTCGCCCGGGGAACTTTGGATGGGTTTGCCAAGCCGTGGTTATTGACAGAGTGCCGCCGTCAACATTGAAGAATCGAAGTTGCTCAGAGCCGACCCAAGCCGGATGCCACGCTGCGTCTACCTTTATGACGAGCCTGACCTCATCCTCGATACGGCACGAGCCAGAGTAGGCCATCATCGTTTCGAAGAGCGCTGCGGCGTCTTTGTCGGTGCGCTCTCTGGATGTGAGGATCGACATCATCCGGTCATCGGTGATTACCATGTGGCCGAGAGGGTCGACGCCGTAAGTGTCCACGCACTCACCAGTATCTTCCAATTCGACATGAAAAGACGTGATCTTCCACCATCCCAGCAATGCGCCGCGCACCAATGCCGGAGCCGACATGACATATCTCCTCTCTCACACCGGACATTATCCGATATCCGTGGGATGTTGCACAGTGGCGCGTCAGTTCGCAAGGTAATGAAGCCACTTCGCTCGCTACGTCTCGAAAATCCGAGAATTCCCGGCTAAAAACGCGTCGTCAAAATTCTTAATTTTCGGTCAGGCTCTAAGCACCGCGCGGGACGGGCCACACCATGGAGAGCGTCGTGATGCCCAACTCGACAGCGCGGGCCTCGCGCGCTGCTGGAAGGATCTGATCGATTTCGATGCCGGCCGCAACGCCACCGGCGAAGCCGCGAGGCGGTGAGGTCGCGGCGCCGGACTTGCAGCAAAGCGCTAATTTGCTGAGCCGGATCAACGTGATTTGGGTCGTCCAGTCCCCTCACGAAAAATATTTCGCTTGTGCCGTCGGGCAAATCACCTCCACTAGTTTCAGCCATCCCGTCCCGCAAGAGGGGCGTTGGCCATCGTCACGAACGTTGGGACGGGACGCAGTGGACGCGATAGCGTCGTGCGCGCCAATGGCAGTTGCGGGGCGGATCCCTATGGATTTCCGTGAGCGATCAGCCGGCGCGCAGACGATCGGCGCTGAAGCGGACGGCAAAACCGTGTGGTCCTGGCATCCGTTGCTGATGTCAAGTTTGCGGAGGCGCGTCGGCCCAACCGGGCTTGGACGTTTCCTTAATCCGCAGATGACGGTGGCAAGACGAATTCGTCGCCGGGGAGAGCGCGCTATAAGCCGTTAAAACCATTGCGCAGGGAAGGCCGGACTGTTCGGCGAACCTGTGGTGACTACGCTCGTGTGCTTTCTGCTTGTTGCACGCGAGGCTGCGGGTGCTCGCTGAGCACCCGGCTTTCCCTGCGCCCTCTACTTGTTTCCGGGCGGCAAGTTCATGCACGACTCGGGCGCTATCGCGCCGCGAGAATGCGACACTGCATCTGGAATTGCAGTGACGGTTAGAGAAGCTACAACGGCAGATGGTTGCGCAATGCCGGCATGAAGAAGATCGCGAGGTTGATCGCAAAACCGGTGTTCCACAGGATCGAGCGCAGCGTCGGCCGATCGCCGAGATAGGTGAAGACGTATGCAATTCGCACGATCAGGAACAGCACCGCTAGTTCATCGATCAGGCGTTGTGGGCCGAGGCGGAATTCCGCCAGCAACACGGCGGTGGCGAAGAACGGAAAGCTCTCGATGCCGTTGATGTGCGCGCCCAGCGCCCGAGCGCGAAGCGGGTCTTCGAAGAATGCGGGATCGCGTGGCTTGGAATTGTCGAAGCGGGGAAGGCCGATCACTTTAAAGGGCGCGATCGTCAGCAGGTAGAGCATCACCGCTCCGAATACACACCATTCGGCGATCGTCATGGCACCCTCCGAGCACGCAAGTGCCGGACAATATCGAACCGGCCATTATCTTGACAAGGACGATGCAACGCGCGATGGCACGGCCCGTTATGACAGCGATGATCCCGATCGAGAAAACGATGGCTGCGGCGGAGGCAAAGCCGGGGTGCGTCGGCGTGCTCCTGGTCAATCTCGGCACGCCCGACACCGCCGATGCCAGGGGCGTGCGGGTTTACCTGAAGGAATTCCTGTCCGATCCCCGGGTGATCGAAAACCAGGGATTGTTCTGGAAGCTCGTATTGAACGGCGTCATCCTGCGCATCCGTCCGCGGCGCAAGGCACGGGATTACCGAAAGATCTGGAACACCGAGAACAACGAATCGCCGCTGAAAACCATTACGCGCGCGCAGTCGGAGAAGCTCGCTCGCGCTATCGCCGACCACGACCACGTTGAGGTCGATTGGGCGATGCGTTACGGCAACCCATCGATCCGCGCCGGGATCGAAGCATTGACTGCGCTTGGCTGCGATCGCCTGCTGGTGGTGCCGCTCTATCCGCAATATTCGGCTGCGACATCGGCGACCGTCTGCGACGAGGTGTTCCGCGTGCTGGGTGAGATGCGCGCGCAGCCGACGTTGCGAGTGACGCCGCCCTATTACGACGACCCCGACTACATCGAGGCGCTGGCGGTTTCGATCAACGCGCATCTTGCCACGCTGTCGTTTCAGCCCGAGATGATCGTGGCGTCGTTCCACGGCATGCCGAAAGCGTATGTCGACAAGGGCGATCCTTATTATGCGCAGTGCGTCGCCACGACGCAAAGCCTTCGCCAACGCATGGGCCTGGATGCGTCAAAACTGATCCTGACGTTCCAGTCGCGCTTCGGCTTCGATGAATGGTTGCAGCCCTACACCGACCAGACCATCCTGCGGCTCGCGCAGGATGGCGTGCGCCGCATTGCGGTGATCACGCCGGGCTTCTCCGCCGATTGCCTGGAGACGCTGGAAGAAATCGCGCAGGAGAACGCCGAGACCTTCAAGCACAATGGTGGCGAGCAATTCGCCGCCATCCCCTGCCTTAACGACAGCGAAGCAGGAATGGATGTGATCCGCCAGCTCGTATTGCGCGAGCTGCAGGGCTGGATTTGACGTTTACACGACAAGCCAACGTTCACATCCAATACTTCTGGTGGCCAGAAAACCGTGCCGTCGCTATATAAGCAGAACTTGAGAACGGCCGGACTGAACCGGCGTCGCGTGTTGCTAGACAAATCACCGACATCAGTGACACCGCGGGCACGGGATTGCACAACGGCGTCTTTCGCCCGGCATTGGAGGATTTATGACTGGTTTCGACATTTTCGCGATCGTGTTTGCGCTGCTCGTCGTCGTGACGCTGTTCTCAGGCGTCAAGACCGTGCCGCAGGGCTATGACTGGACCATCGAGCGGTTCGGCAAGTATACGCGCACGCTGGCGCCGGGGCTGAACCTTATCGTTCCCTATTTCGATCGCGTCGGCCGCAAGATGAACATGATGGAGCAGGTGATCAACATTCCCGAACAGGAGGTGATCACCAAGGACAACGCCACCGTGACGGTGGACGGCGTCGCCTTCTACCAGGTGTTCGATGCGGCGAAGGCGAGCTACGAGGTCGCCAATCTCAACCAGGCCATCATCGTCTTGACCATGACCAACATCCGCTCGGTGATGGGCTCGATGGACCTCGACCAGGTGCTGTCGCATCGCGACGAGATCAACGAGCGCTTGCTGCGCGTAGTCGATGCCGCGGTCTCGCCCTGGGGGCTGAAAGTCAATCGCATCGAGATCAAGGACATCGTGCCGCCGGCCGATCTCGTGGAAGCGATGGGACGGCAGATGAAGGCCGAGCGCGTCAAGCGCGCCGACATCCTGCAGGCCGAGGGCCAGCGGCAGTCCGAGATTCTTCGGGCCGAAGGTGCCAAGCAGGGTCAGATCCTGCAAGCCGAAGGCCGCCGCGAAGCCGCGTTCCGCGATGCCGAGGCGCGCGAGCGCTCCGCGGAAGCGGAAGCCAAGGCGACGCAGATGGTCAGCCAAGCCATCGCGCAAGGCGACGTCGCCGCGCTGAATTATTTTATCGCCGACAAATACATCAAGGCGTTCGGGCTATTTGCGGAATCGCCGAACCAAA
Source organism: Alphaproteobacteria bacterium (assembly GCA_005885285.1). GTDB lineage: Bacteria > Pseudomonadota > Alphaproteobacteria > Rhizobiales > Xanthobacteraceae > Bradyrhizobium. The sequence goes on along the minus strand of VAZG01000324.1, from coordinate 4,722 downwards.
AGGTCATCATGCTGCCGGTCGAAGCCATGAGCATGCTCGGCTCGCTCGCCGGCATCGGCGAGATCGCGAAGGCGACGTTTGGCGAGAGTGCTGCGTCCGCCATGGCCGCCGCGCGCCGTTCCTCGGTGCCAAGTGCCGGGGCGAGCCCGCCGCCGGTGACGCCGCAGTAAGGAAAAACGCGGAGGTTGTCATGACCGAGACGTTTGTCACCCTGGGTACCTGGAACTGGCTGATCTTCGGCTTCATCCTGATGGCGCTGGAATTGGCCGCACCCGGCGTCTTCCTGTTCTGGCTCGGATTGGCGGCGCTGCTGGTTGGCCTCGTGTCGTTCGTCATCCATCCGTCCTGGCAGGCGCAGCTTTTGATGTTTGCGGTGTTCGCCGCGGCTGCGGTGCCGCTGTGGCGGCGCCTCGCCTGGGGCAATGCCGGCGCGAGCGCGAGCAATCCGTTCCTGAACAAGCGGGCTGACGCGCTGGTCGGCCGGGTTTTCACGCTGGAAAAGCCGATCATCGACGGATCGGGCACGGTGCGGATCGACGATACGATCTGGCGGGTCGCCGGTCCGGATACGCCGGCCGGAAGCCGGGTCAAGGTTGTTCGAGCCGACGGCGCGAGCCTTACGGTAGCCGCTGCGTGAGATCAATTCTCCCGCCGCTTGCTCCAATGCTCCGCGAAGCGAAGCAGTGGCACGAAGCTTTCATGCAACTCCCGCCCCAGCGGGGTCAGGCCATACCCGCCTTTGGGACCAAGCTCAACCAGGCCGGCTTCGCGCAATTCGGTCAGCCGCGCCTGAAGCACGGTCGGCGAGGCCTCGTCGCAGGCGGTGCGCAAGCCGCGCGATGTCAAAGGTTGCTCGCGCAATTCCCACAATATCCGCAAGCTCCAGCGCCGGCCCAACAGGTCGAGCAGCGCCATCACCGGCCGGCCCGACCGCGAGCCGCGGACGGCGCGTTTCTTTACGGCCGGCATCGGTTTTGGCATCGGCAGCCCTCTTGCATCGCGCTACGGATATTGTAGCATAGTGCTACTGATACTGTAGCACAGGAGTCCGCCATGTCACGCATCGCGCCGCTTGAGCCGCCTTATGAACAGGAGATTGCCGGGCAGTTCGACCGGATCATGCGCGGCGCGCCGCCGCTGTTGCTATTCCGCGTCATGGCGGGCAATCCGCGCGCCTGGGAGAAATTCCGCGCCGGCAGCCTGCTCGATCGGGGTCCGCTCTCCCTGCGGGAGCGCGAGATCGTCATCGACCGCACCTGCGCCTTGACGAAGTGCGAGTACGAATGGGGCGTGCATGTCGCGACCTTCGCGGAAGCGGCGCATCTGACCGAGGAGCAAGTCCGCGCCACCGTGCTTGGCGGGCCCGATGCGCCGTGCTGGTCCGCGGATGAAAGGGCGCTGATTGCAGCCGTCGACGCGCTGCATCACCGGGCGAACCTGAGTGACGCGTAATTCGGCGCGCTGTCGGAGTATTATGAGGACACCAAAATCTTCGAGATCATCCTGCTGTGCGGCTTCTATCGCACCGTGTCCTATCTCGCCAACGGGCTTGATCTGACGCTGGAGCCAAAGGCGGCGCGGTTTCCCAAGTGACGCTGTAGCCGTCACGCCACGCCGGCGCGCAACACGTCATGGAGGTGAACGATGCCGACGGGTTTCCTGCCCTCGGCGACGATCAGCACCATCACCGCGGGCTTCGACGCCGTGACGCTCTCCCGCATGATTTCGCTCGCAAGCATGCCGGGGGCGATCGTCCGGGGATCCCTGGTCATGACGTCTTCGACACGGGCCGTCATCAGGTCAGGGCCCATGTGACGGCGCAAATCGCCGTCGGTGATGATGCCGGCGATTTCACCGCTATCGTCCACGATGCAGACGCAGCCGAAACCCTTCGACGACATTTCCACCAGCGCGTCCGACATCTTCGTGCCGAGCGGTTTGATCGGGATGGCATCGCCGGCATGCATGATGTCGCGGACGAATTTCAGCATCGCGCCGAGTTTGCCGCCGGGATGGAAATTGGCGAATTCCAGCGCGGTAAATCCGCGGCCTTCGAGCAGCGCGATCGCGAGCGCATCGCCGATTGCGGCCTGCATCAGCGACGAGGTGGTCGGCGCCAGATTGTGCGGGCAGGCCTCGCGGGCCTTGGGCAATTCCAGCACGATCTGCGCGGCTTCGCCGAGCGGGGAGGTCGCATTGGAGGTCACGGCGATCATCGGGATCGCGAAGCGTTTCGAATAGTGCACGAGATTCTTCATTTCCGGCTGCTCACCGGACCATGACAACGCGATGATGACGTCGTCCGCCGTGATCATGCCGAGGTCGCCGTGGCTCGCCTCGGCGGCGTGCACGAAGAAGGCCGGCGTGCCGGTGGAGGCGAGCGTCGCTGCGATCTTGCGCGCCACATGGCCGGATTTGCCGAGCCCGGTGACGATGACGCGGCCCTTGGCCTGCTGGATGATCTCGACGGCCTCGGTAAACGCCGGCCCGAGCGGGCCTTGCAGGGCGGTCGCGATCGCGCTGACGCCGGCAACACCGGCATCGAGCGTGCGCAAGGCCGATTGAATGGCGGCATCGGCGTCTTGGATAGCGGATGATGATGCCGTCAGCGGTTTCGGATTGGCCATATCTGGTTCCAGGGAGGGTGGGCCTTCTTAGCATGGCCCTTCTTGCGGCGCGACGCGCGCTGCGGCCCGCAACGGCTCATTAACCATAATTGTTTTAACTCCATTAACGACGTTTCCGCGCGGTCGGTCCGAGGTGCGGCTGGAACCGTCCGACTAAGTAGATGAATTCGCTGGGGTAGTTCAATCGTGACGTCGGGTCCGGCCGAGGGCCGCGAAAAGCGCGCAACCATGTTCCGTGCGCTTTTGCCATGCCTTGCGCTGGTCGCGCTCGAAGCGGCCTCCGCGCAGGCCCAGACCGTTACGTCCGACCTGTTCAATCCGGTCCGCGGCAGCTTCGTCGCGCCGCAGGATTCGCCGCTGCGCAAGACCGCGGACACCAGAGCAGTCGGTGGTAGTACCGGCGACGCGGGAGGCGATCGCAGCGACAGCCAGCGTGGCCGCGACGGGCCTGCGCCATCGCGGATCGGCCAGATCCCGACTTACGGCTTGCCAGCCGCCAGCGGCGCCAAGGATTTCGGTTACGATTCTCTCAATCGCAAGCGCAAGCAGCCGAAGTTCTATCCCGGCCAGGCCCGGCCGAAGCCGCCGCCCGGTCCCGGCACGCCGCCACCGGTCAACACCGGCGGACAATTGCGGCTGTCGGTCCCGCCGTCGGACAGCGCCAACAAAGCGCCGCTGCCGCCGGCGATGGCCGGCACCGTCACAGGCCAGCCGCCGCGCAAACGGCTCAAGCTCGACGACGATCCGTTCGGTGCGGTCGGCGATTACGCCGGCGGTTTCCTGATCAAGTCGGCGGTCGAGCTCTCCGGCGGCTACGACACCAATCCCGGCCGCAACTTTGAGCCACATGGATTGCCGGTCTATGTGGTCGCGCCGGAGTTTCTCGCGGTCTCCGACTGGGAACGTCACGCGGTGGTCGCCGATCTCCGCGGCTCCTTCACCGGCTACGGCGGCAATCTGCCGATCACGGTCGACAGCGCGCCCAACTCGGCGCCGACCGATGTCGACCGGCCGGATTTCACCGGCCACGTCGACGGCCGCCTCGATGTCACCAGGGACACGCATCTCGCCGCGCAGGTGCGTCTGCGCGTCGCCACCGACAATCCCGGCAGCCCAAACGTGCAGGCGGGCCTTGCCAGATATCCGATCTATACGACGCTTGGCGGCACGCTCGGCTTCGACCAGAGTTTCAACCGCCTGCAGGTTTCCGCCGGCGCCACTGTCGACCGCACCGATTACACCAACTCCAGGCTCACCGATGGCTCTTCGGCCTCAAACGACGACCGCAACTTCAGCCAATATGGCGGCGTTGGCCGCGTCAGCTATGAGCTGACGCCGGGCGTGAAGCCGTTCGTGGAGGCGGAGGGCGATACCCGCGTGCACGACCAACAATTCGATCGCGGCGGCTTTCAGCGCGATTCAACCGGCGGTTACGCCAAGGGCGGCACGTCCTTTGAGTTCACGCGGCTTCTGACCGGCGAAGTCGCGATCGGCTATGCCGCGCGCAATTATATCGACCCCAGGCTCAACCGCCTGGAAGGTCTCTTGACCACGGCCTCGCTGATCTGGACCGCGACGCCGCTCACGACGGCGAGATTCTATTCGGACACGCAGATCGCCGAGACCACGCTGCCGCTGACCTCGGGCGTGCTGGTGCACACCTATACCTTCGAGGTCGATCACGACTTCCGCCGCTGGCTCGCGGCCGTAGGCAAATTCACCTACGGCACGTACGACTACCAGGGCGACATCCGCAAGGACCAGACTTACTCGATCGAAGGCGATCTGATCTACAAATTGAACCGCAACCTCTGGATCAAGGGCACGCTGCGCCACGACATCCTCGATTCCAACGTGCCGCTGTCGAGCTCAAACGCGACGGTGGCGATGCTGGGGGTGAGGGTGCAGAATTAGGTAGAATTTGTAGATTCCATGGGGCGGTGAGCGTGGCCTTTCCGATAGGTTTGGGTTTCCAACACTCGAACCATCGGAGAGAGAGATGCAAGCATCCTCTATGGACACGCCCACCGCGGGCTATTGTGGCACGATTTTCGTTGCGATCGAACTGAGCCAGAGGAGTTGGCTGGTGACGATG
>VAZG01000556.1 GCA_005885285.1 Alphaproteobacteria bacterium | reverse complement strand
ACGAGACGAAACGGCCGCGTCAGCCGCACCGGATTCGATTCACTTCAGCCGCTCCAAATTCGATCGGCTGACCGCAGCAAACGCCCAGTCGCGGCCCTTGCCCTGGATCAGCGCCTGATTGATCCAGAGCATGCCGAACGGCTCCAGCAGTTGGTCAGGTCGCTCGCGTCGAACGGCTCACGCAACTGAGCCGTGGCCACGCGTCAGCCCGCGGCTTCTCGTCTCGAATAACCTCCAAGCCGGGCTTCCGCTGTCGGGAAGATCGGCATCGACGCGGGGTTACCATTTGTAGTCGGGGCAGGCTCTCGCTCAACCCATGCCCCGTTCCACAGGGGTCGTGCTCCCCGGGGCTTGCTGCTCGGAGGTCGCGCGGCGGAATAATCCAAGGAGGAGTAGATGAAACTTGCAATAATCGCGCTTTCCACCGCGGTCATCCTTGCTGCCGCGCCCGCCGTGCTTGCACAGGACGCGTCGAGCAAAGCACCGGGTCACGAGATGCGAGCCAAGGCCAAGAAGGGACACCGGGGAGCCTCCGGCTATGCTGCAGGACGCGACATGCAAGCCAAGGGTCCGAACAGGGGCTATCCGGGCGCTTCCGTTTACGCTCCTAGTCAACCCAGAGATATGACCGATATAGTCACACAAGGAGGTGGTGGTGGCGGCGGCGGTGGCTACTAAGTCAGCCGGCGCTCGTAGCTCAACACAAGAGCAGCAGCCTCGCACTGAATAACAGGGCTCGATTCCCTTCACCCGCTGCAATCCGGCTTCGCTGAAAATCACCCGCTAGTCAAAACCAGGGTGCTCGTGGTCAAGAGGATCCGGACCGTCGTAGGCCGACCGCTGCAAACGCCCAGTCGCGGCCCTTGCCCTGGATCAGCGCCTGGTTGATCCAGAGCATACCGAAGGGCTCCAGGAGACGCGCCTTGGTCAGGTCGCCTGCGTCGAGTGGCTCGAAGCTTAATTCGCGCAGCAAGGCGGAGACGGTTGCCTTGGCGGCAGCATCATTGCCCGCCATGAACATGACCGGCCGGTAGGGCAGAGCGGCATTATCGGCCATCAGGTTGGCGCCGACCTGGTTGAGCGTCTTGACGATGCGCGCTTGCGGAATCCATTGCGACAGCGTTTCTGCCCCTGAGGTGGCGAAGCCGCGGTCCAACCCGAGCTTGCCGTCCTGCATGGAGAGCGGGTTCATGCAGTCGATCACCACCTTGTCTTTCAGCCCGCCGAGCGCCTTCACGGCGCCTTCCGCGACTTGCCAGGGCAGCGCCAACACCACCACGTCGGCTGCGGCCGCAGCCTCGGCAGGTGGCTTCGCGTCGGCCCGGGTCTCCCGCGCCAGCGTCGTGACTTTGGGAGCCGACACATCGCGCGCCCCGAGGACAACGCGCTGTCCCGCGCGCGACCAGCCTCGCGCCAGTGCGCTTCCAACATTTCCGCTTCCAATGATGGCAATCGTCACCGCGGCCTCCTTTGGTTGATGCTTGGCTGAGTTGATCCTTTGGCTGATCTTCGTTGCGGATATGATAGGGGCGCAACGGCTACAGACAAAAACAAACCTCTTTGATGAGATGGGTGGAACGCGGCTGCCGCGCCGGCGTCCCCCGATCCCGCGCCAGAGTTGGCAGCGAGGCGGATGGCCTCATGCCGCAAACGCAGTGCTCGGCATCGAAAAATGGTGTATCGGCAGGTACCGCGCCGGTTGAGTGTTCCCGTGCGGCCAAGCCAAAAGCCTCCGGAGGAAATCATGTCGGCCTTGCCGCTCTCAGGCATCAAAATCCTTGATCTGACGCGCGTGCTGGCGGGGCCCTTGTCGGCGCAGATGCTTGCGGATCTCGGCGCCGAGGTGATCAAGGTCGAACGGCCTGGCACCGGCGACGATGCGCGCGCCTTTGGCCCGCCTTACCTGGTCGATCCCGATGGCAGGGAGAACAACAACAACTCGTTCTATCTTTGCGCCAACCGCAACAAGAAGTCGGTCACCGTCAACATCGCCAAGTCCGAAGGCCAAGCGATCATCCGCGAGCTCGCCAAATCCTGCGACGTCTTCATGGAGAACTACAAGGTCGGCGATCTCAAGCGCTACGGCCTCGACTACGAACAGATCCGCGCCATCAATCCCGGCATCATCTATTGCTCGGTGACCGGCTTCGGCCAGACCGGGCCTTACGCACCGCGCGCCGGCTATGATGCGATCTTCCAGGCGATGGGCGGTCTGATGAGCGTCACCGGCCACATGGACGGCGAACCTGGCGCCGGCCCTATGAAGGTCGGCCCCTCCATCGTCGATTACATGACTGGCATGAACACCTCGATCGCCATTCTGGCTGCGCTCTATCATCGTAAGGTCAATGGGGGCGAGGGCCAGCACCTTGACGTCTGCCTGCTCGACACCGTGATCGCTTCGCTGTCGCATTACGCCCAGATCTATCTCGTCAGCGGCAAGATGCCGCCGCGGCGCGGCACCTGGGGCAACGGCGGCATGCCGGCCGGTGTGTTTCGCTGTGCCGATGGCGAATTGATGTTGGTGGTCGGCAATGACGGGCAGTTCGCGCGCACCTGCCAGGTGCTGGGGA
>VAZG01000526.1 GCA_005885285.1 Alphaproteobacteria bacterium | reverse complement strand
TCGCGCTACGGCATCCAGCCGCAATTGATCGACGATACGCTGTATGACGCGTTCGGCCAGCGCCAGGTCACGCAGTATTTCACCCAGCTCAACAGCTATCACGTGATCCTGGAGATCCTGCCTGAACTACAAGGCAAGCTCGACACGCTCGACAAGATTTACGTCAAATCGCCGACCACCGGCGATCAGGTGCCGCTCGCGACGTTTGCGACCTGGACCAGCGTGCCGGTGCGTCCGCTCTCGATCAGCCATCAGGGCCAATTCCCGGCGATCACCATCAGCTTCAACCTCGCCCAGGGCGTGGCGCTGGGCCAGGCTACCGATGCGGTCCAGCGATCGATGGCCGAGCTCGGCGCGCCCGCTACGCTGAACTCGAGCTTCCAGGGCACCGCGCAAGCCTTCCAGCAATCGCTCGGCACCGTGCCGCTGCTGATCCTGGCGGCGCTGGTCGTGGTGTATCTGATCCTCGGCATTCTCTACGAAAGCTACATTCACCCGATCACCATTCTGTCCACGCTGCCTTCCGCCGGCGTCGGCGCGCTGGCGATCCTGATGGCGTTTGGTTACGACTTTAGCTTGATCGCCCTGATCGGCATCATCCTTCTGATCGGCATCGTGAAGAAGAACGGCATCATGATGGTGGACTTCGCGATCGCGGCCGAGCGCGAACAGCAGATGTCGCCGGAGCAGTCGATCCGACAGGCGGCGCTGTTGCGTTTCCGCCCCATCATGATGACGACCATGGCGGCCATGCTCGGCGGCGTGCCGCTGATGCTGGGCACCGGCACCGGATCGGAGATCCGCCAGCCGCTCGGTTATGCGATGGTCGGCGGCCTGATCGTCAGCCAGGCGCTCACGCTGTTCACGACGCCGGTGATCTATCTCTATCTCGACAGGCTCTCCAACGCGTTCGCGGGCTGGGGCCGCTCGGGATCGGCCGAGGACGAAGACGACGCCTCCAGGCATGGTTCGGTCAAGGAGGCGGCCGAGTGAGGAGCGCTGACCGCGCCACTTTACGACAGTATCAGATAGCCGCGCGATCCGCCGAAGTAGCGTCTCACCCGGTACCGAGATAGGCCTTCTGCACCTGCGGATCTTCAGCGAGCGCGGCTGCCGTCCCGGACAGTACGCTCTTTCCGACCTGCAGCACGGTCGCGAAGTCCGACACCTCGAGCGCAAGCTCGATCGATTGCTCGGCGAGCAGGATGGTGAGCCCTTCCCGATGCAGCCGGCCGAAGGTTTCGTACATCGATTCAACCACCGCCGGTGCCAGACCCAGCGAGGGCTCGTCCAGCATCAGAAGCTTCGGGTCGCTCATCAGAGCCCGGCCGACCGCCAGCATTTGCCGTTCGCCGCCGGACATCGTGCCGGCGCGCTGGTTGCGCCGCTCCTTCAATTTTGGAAAAATTTCATAGACGCGTTCGAGCAGGCTCGCGGTGCGCGCCTTGTCGCGGAGCGGCGTCGCGCCGAGCCGCAAATTGTTCTCCACGCTTTGCTGCACGAACAGCCGCCAACCCTCCGGCGACAACGCCAGGCCCTTGCGCACGATCGCAAACGCGCTCTCGCCGCAGATCTCCTCGCCCCGAAACGCGATACTACCGGAATGCGCCGGGATCAGGCCGGCGACGGCGTTGAGAACAGTGGTCTTGCCGCCGCCGTTGGAGCCGAGCAGTGCCACCACCCTGCCCTCGGGCACCTCAAGCGAAACGTCGGATATCCCGATCAGGTCGCCGTAGCGCACCTCCAGGTGCTCGATCCGAAGCAGCGGCACGCTCACGTCACAGGTCCGCCCATCAGTTCGATCGGCGTGTGCCCCGCGGCAACTGCCTTGGCGGCGCGGGTGCCGAGATAGGCCGCGATCACGGCTGCATTAGTGGTGACTTCGCGCGGGCTGCCGCGAGCGATCTCCTTGCCCTGATGAAACACCATCACGCGGCTCGCCAGCGACATGATGACTTCCATGATGTGCTCGACGATCACAAGCGTGATGCCGGAACGATGGATGTCGCGCACCAGGTCGATCGCGAGCTGCACCTCACGCTGGGTCAGGCCGGCCATGGCCTCAT
>VAZG01000525.1 GCA_005885285.1 Alphaproteobacteria bacterium | reverse complement strand
AATGCGGCACGTTGACGTGTACCTTCCCGACATCACGGCGAGCTACCCGCTCGCGATCGGGGTGGGACCGTGAGTTCGAATCCGGCTTCCTCCAGCGCTGAGTCGCGGAAAACTCGAAGCGGATGCGTGGGCCAGCGTTGCAACGCGAGCTCGACTCGATCTTCTTCTGCATGGCGATCACGTTCCCGCCGGCCGAAAACGCTCGACCCGCCCCGGTCAGGACGCCAAATGATCGCCGGCGGCGAGGCGAGCATGCCGCCGCCGTTTTGACAGGGCAACGCCTGCGATCGCGGGATCGGTTCCGTGTTATGCTCAGGCGCCCGAAAAGAAAGGGAAGATCATGCCAGGCATTGCACGTGTGCTGACGCTGCTGAGCTGCGCGCTGTGTTATTCCTTCGCCGCCCCCGCGGTCGCCCAGAAGGCCGGCGGGATCCTCAAATTCTTTCATCGCGACAGCCCGGCCAGCATGTCGATCCACGAGGAGGCGACGATCTCGACCGTCGGGCCGACCATGGCCGTGTTCAACAATCTCGTACTGTTCAACCAGCACGAGAAGCAGAACCGGATGGAATTCATCGAGCCCGAGCTGGCCGAGAGCTGGGATTGGAACGAGGACCACACCCAGCTCAGCTTCCGGCTGCGGCAGGGCATCAAATGGCATGACGGGAACCCGTTCACGGCCGCTGACGTCAAATGCACCTGGGACATGCTGACCGGCAAATCGCCGAACGCATTGCGGCTCAACCCACGCAAGGCGTGGTACCGCAACCTCGATGCGGTTGTCCCCGAAGGCGATTACGCGGTCAGTTTCATGCTGAAGCGGCCGCAACCGGCATTCCTGTTCCTGCTGGCCGGCGGTATGTCGCCGGTCTATCCGTGCCATGTGCCGGCGCGCGATATGCGGGCCCATCCCGTCGGCACCGGGCCGTTCAAATTCGTCGAATATAAGCCGAACGAATACATCAAGCTGGTCAAGAACTCGGATTATTGGAAACCTGGCCGGCCTTATCTCGACGGCATCGAGTGGACGATCATCCCGAACCGCTCGACCCAGACATTGGCGTTTATCGCCGGCAAGTTCGACATGACCTTCCCTTACGAGGGGACGGTGCAGTCGCTGCGCGACATCGAGGCGCAGGCGCCCGAGGCGATCTGCGAGCTCGACCCGACCATCGTCGCGATCAACCTGCTGCTCAACCGCGACGCGCCGCCCTTCGACAATCCCGATATCCGGCGGGCGATGCAGCTGACCATCGACCGCAAATCCTTCATCGACATCCTGTCCGAGGGGCAGGGCGACATCAGCGGGGCGATGCCGCCGCCGCCAGGCGGGCTGTGGGGGCTGCCGCCGGACATCTTGGCGAGCCTGCCGGGCTACGGCCCCGATGTCGCAGCTAACCGCACCGCGGCGCGCCAGCTGATGGAAAAGCATGGCTACGGGCCGGACAAGCGCCTTTCGGTGAAGGTCGCGACCCGCAACATCCCGCAGTTCCGCGACCCGGCAGTGATCATGATCGACCAGCTGAAGCAGATCTATATCGACGGCGAGCTCGACGTCGTCGAAACTGCGAACTGGTATCCAAAGGTCGCGCGCAAGGATTACATGGTCGGCACCAATTTGTCGGGCAGCGGGGTCGACGACCCAGACGCCTACTTCTACGAGCATTACGCCTGCGGCTCGGAGCGCAACTACACCAACTACTGCAACCCCGAGCTCGAGAAGATGTACGAGCGGCAGTCGATCGAAGCCGACCAGGAAAAGCGCAAGAAGCTGGTTTGGGAGATCGACCGCCGGCTGCAGGAGGACGCCGCCCGGCCGATGGTCTACCACTACCGGCTCGGCACCTGCTGGTACCCGCGGGTGCACGGCATCACGGTCATGGTCAACAGCATCTTCAACGGCTGGCGCTTCGAGGAGGCTTGGCTGGACAAATAGCAGATGAGCCGGCGCGTGCGGGCCGCGACGGCTCATCCCAGAAAGCCATACGGATCCCATTCGGGGCGCCCGGCCCTTACGGCCGCACGCCGCGGCGCTCGCGTCCGGGCGAGATCGTCCTGACCAGCCAAGACGACCGCCGCGACCACCAGCGCTTTGCCGCAGCCTATGGCGATCTCGAATCCGGTGTGTCGATGGGGCCACGACCGACGACGGGTCCGCTCTGCGTTGGCAAGCTGACTTATATCGGCCAGCAGGGCGGTGGCCGCCGACATCGCCAACTTAAAGGCGGCGCTCGCCGTGGCTGGGATCGCAGAAGGTTTCATGACCGCGGTCGCCCCCGGCACCGCCTATCGCTTCGGCAACGCCTATTACCAGGACGACATGGAATTCCT
>VAZG01000524.1 GCA_005885285.1 Alphaproteobacteria bacterium | reverse complement strand
ATGCTTCTGGCAGTCGCAGATCTGCCGTGAAGATCCAACCCGCCTTTCAGCCGGTTAGCTTGCGCCGTTCATGTAAGCTGGCAACCAGCGCTCGAAGGCCGAAACTAACGAATTGATCGAAACCGGCGCTTCCCCTGCCACAGTGATGGCGTTGCCGCCGGTGGTGCCGATCCGCGTGCAGGGCACACCGGCGCCCCTCATCTTGGCCAGTACCAATCCTGCTTGTTCAGCCGGCACCGTCACGATGTAG
>VAZG01000523.1 GCA_005885285.1 Alphaproteobacteria bacterium | reverse complement strand
TGCGCTTCTCGGCAACGAGATCGACCGGCGGCGGCGCGCCCTCTTCGCGGCCGCAGATATCGCGCAAGTAAACGGATTGCCCAAGCCAGCCGTGGGTCTCGCCGATCAACAGGATCGCCTCGCCTGGCGCTTTGAATGAAAGCGTCGCGGATTTGGTGAAATCGTCGAGCAGGCCGACGCCGCCGATCGAGGGCGTCGGCAGGATGCCGCGGCCCAATTCTTCTCCAGGAAATCGCGTCTCGTTGTAGAGTGAGACGTTGCCGGACACGACCGGGAAATCCAGCGCGCGACAGGCCTCCGAGATTCCCTTCAGGCAGCCGACGAACTGACCCATGATCTCCGGCCGCTCCGGATTGCCGAAATTGAGATTGTCGGTGATGGCAAGCGGCCGTCCGCCCACGGCGGTGATGTTGCGCCAGGCTTCCGCCACTGCCTGCTTTCCTCCTTGATAGGGATCGGCCTCGCAATAGCGCGGCGTGACGTCGACGGTGAGCGCGAGCCCCTTCGGTCCGTCGTCGACCCGTACCACGGCGGCGTCGCCGCCGGGACGCTGGACGGTATTGCCGAGAATGACGTGGTCATATTGCTCCCAGACCCAGCGCTTGGAGCAGAGCTCGGGCGTTCCGATCAGCTTTTCCAGCGCCCGCGAAATTCCAAGCGGCGGCTCGACGTCGCGCGCATGGATGATCGGCTGCGGCGGTGAGGCGACGTGCGGCCGGTCATAGACCGGCGCTTCGTCGCCCAATTCCTTGATCGGCAGGTCAGCCATAACGTCGCCGCCGTGCTTCACGACAAAGCGCTTGCTCGGCGTGGTGTAGCCGACCACGGCGAAATCCAATCCCCACTTCTTGAAGATGGCTTCGGCCTGTTTTTCCTTTTCGGGTTTGAGCACCATGAGCATGCGCTCCTGGCTTTCCGAGAGCATCATCTCGTAGGCGCTCATGCCGGTCTCGCGCGTTGGGACGCGATCGAGATCAAGGTCGACGCCGAGGTCGCCCTTGGCGCCCATCTCGACCGCCGAGCATGTCAGCCCCGCCGCGCCCATGTCCTGGATCGCGATCACGCAACCGGCTTCCATGATCTCGAGGCAGGCTTCCAGCAATAGCTTTTCCGCGAAGGGATCGCCGACCTGCACCGTCGGGCGTTTCTCCGCCGAATCGTCGTCGAATTCGGCCGACGCCATCGAGGCGCCGTGAATGCCGTCGCGGCCGGTCTTGGAGCCAAGATAGACGATCGGCATGTTCACGCCCGACGCCGCCGCGTAAAAGATCTTGGTCGTCTCGGCGAGCCCGACCGCCATCGCATTGACCAGGATGTTGCCATCATAGCGGGCGTGGAAACGCACCTGACCGCCGACGGTCGGCACGCCGAACGAATTGCCGTAGCCGCCGATGCCGGCGACGACACCCGACACCAGATGGCGCGTTTTGGGATGTTCCGGGGCGCCAAAGCTCAACGCGTTGAGGCAGGCGATCGGGCGAGCGCCCATCGTGAAGACGTCGCGTAAAATGCCGCCGACGCCGGTGGTCGCGCCCTGATAGGGCTCGATGTAGCTCGGATGGTTGTGGCTCTCCATCTTGAACACCACCGCCTGGCCGTCGCCGATGTCGATCACGCCCGCGTTCTCGCCCGGCCCCTGGATCACCCAGGGCGCCTTCGTCGGCAAACCTCGCAAGTGAATGCGCGAGGATTTGTACGAGCAGTGCTCGTTCCACATCGCCGAGAAGATCCCAAGCTCGGTGAAGCTCGGCACTCGCCCGATCAGCTTCAAAATGCGCTCATACTCGTCCGGCTTGAGGCCGTGGGCAGCGACGAGTTCGGGGGTGATCCTGGGTTCGTTCATGCGGCTTCTTGCAGGGGCTGAGGTCCCTTTCTAGGGAGATCGAAGGGCTGCGAAAAGGCCTTTTATGGCGCATTTTTGCGCTGTCCAGAGCTTTGCGGGCGGGCCAGGCATTCCCGCCGGTTGCTCCCTTCTGCGTTCTTCGGATCCGGCGCAACGCGAAGTGGTGCTCCACAGATTCGGGTCCGGCACTCTTACCCGAAGCCTGCCGTGTCGCGCGAGTGCCACACCGCACGCGAAAGGCTTCGATGGCAACGGCGTCTTCATCGCGCTCGGCAACGTGAGCTGCCGCGCCTCCAACAACGACTGGGGCAAGGTCACGGCGATCGACGGGAACCTGGTAGCCAGCGATCTTGTCATCAGTTGTTACGAAGACTCAACCCTGGTGGTGACCCGGGATCTCAAAACAAGGTTCTTCTATGGTCGCGATATCTGGGCCGAGGTCGACGGGGTCGCCGAGATGGAGTACGGCAAAGGCTATTGCCTGCCGATCGGTTACCGCAATGCCGCCCAAGACGCGATACGGCCGAGACAGGATGCCGAGACATCGATGGCGCTCTTGACCGTTGCCGAGAGCGGCGCGCTCATCGAGTATGAGCTTGTCGACAAGCTCAAACAGGGCCAGCCGGTGTTCAAGCAAGCCTCGCGGTCGTAGCGGCCGGTCAGCCACACGCGATTGTTATTGCTGTGCTTGCGTTACGGAGACTTACGCCGCGTTTTCCAGTTGCGCGACAAGGCCTGCAAACAGGCCGCGGCCGTCGGTACAGCCCATGATGTCTTCGACGTGGTTTTCCGGGTGCGGCATCATGCCGAGCACATTGCCGCGATCGTTCACAATGCCCGCGATGGCGTGCGCGGCGCCGTTGATGTTGGAGGCATCATCCACCACGCCCTCGGGCGAGCAGTAGCGATAGAGCACCCGCCCCTCGCCTTCGAGGTGCTTGAGCGTCTCTTCGTCCGCTTCGTAGTTGCCCTCGCCATGCGCGATCGGCACGCGGATCACCTGCCCGGCGTTATAGCCGCGCGTGAACGGCGTGTCGGAACGCTCGACCCTTAAGTGAACATCGTGGCAGATGAACTTCAATTGCGCGTTGCGCATCAGCACGCCGGGCAGAAGGCCTGCTTCGCACAGGATCTGAAAGCCGTTGCAGACGCCGAGCACGAGACCGCCTTGGGCTGCGAACGCGCGCACCGCATCCATCACCGGCGCGCGCGCGGCAATCGCCCCGCAGCGCAAATAGTCGCCGTAGGAAAATCCGCCGGGCACCACGACGAGATCGGTGCCATCAGGCAGCGATGCCTCGGCATGCCAGACCATCGCGGGCTCATGGCCCGAGATCAGCCGCAGCGCACGCGCCATGTCACGCTCGCGATTGATTCCGGGAAAGACGAGGACGGCGGATTTCATCGGGCGGTAGCCAAGAGCATTATGAGGTTAGGTTGAAGCGCAACGGTCCACTTCTCCCTCGCCCCGCTTGCGGGGAGAGGGTTGGGGTGAGGGGGACTCTCTACGGACCGCGCTCGTTGAGAGTCCCCCTCACCCGGATCGCCGACGGCGATCCGACCTCTCCCCGCAAGCGGGGCGAGGTGATCCGAGCCGACTCGACTCCAAGCCATCATGCGCTAGCTCAGAACCTCGACCCGGTAATTCTCGATCACCGTATTCGCCAACAGCTTGTCGGCGGCATCCTTCAGCGCGGCTTCCGCTTTGTCTTTGTCGGAACCTGCAAGCTCGATGTCGAACACCTTGCCCTGACGCACACTGGCGACGCCATCGACGCCGAGCGATTTCAGCGCGCCTTCGATGGCCTTGCCTTGCGGATCTAGAATGCCGGACTTCAGCGTAACGGTGACGCGCGCTTTCAC
>VAZG01000522.1 GCA_005885285.1 Alphaproteobacteria bacterium | reverse complement strand
TCCCCGAAAACCCAGTAAAACTGCCGCGGACTCGCGCGCGCATTAGGTGTCAATAATTCCGTATCTGGTAGGGAAACCTCGGGCATCATACAAAATATCATATTTTAATGCAATTAAGCACTAGTACTGTGTTTCCGAAATAACCGACCTATGGTGTCAGGCTGCACGGTCGATTTTATAACGCCAGGTGTGGACGACAGGCTGGCGGTTGATGTTGTTGATGAAGGCCATCAGGCGGTCCTCGAGTTCGTGTTTGGAGCTGACGCGGATATGGCGCAATAGCGAGCGTGCCAGCTTGGAGAACAAGCCTTCGATGAGATTGAGCCACGAGCCATGGGTCGGCGTGAACGTGAAGGTGAAGCGCCCGATCGGCTGCGCGGCGAGCCAGGTTGTGGTCTCGCACGAGACATGGGCGGAGTGGTTGTCGAGAATGATCTCAATGGCGGTATCGGCGGGGTAGGCCGCGTCAAGCAGCTTGAGGAACTCGATGAATTCGCGGCTGCGGTGGCGTTCCTTGACTAGGGCATGGACGTGACCGGTGAGGAGATCGATCCCTGCCATCAGGGTCAGGGTGCCGTGGCGCTGGTATTCGTGATCGCGCATCACCGTCGGGCTTTTGCCAGGCAGGGGTGGGCGATCCGGCGCGGTTGTGGCGATCGCCTGGATCCCGGGTTTCTCGTCATACGAGACGATGGCGAGGCTCCCGCCGCCGTCTTCGCCCTGGCTCTCCCCACTCTCCGCTTGCCCACGCAGCATCGCCATTTGCCGGTAGACACAGAGGATTTCAGCCATCTTGGGCTCGAATTCGGGATCACGCTTTTCCAAGTAGTAGCGCACTTTGTGCGGCTTGACCTCGTGCTCCGCCAGGATCTTGCAGACCGTTCCCTGGGCCAGCTTCGCCAGGCTCGGATGCCCGGCGGTCGGTCCGTGCTGGCGAGCGTGTGCGGCGAGCAGCCGGGTGGTCCACAGCTCGTGGGGATAACCCAATTCCTTGGCCTTGCGGCACGCCAATGCCACCAGCCAGGTCTTCGCTTCGGCGGTCATGACCGGATCGCGTCCCGCCCGCGGCCGATCGTCCAGCGCCTCGATCACCCCCAATTCTGCGGCTCGCTCGAGACAGCGTGTCACCGTCTGCTGCGTCACCCCGATCGCGCGCGCCACGGCGTAGGCCGATGGGTCGTCCAGATAGGCCAAAATAATCCGCGCCCGCTCGACACGACCCGTGGGCTCGGTCCGAGACCGAGAAATCTCCAGCAAACGTTGTCGCTGCCTTGCATCACTCGGCAATGCGATCACTCGACGAGGTGCAACCATTGGACCCCCCAATCCAATCCCCTATCCTCCTCTTACCACATCTTGCCGAAAGTGAAAAACCAAACCCAACGTATTGATATTTTGGAATCTTTACACTAGTCAGGTTGCGGCATTAACATATCTCCAACATATCTCCGCCGCCTTCTCACTGATCATGATCGCGGTCGCATTGGTATTGCCCGATGTAAGCGTCGGCATGATGGAGCGATGCCGACTGCGACGGTCCCGGTTGTTTGGACAGGTTCCGGGGAGGAGTAAGCTAAAGGCCGGTAGCCGGCTACTGGTTTCACCATTCCCCGAAATCAGGTTCATCTCGTGTTGTTGCCGGGTGCTGTGAAGCTTGTGGTCAGCCGCCGACCTGTGGGCAAGGTGGGGGAAACGCATTGCGTTTTCCCCGGCTTGTCCATAGGGGACCGCGCTTGCGCGGTCAGGCGGGGATCGGCGCAGCCGACTGTCCACAAATTCACAGCACCTGCTTGGCATGGCGTCAGGCGGCCAGTGCCGTCTCAGCCGTTGATTGGCCGAGGTAAGCCTCGTCCGGTGTTCGCCAGCTGAGCGCCTGATGCGGACGCCGCAGATTATACCAGTCGAAGAACTCGGCAAGGCTGCGCTTCTGTTCGATGCCGTTGGCCGCGGGGCGCAGGTAGACCCATTCGTGCTTCACGGTCCACCACAAGCGCTCGACGAAGATGTTGTCGTGGCAGCGCCCGCGTCCATCCATGCTGATCTCGATCCCGTGATCCCGCAGCACCTTGGTAAACTCGTCGCTGGTGAATTGCGCGCCTTGATCAGTATTGAAGATGCCGGGATTGCCGAACCGGGCGAGCGCCTCGCTCAGTGCCTCGACACAGAACCCCGCCGTCAGCGTGTTTGACAGCCGCCAGGACAGCACCCGGCGGGTTGCCCAGTCGATGATCGCGACCAGGTACAAAAACCCTTGCTGCATCGGTATGTACGTTACGTCAGCTGCCCACACCTGGTTCGGCTGGTCGATCGTCTTGCCGCGCAGAAGGTATGGGTAGACCTTGTGCTCGGGATGCCGCTTGCTGGTGTTCCGCTTCGGCCTGACCGCCCACAGCCCGAGCTTTTTCATCAGCCGCCGGACGCGCCGGCGGCCAACCGA
>VAZG01000521.1 GCA_005885285.1 Alphaproteobacteria bacterium | reverse complement strand
CGGCTTCCTCCGGCGGGCAAAGAACTAAGCCCTGATTCAAAAGCGAGAGCGCAAGATGCGTTCTCGCTTTTTGTCGATATGAGTATTGCGACCTAATCCAATCTCTAAGCCGAAGCGAGCCGCTGGAAACCTCCACCATGGCCGCGGCCCGGAGCGGCGTCAATTTGCTGCGTTGCGTCGTGAGCCCGCGCGACCATCGCCCGCTGCAGATCCGACTTCATTCCCGCCGCACGCCGCTTCCTGCATCCCCTTCCCCCTGCTATCGTCCACGCCTCAAGAAAAAACATCGAGGAAATCGCCGTCACTCCTGGCCCGAGGGGGAAGCTCATGAAGCGCTGCGCGAAGCATTCCATCTGGACACGCTGCATCCGGCCGCATCTCACTCAAAAGCTTGGCCTTTCCGGGCTGATTCTTAGCCTCGCGCTCGCCGCAGTGCCGGCCGCCGCGCAGAAAAAATACAGCCCCGGCGTCACCGACACGGAGATCAAGATCGGCAACATCATGCCGTATTCGGGGCCGACCTCGGCCTATGGCATCATTGGCAAGACCATGAGCGCCTACTTCCGGATGATCAACGACAATGGCGGGGTCAACGGCCGCAAGATCAACTTCATCAGCTATGATGACGCCTACAGCCCGCCGAAAACCGTGGAGCAGGCGCGCAAGCTGGTCGAGAGCGACGAGGTCTTCCTGATTTTCGCCCCGCTCGGCACCGCGAGCAACGCCGCGATCCAGAAATACATGAACACCATGAAGGTGCCGCAGCTATTCGTCGCTACCGGCGCGTCGCGCTGGGGCGACCCTGAACATTTCCCCTGGACCATCGGCTGGCAGCCGAATTACCGGGCGGAAGCGCGCATCTATGCGACCTACATCCTGCAGCACTATCCGAACGCCAGGATCGGCCTGTTGTACCAGAACGACGATTTCGGCAAGGACTACGTTCTCGGATTGAGGGACGTGCTGCGCGACAAATATGACGGCATGGTCGTCACCAGCATCCCCTACGAGGTGGCGATGCCGACCATCGACTCCCAGGTGGTGGCGATCAAATCCGCCAATCCGGATATCTTTGTCAACATCGCCACCCCGAAATTCGCAGCGCAGGCGATCAAGAAGCTTGCCGAGCTCGACTGGCATCCGGTCCACATCATGAGCAACGTGTCGGCCTCGGTCGGCGCGGTGCTCAAGCCCGCGGGGCTCGATAACGCCAAAGGCATCCTCAGCGCCTACTACCAGATGGATGTCACCGATCCGCAGTGGGACAGCCATCCCGGCATGCAGAAATTCCGCGCCTTCATGGCGAAATATTATCCGGAAGCCGACAAGTCCGAGAGCGGGCCGCTCACCGGCTATAACCTGTCGACCGCGCTGGTCTACGTGCTTACGCGCTGCGGTGATGACCTCACCCGCGACAACGTGATGAAGGTGGTCGCGAACATGGATTTCGAAATCGACACCTACATCCCGGGCATCCACATCAAGACCTCGCCGACCGATTTCTATCCGATCGAACAGGTGCAGATGATGCGCTTCACCGGCGGGAGTTGGCAGTTGTTCGGCCCGATCATCGACGGGCACGCCGAGTAAGGAATTTTCTGAAAGATCGGAACATCGGCTTTAAGCCGGGCCGGCCACATTATCCCCGGGGAGGAAATTATGGATCGCACGCTCGAACGATCGACTATGCGCAAGGTCTATCTGCGGCTCTTGCCGTTTGCTGTCCTGTCTTACGTGCTCGCCTACATCGATCGGATCAATGTCAGCTTCGCCGGCCTCACCATGCGTGGCGACCTCGGCATGTCGGCCGGCACCTTCGGGTTCGCGGTCGGCCTGTTTTACTGGGGTTATTTCATTTTCGAGGTACCGAGCAACGTGATCCTGGAAAAGGTCGGCGCCAGAATATGGATCGCCCGCATCATGATCACCTGGGGAATCCTGGCGGGGCTGACCGCCGTGGTCACGGATTCGACGACTTTCGCGATCGTGCGTTTCCTGCTCGGCGTCGCCGAAGCCGGATTCTTTCCCGGCATCATTCTCTACTTCACCTATTGGTTCCCGAGCCATCATCACGCCCGCATCGTGTCGGGCTTCCTGGTCGGCCTGCCGGTGGCAGTGGCGATCGGCGCGCCGATCTCGACCGGGCTGCTCGGCCTCGATGGCCTGTTCGGTCTTAGGGGTTGGCAAGTCATGTACATCGCCGAGGCGATCCCAACCGTGGTGATCGGGGTGATCACATTCTTCGTGCTGACGGACAAGCCCGAGCAAGCAAAGTCCCTTAACCCGGAGGAGCGCGACTGGCTCGTCGCCAAGATCGCCACTGAGCGCCACGCCACCGAGGCGGTGCGCAAATTCACGCTGTGGCAGGCACTCTACAATCCCAAGGTGCTGCTCTTGGCGTTGAACTATCTCGGCATCGTCACGGCTAGCCTCGGCATGCTGATTTTCATTCCGCAAATCATCAAGTCGCTGGGCAACTCCAGCAACATGATGGTC
>VAZG01000180.1 GCA_005885285.1 Alphaproteobacteria bacterium | reverse complement strand
GCGCTGCTATGAACCAGATGCCGCGCGCTTCGGGCGCATCACACTCGGCATTCCCTATGTCGAATTCGAGGTACCGCGCGGGACCACCAAAGGCATTTGCGCCTTCTATCCAAAATTTATGGGAATACCAGCCGAACCGAACAACGGCGACGGCGCCTTGGCGCGCGTGAAGGTCGGAAAGGATCAATATCTGCAATTCCGCGAGACCGATTCCCCGCAGCCGGATTACGACGGCCATCACGTGCAGATTTACATCACGAATTTCTCAGCTCCCCACCGACTGCTCGCGGAGCGCGGCCTGGTCTCCCAGGAAGACAACCAATACCAATACCGCTTTCGCGACATCGTCGATCCCGCTGATGGCAGGCACCTGTTCACGGTCGAGCACGAAGTGCGCAGCGCCACCCATCCGATGTACCTGCGTCCGCTCGTCAACCGCAATCCGGCGCAGACCAACCGCACCTACGCGGCCGGCCACGAGCAATGGGCCTTTGCGATGGGACCTGAACAGTACGACGGACGCTAGCGACGGCGGACCGGTTGTGGCCTCGGAGGCTTTCATGGATCCAGCAAAGAGAGCTTACAAGTCTTTCCATTATAAGGCCAAAACCACCTGGAGTTCGGCCCGGCGTGGTATGCTGTCGGCAGCGGGAAAACCGAATGTCATTGTCGGCAGCCCACCGGAATTCAAAGGTGAGCCTGACATTTGGGCGCCCGAGGAGTTGCTCGTCGGCTCGCTGAATACCTGCATGATGCTGACGTTCCTCACGCTCGCTCAAACCCAAGGTCTGACCCTGGTCGGATATGAAAGCGAAGCCGAAGGCTTTCTCGAGAACATCGAGGGAAAATACCAGATCACCGAAGTCGCGGTCCGACCCTGCGTCACCCTCAAGAGCGAAGCCGAGCTCGGGCCTGCTCGCAAAACCATGGAAAGCGTCGAAGCCCACTGCTTCATCGCAAATTCCATCAAGGCCAGGGTCACGCTCACTCCCGAGTTCTTCGTTGCTCGCCTGCCAAAGTGAGAGCGTAATCAAAAACAAGGGGGGACGCGATGCAGAGCCGGCGCGCGCACTTGCAGAGCTTGCTGGGCATGGCGGCGCTGGCCGGGATGCCCGGTGCCGCCCACGCCGAGGACCAGCCGATCCCGCCGGAGGGGATCGGTCACGGGATCAAGCATCTTTCCTACAGCGACATTGGCGGACGTCCGGACAGCGTCCAGATCATGTCAAACCGCAACCACCTCTATGTCGGCCACATGTTCAGCGACGGCGTGACCATCCTGGATGCCAGCGACGCGCGTCGTCTGAAGCCGGTGAGTTTTTTCACCGCCGGGCAATACACAAGGACGCATCATCTGCAATCATCGGACGATCTCTTGCTCGTTGCCAACGGCGCAAATATCGTCGCCATGCAGACCTATAGCGACCAGCGCGGCTATTTCGAGAACAGCCTCGCCGACAGCATCACCAGGCGCAAGACCTTCCGCAGCGGGCTGTCGATCCACGACATCTCCAAACCTACCGAAATGCGCGAGATCGCGTTTCTGGAAATGCCGGGATTGGGCATCAACCGCTTGTCCTGGATGGGCGGGCGTTACGCTTATGTTTCGGCGCACTTCGACGGCTTCACCGATCACTGCCTGTGCATCGTCGACTTGCAGGAGATCACCAAACCGGTGATCGTCTCGAAATGGTGGCTGCCGGGCATGAACCGCGCCGCCGGCGAGGTGTCGAACGCGCCCAAAGGCAAGCGCTATGCGCTGCATCACATGATCGTCGCAGGCAAACTTGGTTTTGGCGCCTGGCGCGACGGCGGCTTCACCATCCATGATGTCAGCGATGCCGCCCAGCCGAAATTATTGTCGCGCATCAACTGGTCGCCGCCATTTCCCGGCGGCACCCACACCCCGTTGCCGCTGCCGGGGCGCAATCTCGCCGTGGTGGCGGACGAGGCGAACGCGGAGAAGTGCGCCAAAGGGCTGTTCCAGATCTTCGTGGTCGATGTGCGGGTCCCGGAAAATCCCGTGACGATCGCAACCATGCCGGTACCGCATGACCGTGACTACTGCGCCGCCGCCGGCACCTTCGGTCCGCACAATCTGCATGAGAACCGGCCAGGTTCGTTCCAGAGCGAGCAAACCATTTTCGCCACCTACAACGCCGGCGGGGTGCGCGTTTTCGACCTCAAAGATCAGTTCGCGCCAAAGGAGCTGGCGTTCTGGCTGCCGCCCGCACCGGCCAAATTGATCGACCCGCGGCCCAACATCGCGCTCGCCGCCAAGACAGCCGATCTTTATGTGACGCGGGATGGATTGATCTATGCGAGCGATTGGAACGCCGGCCTGCACGTGCTCGAATATCTGGGATGAACCGAACTCTGGACTTGGCGCTCCTGAGCTGATCCTTATCAAGTCATTCCGTTGTTTCAGCCGTTCCAGTGAGACGCCAATGCTTGCCTGCCAACGCGACCTGTTCGAGATGCCGCGCCATGTCTGCTACCTGAATTCGGCCTCCTACAGCCCGTTGCCGCTGAAAACCCAGGAGGCCGGCCGTGCTGCGGTTCTCCGCAAAGCCACTCCCTGGATACTCGACGCCGCGTTCGCCAACACGCAGCACGAGCGCGCGCGCACTGCCGCCGCCCGCCTGATCGATGCCGATCCCGCCGACATCGCGCTGATCCCCTCGGTCGGCTACGGCGTGGCGACGGCGGCCAAGGTGGTGACGATCCCCCGCGGCGCGCGCGTCCTCGTGCTGGAAAACGATCATTCCTCGCCGGTGCTGGAATGGCACGCCCGGGCCGACGCGCAGGGCTTTGTCATTGAGACAGTCCGCCAGCCCGGTAACGGCGACTGGACAGCGGCGGTCCTCGCCGCGATCGAACGAGCAGGCGCGCCGCCGGTCGGCCTCGCCTCGATCTCGTCGGTGCACTGGTCGGACGGCGGGCTGATCGATATGGAAAAAGTGGCGGCGGCGCTGCGGCGGCAAGGCGCCCTCTTTCTCATCGACGCGACCCACGGCGTCGGCGTGCTGACGATGGACGTGACGCGCCTCGATCCGGACTTTGTGATCTTCCCGACCTACAAATGGCTGCTCGGCCCCTACGGCAGGGCCTTTCTTTATATCGCCAAACGCCATCAGGGCGGCATTCCACTGGAGCAGACCGCGTTCGGCCGCCGTGACGTGCGCGCGGAGAATGCCGTCTATTTCTCAGATCTCAGCTATGTCGCCGATGCCAGGCGCTTCGACATGGGCGAGCGCGACCATTTCATTTCAATGGAGATGGCCGCAATCGGCATGGAGATGATGGCGCAATGGGGCGCGGCAGCCATTGTGCAACGTCTCGCCATGCTGACCGAGCGGATCGCCAACGGCGTGCGCGATCTCGGCGTCAGCGTGCCGGAGCGTCACCTGCGCGCGCCGCACATCCTGAGCCTTGATTTCAAGCACGGGATGCCGGCAGGACTCGTCGAGGGACTTGCCACCGAAGGCGTCTATGTCGCAGCCCGTCTTGGCCGCCTACGCATTTCGCCTCACGTCTTCAACGACGAGGCGGATTGCGACCGCTTCGTTGCGGCGTTGGCCCGGCGGCTGCGGGAATAATCGAAGCCCGTCATAAGGCAATGCGAAGCATCGAACCCTCACAGTGTCGAACGAGGAGCGTCTAGAGCATGATCCGGAAAAGTGGACACCGGTTTTCCGAAAAGATCACGCTCAATCAAAAACCTAAGGCGCGATGACGACCTAACTTAATCTCATCGCGCTTTAGGTGCCGTCAGAAAAAGCCAGGGCTCAGATCCAGGCCATAAGTCATCAACATCAGCCAGACCAGCAAACCAGCCGCGCAAAGCAGCGCAATCTGCTTGAATATCATCTGCCGTGCGGTCGCATGTGAGAGCGGCCGATCCATAATTGTCATTTGCCACCTCCAATGCCTTCGACCCAAAGACATGTTGGTACCGTTCCGCACGGCCTCAGAATGTATCGAACTGCTCAACGGGAAGGTTCTTCGCATCCCTCGTCATTTGCACGATATCGATCGGACTCGATATCGCGGCAACATCGGCCTTTTGCGGACCAGTAACTATCATGGCGGTCGCGCCGACGAGAGCGACGATGACGGCAATCCACGCGGCAGCAGTGACAATGACAATCTGGCGCATCTCGTGTTCTCCGAAGGATTGAGATCGGATCGTTCGCGCCCCAGTTCGCCGAGCTTGTATCCACCTTGGAGGTAACGCAAATTTTATGTTTCAATCGTTTTGATAAGGACAACTTTGCATGCGCAGCCTCAACCCCGATCCGCTGCGGACCTTCCTCGAGGTGGTCGAGGCGGCAGCTTCTCTGCCGCGGCACGGCGCCTCAACCTGACGCAACCGGCGGTCAGTCTGCGGCGAGCTCGAGCGGCGTTCTAAGGTGCGAGCGCTTTCTGGCGCTGCTCTTTATGTCGGCAGAATGGAGGCAAAATCGCGTGACTGTCCGCTGCGAGCGGCACGCATCCTCACAGTTGCGAAGCTTTTGTTCGTAACCGTCGCGCCTGCAGGATACCGAACGGATCTTCGCGGCGCGCGAGCCTGCGATAGGTGGTCAGGTCATCCTGCTGCAGCGCCGGCCCTTCGCCACGTCGCGTGTCGGAGCCCGTGTTCGCGCCAAGCGGAAGCGAAGTGCCGAGACCCGCATAAAGGTACCGGTCACCGAAAGCTTTCTTCAATGCCGCGAACGTTGGCTCGCCGGTGCAGTGCCCCGGCGCAACGTTTTCGACCTTGAAGGTATCTTTCAGTGCCACCACTGCTTTTGCGATAACCTCGTCAGAGGCGATGACAAGGTGAAAGCCGCCGGCGATCAGATGAATCCTGGGATTGATGGCCGCCGCGGCCTCGACGATCCTTTCAATCCCCGGATGCGAGCAGCCAACGACCAGCACCACACCCTCAGGCGTGTTGATAGCAAGAGACAGCTCCTTGAGCTCCTTCGTGCCGGGAGTATCGGACACCAACGCTATCAGCGTCATCCCTGGAACGATTTCGGTGGTCTTGTCGATCAATTCGAAATTGGCCCCTTGCCATGCGGCGCCGAACTTCATGACTTCAGGCGGAGCGCCGCCATAGTAGCGCATCTCCGGCGGCAATGATTGGTCTTTTCGGTAGAAGCTCGACGGCAGCGACGAGCCATAGATGCCGAATCCTTCCTTGGGCGCGTAGACCTTCACGGTCGGATTGACGCTCAAAACATAATTCAAGCCGGCCATGTGGTCCGAATGCCGGTGCGACAGAACAACGAAGTCGAGCGTTTTCAGGTCAACTCCCTTTGCCTTCACATTGGCTGCAAATATGCCGGCGTCATTCCCGGTGTCGAACAAGATCCGTTTTCCGGCGACCTCCACGAGAGCGGAGAAGCCCCAGTCCTTGGACATCGACGGATCGGCCCCGAATGCGTCGTAGAGGATGGTGATCTGGTTGTTGGACTCGGGCGCAGCGGCCCTGGCCGGGGCGGCTATGGAGATGAGGCTTGAAATCCCTGCTGCGATCAGGAACGATGTGAGCAGCTTCATGAGAGTCCCTCCTTACGAACGCGCAATCATTGAAATCGCTTTTCGCCGGACAGAGAAGTCCGCTCAAGATTTTGAAGACCCACGCCACAATACGCCCTCTCCTCGGCACTTTCCACGATGGTGAGCGCAACGTCGGCGATCCCAGAGCACGTCCTTCAAGTCAGGACCGCTGACGTATGGATGGCCTGGCGCGCGAGCCTGCCATCTTCTCCGAGGAAAGAGATCACGGTCCGCAAGAATTGACTGGCTACGCAGTGAGAATGACAGTCTGAAGCATCTTGTTTTCTCCGAGGATTGACATCGGATAATTCGCGACCAAGATCGACCAGTTTGTACGCAGCCTCGGATTAGAGCAAATTTCATGTTTCAATCGTTTTGATAAGGACAACTTTGCATGCGCGGCCTCAATCTCGATCAGCTGCGGACTTTTCTCGAGGTGGTCGAGCGCGGGAGCTTCTCTGCCGCGGCGCGGCGCCTCAACCTGACGCAGCCGGCGGTCAGTCTGCAGATACGCGAACTCGAACGACGTTTTAAGGTGCGCTTGATCGAGCGCCTGGGCAAGCAAGCACACGCCACGGCGCCGGGCCGCGTGCTCGTCGAGGCTGCGCAGCGCATTTTCCACGAGTGCGATCTCGTCGATGCGACAATGCGCCGTTTTTGCGAAGGCTGGATCGGCCGCGTGCGTGTCGGCACGACGCTGTCATCAATGATATACAGGTTGCCGCCAATTCTAAATAGAGTACGCCTCGATCACCCCGGCATCGACCTCGTCGTCACCAATGCGCCGACACCAAACAGCGTCGAGAACATCGTCCAGAACAGGGTTGACCTCGCGCTGGTGAACCTGCCGGTCGAGGAGAAGCGGCTCAAGATTACCCCGCTATGTCCCGAGCAGCTGGTGGCCATATTCCCAATCGGAACGCGAGGCGTTCCCGACGAGATCACGCCCGACTATGTTGCGCGGCAGGCTCTGCTGGTGGAGCATCCGAGCAGTGCGGCACATCCGCTGGTCCTGGGGTGGTTGTCCGCGGCGCAGGAACCGTCATCGCGAGCGCCGATGCCCTTAGGCACGATCGAGGCGTTGAAGAGCGCCGTTGCCTCCAATCTCGGCATGGCGATTGTGCCCGAAGTGGCGGTCGCGATGCACATGTCCGATTTCATCGTGCGGCCACTGCAGCCGCCACTCCCGCGCACCCTCGCCCTCATCGAGCATCGCAACAAGCCGAACGACCCTGCGCTCACAATTGTGCGCAACGCGCTGCTCACGCTGCAAACGGTCGGAACAATCCAGCCAAGGGCCGCCAAACGTCGGCAAACCAAGCGGGCCCGAGGCGCCGGCGCGTCCGCCTGAAGCCGAGGTATGCTCGACGATGTAGAATATTCAGATTCGAAATTTCGGCGGCTGGCGCCTTGCACCAAATTACCTCGCCGCATCCGCCCGCGTCAGTCCGATGATCCTCGGCAGCGATCCGGTCGAGACCGGTTCGGGCTTCGCCGTTTCCGCTGGCAGCATCGCCTTGGCAACCGCGTCCGGGAAGCGGGCCTTCATCTCGCGCAGGAAGCCTTCCAGCGTGTCGACGCCCGCCGCCATCTTGGCGATCGCGGCGAATTCGGCGCTGGAGGCAGCGCCCGGTCTGCTCGCGGTATCGAACGCCAGCCGGTCGGTCTCCCCGCTCATCAGCGGCCCAAATTTCTCGCGAAAGCGCGCCAGGCCGATTCTGTCCTCGGCCAGCGCATATCCGACGATGGCACGCAGCACGTCGCTCTTCTCCGCCGCATCCAGCGGCTTGAAATCGCGCCAGCGCTCGCCGTAGTAGAGTTCGATCTGTTCGGAGGACTCGCGCCATTGACGCGACGCCCAGTAGATGTCGGAGCGCAGGCGGATCGCTTCGCGCCCGGAGATGTTGGAGATGATGTCAAGCGCAAGTTCATGGCGGCCGACGTCGCTCAGCGCCCTCGCCTCCAACAACAGCCGCTGCTGGCGCAATTCGCCGGAGAGATCGGCGATGCGGGTGGAGCGAAGTGCCGCGATGGCGCGGTCCGGCTTGCGGTTGGTCAGGTACACCATGGCAAGGCGCGCCGCGACCTGCGCGCGCGCCGCCCCCTCCAGGCGGTGATCGACCTGGTACTGCAGGAGCTCTGCGGCCTGATCAAGCAGATCGACCGCAACCAGCCGGTCCGACAGACGCCGGATCATCTCGTCGCCGCGCCGGCCGATCGGCGTCAATTCCCGGAACTCGTAGAACATGCCGAGCGCTTCGATCGGCGGAAGCTCGTCGCCCTTGGGGCTAAGGAAGATCTGCGTAAACAGCGCGGACGCTTCGTCCTGGGCCAGCCGCGAGGCTTCGGAATTGGGCTGCAGCCTGGTTGCGCCCCGCGCCGCGGCAAGCGATTCCGGGTAGCGCGCGGTTTCGGAATAGATCCGCGACATCATTTGCAGCGTTTTCACCTCGACCGCATCGCCGCGCCAGATCGCAGCCAGGGTCTCGAGTTCGCGCAAGGTCTCGGCCTGATTGATCTCGCCGCGCTTTTGCCGCAGCACGACCTCGAGCAGCTTGGCTTCGGCCGCGGCCGCGCGATCGGAAGAGTTCACCGCGAATTTGTATTCGTCGAGCGCGTCCTGGTCGTGCCCGAGCGCCTCGGCAAGCCGGCCGCGCAACACCGCTACCGCGGGCCTGGTCGCCGCCGGCACGCCGATGACGTCCAGCTCGCTGCGCCGCCTGGCGGCGCCGGCATAGTCCCTGACCTCAAGTGAGGCGCGCATCGCTTCCAGCGTCACGATGGTCTGCAATTCCAGCGGCAACGAGGCGATCGCGAAATCGACGTTCTTGAATTTCTCGCGCGCCTCCGCCCATCTGCCCTGGCCGGCATAGGCGAGCCCCTTCCACAATTGCGAATCGTAATTGTCGCCGATCGCGGGGCTGGCGAGATCCTTCAGGCCCTGCCCGGGCCGCCCGATCACGATGCATGCGATCGCGTGCACCATGCGAACGATGGATTCCTCGGCCTTTGCACCGGGATCTGCGAGGATGACTTCGGCCTCGCCCTTGGCCTCCTGATACATGCCCCACGCCATATAGAACCGGGCGAGGTCGAGCCTGGCTTGCGGGCGCTGATCCGGCTCGGCGGCGGCAATCGCCAGCATCAGCGCGTCTTCGCGCCCGACGAACCTTTGCGCCTGATTTTTCTTCCACTCCTCGATATCGAAAATCGGCCGCACCGCGGTCGCCGCGCGCTCGACCGCGACGCCTGCCGATGACAGCGTCAAGCCGCCCGGCCGCCCAAGAATGATCTTGTCGGCTGCGATCTCGACGCCGATGTCGTCTGAGTTCGGATGAATGGCCACGCCGTGGACCGATTCGAGCAGCGACAGCTCGACAAAATCTTGTCGCTTGACGAAGCCGCGCATCGGCGGCGGCGCCGTCACCACCAGCAGCGTGTCGCCGGCGTCCGGATCGCGGCTGCGGCACCGCCAGCATCGTGTCGGCGAAGGTCAGCGTCCAGTTGGCGCCGCTTTCGCGCTCGTCGCTGACCAGGGACTGCATTTGCGGGCGGTTGAGGCGAATGCGGATCGCCTGCCCGGTCTCCAGCGGCAGCCGGCTGACATCGCCGATCAGCGCGCCGGCGTTGACGCGGATCTTTTCGACGTCGAGCGACTTCGTCGAATCGAACACCAGCCAGACGCTGTCGCCGCGACGGAACGAGGCCGCCGGCGTCGGCGTGCCAAAGGAGAACATCAGGCGCAAGCCTTCGCTGTCGCGCCTGGTCTCAACCAGAACCGCCCCCTCGCCCGCCTCCTTGCCCGTGTCGGCACGCGGCGCCGGATCGGACGCCGCCACGGTTGCCTTTGGCGCCGGCGTGGCAAGTTCAGCCCTTGGCGTTTCCGGCTTGGATGACTGCGGATTGGGTGCTGCTGGCTTCGGCGCTTCCGGCTTCGGCGCTTCCGGCTTGGGTGTTTCCACCATGGCCGAAGGCATTTCCTTCAATGGCGCCTCGGACGCTGTTGACGGTTCGGAAGCGGCTCGCCTGGAGAGCGGCTCCGCCGCCGGCATCTCGGGCGCGCCCTGAGTCTTAGCCGCGGTATCGGGCCTGATTTCGATTCTAGCCTGCTGTGCCACGCTCTCCGACGTTGGCGGCACGATTTCGGCGGAATGCTGCTCCGCCGGGGCTTCCTTCGCATCCATTCCGGTCGCCGGCATTGCCGGTGCCGATGGTTTCGCGGCGCGCGAAGCATCGGCCATGGGCGAAACCGGTATCTTGTTGTCCGGCTGCCGGAAGGCAACGTCGATGATGTAGTTCCTGTCGTCGCGGAAGGAGTGGATATCAACGTCGCCGATCAGGATGATGTCGACGGCGGTCTGGTCGCCCTCGACCCGTTGGTTGATCGAGGCGACATTCGGCGGCGCTGCGATCCTGGCGTCCGCCAGATCGAAATTGAGCGCGCCGCCGAACGCCAATGTCAGCTTTTGGTCGTTCAACACCGACGAGACGCCGACGCCGTCCGGCATCTCGAACACAAAGCGCACGAAAGTCGGCTGCATCAGGGCGCGCACGCGAATGAGCGGTCGCTTCTTGGCTTCGGACGCGGCACGCTGCATCCGCAACGCGCGTTCAGCCGCGCGCGCCCGTTCGGCCAGTTCGCGGACGACTTCGATCGGAAGGCTCGGCGGCGGGCCGCTCCAGCTATCGGGCAGGAAATCGACGAAGATGCGCTCGCCGGCGGTCATGGTGTTGATGGTCGCCCGGCGCGCCAGCGACAGCCGGATCGCCGAACCGTCAGGGTCGCGGCGGGCGGAAGAAACATAATCGGGCGCCGATTCCGCCAATTTGTCGACGGCGATATCGACCGGGCGATTGAACCGGATCACGATGATCGAGCCGGCGGTCGTGACCTCCGAGTTCACATCCTCGGCGAGCTTGAGCACCAGCCGCGCGTAACCGCCGGAGGCTGAGAACGCGGCCTCGCCCTTCACGGGGTCGGCGGCGCAGGCGGTGGAGAAAAATCCGGCGACCAGGATGGCGAAGGCAGCCGCCGTCAGGCCATGGCGCGCCGCCCGCGCGGCTGCGCGGAAATGCGACCAAATTCCTCTGGCGGCCGTTCGCGCCATCCCAACCTTGTCTTTCGATTCAACCGTGCGGCGAGCGCGCTCGCCCGCTCGCTTTCGAATCTAGAATTGCCGGTTTAAGGACCTGTTAATTATCCGCCGCTCAATTGGGCTTTTGCGACAGCATCTTGCCTTCGATTTTGGGAAGATCGGCCGCGGTGGCGGACTTGTCGCCTCCGGCGCGGCGGGCGAGCTCCACCGTCAGCCGCTCGGCGGCGTCGGACTGCATCAGGCCGAGGATATCGGACATCTTGCGCGGCGCGATCTGCGAGGCGATCTCGATCAACACCGACATCTCCAGCCGGTCGAACACCCGCGCCGCATCCTTGGGCTTCATGGCCTCATACATGGTCACGATGCCCTTGAAGCGCGCGGTGTCGGCTTCGGCTTTCTGCTCCGACGACGTCGACATCCGGGATTCGACCGCCTTCATTTCCTCGACGCGCGATTCGATCCGCTTCTCCGCCGCCTTCAACAGGCTTTCGCGGATATCGATCTCGCGCGCGCGCGCTTCGAGCTCCTGGCGGCGCGCCTGCAGCCGCTCGAGGACCGCGCGCTCGGAAGCCGACACCGGCGGATTCTCCTCCGGGCGGATCACGACGCCTTCGGGCTTGGTCGCGGGTGCAGCGACGGCGGGTTCCGCCTCCTTGGGCTTTTCCACCGACCCCGTAACGTCGGACGCGTCGGTCTTGCCGCCCGGGAAGTTCAAGTTCTCCTGCGCCCAGGACGGACCGGTCGAGGCCGGCCGATAGTCGAATACATATCCCCCATCGATGACGAGGCCGGCGATCTTCAGCACCACGAGGCCGAAGATCGCGACCAGCACTACCGGTATGACGCGAATGTCACGGAACGATTTCATGCGGCAAGGCCATCGGACCTTCTGCGGTCGGAAAATGCCTGCGCCGCGGCGGCAACCGCCTTGGCGGCCGACACCTTGGGCGCAGCCTGCTCCACCTCCGATGCGGGCCGCGCGGCAATGGCGATCTTGGAGATCCGCCGGACCACATTGTCGGCTTCGGCGAGCTGCCGCTTGAGGTGCTCCGTCATTTGCGCGGCGGAGGCAAGCTGGTTGCCGAGGTTTTCGTTGACGTCGCGCACTGTGTGCTTGAGGCCGCCGATCGCGCGCTCGGCGATCTCAGTCGCGGTGATCAATTCGCCGATGGTGGCCTTGAGCGAATGCTCGTCCGCCTTCAGCCGCTTCAATCGCGCATTCAAGAGCATGCAGTAGCCGATCGTCAGCATCAGCAACAGCGCCACCAGGCTTTCGATTGCGATACCTAATGAATGATTCATTGGGCCTCCAACATCTTGTTCTGCTCATCGACCTTTTCGAACATCGCCAGCGTCGTTCCGGGCTTGCGAAGCTGCTTGGTGACGCGAATGGCGACGCGATCGCCGACCCGGCCCATCCGCCCTTCTGTCAGCGTCACGCTGCCGCAACGCACCGCCACCAGCGCATCGGCGCGCATGTCGAGCGGCAAGGTGTCGCCGACCTTCAGCTTCATCAATTGCTTGAGCGGAATGTCGGCCTCGTAGAGCACGGCATCGACCGCGATCTCGGCCTGCGCGATTTCGGTGGCGAAATGGCCCTCCCAGATCGGGTCGCGGCCGAACTTTTCGCCCATGAACATCTGCAGCAGCACCGGGCGGATCGGCTCGATGGTCGCATAGGGCAATAACAATTCGATATTGCCGCCGCGGTCCTCCATGTCGACGCGCAGCCGCACCAGGATCGCCGCGTTGGCGGGCCGGCTGATCGCGGCGAACCGCGGATTGGTTTCCAGCCGGTCGATCGAGAAGCTCACCGGCGATAAGGGCCGGAACGCCTGTTCGGCGTCGGCCAGCACGACCTCGATCAGGCGCTTGACCAGATTGGTCTCGATCGTGGTGTAGGGCCGGCCCTCGATCCGCATCGCGGTCTGGCCGCGCCGGCCGCCGAGCAGCACGTCGATCATCGAATAGATCAGGCTCGAATCGACCGTCGCGAGACCGAAATTTTCCCACTCCTCGGCCTTGAATACGCTCAGCACCGCCGGCAAGGGAATAGAATTCATGTAGTCGCCGAACCGCACAGAGGTGATGCGGTCGAGCGAGACTTCGACGTTGTCGGAAGTGAAGTTGCGCAACGAGGTCGTCATCAGCCGCACCAGGCGGTCGAAAACGATTTCGAGCATCGGCAGACGCTCGTAGGAGACCATCGCCGAATCGATGATCGCGCGAATGCCGGAATGGTCGTCGAGATTGACCTCGCTGACGGTGAAACCGAGCAGGTTGTCGATTTCCTCCTGCGACAGGACGCGTTCGCCCGAGTTCTTGCCGCCGAACTCGCGGCCGCCGTCCTCGACCATCGCGGCCCATTGCAGCGCCATCGACTCCGAGAGTTCGTTGGAGCCAGCCGCGTCCGCAGCCGGATCCTCGGAGCCGAGCGAGGCTT
This sequence comes from Alphaproteobacteria bacterium, assembly GCA_005885285.1. Classification (GTDB taxonomy): domain Bacteria; phylum Pseudomonadota; class Alphaproteobacteria; order Rhizobiales; family Xanthobacteraceae; genus Bradyrhizobium. The sequence goes on along the minus strand of VAZG01000180.1, from coordinate 4,792 downwards.
CCCATTGGGCTGCAATGGCATCCTGGTCGACCGGATCGTTGCCCGCCATGATGTTAGATCCGTCCCGTCACTGAACCACGATTTCCTTGAACAGCACCGCCGAGACCTGGTTCGGCGCGACCGCGACGTTGACCCGGCGGGTCAATTCTTCCTTGAGGCGAAACAGGCCGGCGGAACCGCTGAGGTCGCTTGGTCTGAGCTCGCGCAAGTAGGTCTGAAAGATATCGGTGACGCGCGGCATCGATGGCTTGATCGCCTCGATCTGCTTCTCTTCCCTGACCTCGAGCACGACCTTCACTTTGAGATATTGGATGCGATCGCCGGGGGAGCCTGCCAGGTTGACCAGCATGTCCGGCACTTCGACGAATACCGGTGGCTTCGGCGGCGGCGCCATTTCGGCATGCGCCTCCGCGTCGTCGTGATGGCGGAAGAACAGGAACCAGGTGACTGTGCCGCCGCCGAGAATGGCGAGCGCGGCGACGGCCGCGATCATGAGCTTGAGCTTGCTCTTGGGGGCTGCGACCGCTTCCGCACCTTCGCCCGCGCCGCCTTCTGTGCCTTCGTCCGCCATTGCCCGCCCCGGTCCACGCTTTCGAATTGAAGGTGATGCCGCCAGGCGAGCTTTCGACGCGGTACCAACAACCCCCAGCGCACACGCGCTTCACTCTCGATGGAGACGCTAAGGTAGCAATGGTTAACGGAAGCTTTCTTTTGTCGCGCGACTAGGAAAAACTTGCCGGGCAAACATGGTCAACAACACCTTTCTGCCGGTCGCAACGCGCGCCGGCGAACCGCCTAACCCCTTTAAATACAGGCATTTGCCGACTTGGCACGGCTTTCGCTGATACTTCCAGCGAACCGCTCGGCTTGGGAGAGCCTTGGCCGGTTTTACGAGATCCGCGCGAACCGCGCCTGGGAGGGCATTGGCTTCCGGCGGATCAACTCGAAGGGGAGAACCACCGATGGAGAATGCGCTTCTCGTCGGACTTTCGCGGCAGGTGGCGTTGGAACGGCAGCTCGATGTCGTCGCCAACAACATCGCGAACGTCAACACCGCAGGCTACAAGGCCGACCGGTCGCTGTTCGAAGAATATTTGACCTCGGGCGCGCACGAAGACAACTTCGTTGGCCGCGACCGCCGCGTCTCGTACGTGCAGGACCGCGCGACCTTTCGCGATTTCACCCAAGGCCCGGTCGAGCAGACCAAGAACCCGCTGGATATCGCGATCAACGGCGACGGCTTGCTTGCGGTGCAGACCGCGGGCGGCGAGCGCTACACCCGCGACGGCAATTTGCAGATCAACAATACGGGCCAGCTCGTCACGGTCGCGGGCAATCAGGTGCTCGGCACCTCCGGGCCGATCGTATTCCAGCCGACCGACCATGACATCAACATCTCGCCGGACGGCACCGTCACGGTGCTTGAAGGCGCCAGCCGCACCGATTCGATCCGCGGCAAGCTTCGCCTCGTCTCTTTCGCCGATGCGCAATCGCTGTTGAAACAGGGCGGCAACCTGTTCGCCGCAGGCGGCAGCGCGCCGCAACAGGACCTCAAGTCCACCGTCCAGCAGGGCTTCGTCGAGAAGTCCAACGTCAATGCGGTCGCCGAGATGAGCCGCATGATGGAGGTGATGCGCACCTACACGCATATCGCGACCCTAATGCAACAACAGAACGATCTGCAGAAATCTGCCATCGAGAAGCTCGCCGACGTTCCGGCCTGATTAACGGAGAGATGAAATGCAAGCGCTTCACACCGCTGCGACCGGAATGGCGGCACAGGAACTCAACGTTCAGGTGATCTCCAACAACATCGCGAACCTGCGCACCACCGGTTACAAGAAGCAGACCGCGGCGTTTCAGGACCTGATCTACGAGCATATCCGCCGCGTCGGCGCGCAGTCGTCCGACCAGGGCACTATCCTTCCCGTCGGCATCGACATCGGCGGCGGCGTCAAGACCGTCGGCACCCCGCGCTCGATGACGCAAGGCACGCTGTCGCAGACCGGCAACGATCTCGATCTCGCGATCACAGGCGAAGGGTTCTTCAAGATCCAGATGCCGGACGGCACCTTCCAGTATACCCGCGACGGCACCTTCCAGAGCGACAACCAGGGCCGCATCGTCACCGCCCAGGGCAATCCGGTGCAGCCGACGATCACGATCCCGCAAAATGCCTCGGGGCTCACCGTCAACGCGCAAGGCCAGGTCTCGGTGACGCTGCCGGGATCGACCACCTCGCAGATCATCGGCCAGCTTGGGCTAACGCGCTTCATCAACAAGGCCGGCCTGCAGCCGGTCGGCAACAACCAGTTCACCGACACGCCGTCGTCGGGCACGCCGCAGGACGGCATCGCCGGCGCCGAGGGTTTCGGCAACATGACGCAAGGCAGCCTAGAACAGGCCAATGTCGACGTGGTCTCGGAAATGAGCGACCTGATCGCGGCGCAACGCGCCTACGAGATGAACGCCAAGGTGGTCGGCGCCGCCGACCAGATGATGCAAACCACCTCCGCGCTATTCCGGTGAGGAAGCTTAATATGACTATTCGCTCTCTCCTCTTCGCCACCGCCCTGCTCGCGGCCAGCGCCGCGCCGGCGTTGGCGCAAGACCCAGCCGACACCATCGCGGTGCCGGCACTTCGCGCCAATGTCACCGTGACCGGCGAGGTGGTGCGGATCGGCGACGTCATCGACAACGCGGGTACCGCGGCGCAAATCGCGATCTATCGCGCGCCCGATCTCGGCACCACCGGCTCGCTGCCGGTAGCCCAAGTGCTTGCCGCCTTGCGCGCGCGCCAGGTGATCGGGGTTGCGACCGGCGGCATCAAGGAAGTTTCGGTCACGCGGCTGGCACGCACCGTGGAGAGCAAAGAGATCGAGCTTCAGGTCGCCCGCGCCATCGAGCATCGCGGCGGGCTTGGCGATGCCGCAAATCTCAAGCTGACCTTCGATCGCGACATGCAGGACGTCCATCTCGACGCCTCCTACTCCGGCGCCATGCAAATGGTGGCGTCCAGATTCGATCCGCGCAACAACCGGTTCGACGTCTCCTTTGAGATATCAAATGAAAGCGCTGCGGCGCCGACCCGGCTGCGCTTTACCGGCACAGCCATCGAGACCGTCGAGACCGCCGTCCTGATGCGCGACGTCGAACGCGGCGACATCCTGAAATCCTCCGATGTCGCGGTGGAGCGGCGCCCGAAGGCGGAAATCACGGGTGAAGCCGCAGGCCGCGACCGCGCGGTCGGGATGCAGGTGCGCCGCGGGATCCGCAGCGGCCAGCCGCTGAAGGCCGCCGATCTCGTCAAGCCCGACCTGGTGCAGCGCGACCAGACTGTCACCCTCGTTTTCCAGAGCGCCGGCCTCTACCTCACCGTGCGCGGCAAGTCGCTCGATAACGGCACCGAAGGCGATGTGGTGAACGTGCTCAATTTGCAATCCAAGCGCACGGTGTCCGGCACCGTGATTGGCCGCGGCCAGGTCGCGATCCAGGTCGCAACCCCTCGGCTTGACGCAATCGACACCACCGCCTCGATCGCTCCGGAAGCAACACCGGCCCCCGCCCCCGTCTCCGTCGCCACCTCGAGCGTTTCGCAAACTCCAGCCGAGTAATGTTCATGTCCAAGTCGGGTTTAAAGTCGAGTTTAACGTCTGCTACCAAGTCGAGCCGCCACCGTATCATTCTCATCGGCGCACTACTTGCCGTCGGCAACGTCGCGAGCGGATGTTCAGCGATCGACCGCCTGTCGCAGATCGGCGAAACCCCGAAACTGAACGCCATTGAGAATCCGACGGCTCAGCCGGGCTACAAGCCGGTGTCGATGCCGATGCCGAAGCCGGAGACGGTGTCGTACAATGCCAACTCGCTGTGGCGGAACGGCTCGCGCTCGTTCTTCAAGGACCAGCGCGCGCATCAGATCGGCGATCTCCTCACGGTGACGGTCAACATCACCGACCAGGCCAATTTCGCCAACGAGACCCAGCGCAACCGCACCAGCAAGGAAGCAGCCAACCTCAACGATTTTGCCGGCAGCAAATTGTTGAGCGGCAACCTGGCGAAGGTCGTGCCAGGTGCGCTCCTGAACACGGACTCGACGTCGCAGTTTGACGGCAAGGGGTCGATCCAGCGGCAGGAGAGCCTGACAACCAACGTCGCCGCCGTCGTCACGCAAATGCTGCCGAACGGCAATCTTGTGGTCGAAGGCAAGCAGGAGATTCGCGTCAACTACGAAATCCGCGAACTGATCGTGGCCGGCATCGTACGCCCCGAGGACATCCAGAGCGACAACACCATCGATTCCACCAAGATCGCGCAGGCCCGCATCTCCTATGGCGGCCGCGGCCAGATCTTCGACTTCCAGCAGCCGCGTTACGGCCAACAGGTGACCGACGTGCTGCTGCCGTTCTAAGTCTATCTCACGAGCTCCCACATCTCATCGCGATCTCGAGACGCGATGCGATGTAAAACGCGGCCTTCGCTAGCTCCCCTGGCGGAGGCCGCGGATGTGTTGGACCAAGTCCGTTTCCCTACTGCGACAGCCGCTAAAGGCCCATGAGCGGTCCTAAATGCGATCCAAGAATTTACCGACATCGCTTGAGAGCAAATCTTCCTTCCTCACGTAGTGAGCAATTCGCCAGTTGTCCGACTTGCTCCAACCATTTGCATGATCGGCTAATCGCTCATAGGGCTTGAGTTGCTCAAAACTCGCACCGAGGGCCGCTTTGACAGCGTGGTCGGGGAAATAGTTCTCAATTGCTCGCCATTCCGTTAAACAAACGTCGAAACCGAC
>VAZG01000555.1 GCA_005885285.1 Alphaproteobacteria bacterium | reverse complement strand
GATCCCGACGGGCAGTTGCCTGATATCCCCGAGACCAACGCTTCGAAGAGCGGTCGCCAGCGCCTCGTCGATGTCGCCGCACGTGACAAGCTCACAGTGCGCCAGCTCGCACAGCGCGTGGGCGGCTATGGCGGGCTTTCCTTTGTCGGCACGGCAAAGACGATTGCCGACCAGATGGAAGAATGGCTGACGAGCAACGGCAGCGACGGGTTCAACATCATGTTCCCGTTCCTGCCCGCGGGTCTAGATGATTTCGTCGACAAGGTAGTGCCGGAACTGCAAAGGCGCGGGATTTTCCGCAAAGAGTATGAAGGCGGGACGCTGCGCGAAAATCTCGGCCTGCCACGGCCGAAAAACCGCTTCTTTGAGAGTTAAATAGCCGGATTTGGCCGGTTATTTCTGCCGAGAACCTTGACTTTAGGCTTTGAGAAGATAGGTTGCGCGGCAAATGCGCCGCCGCTGGGCCGGCGCTTTATTTCTCGACAATCCAAGGGTTTCTCGACATGGCCAAAGCGGTCACCATCAAGGTCAAGCTCGTTTCCTCTGCGGATACCGGCTTCTATTACGTCGCCAAGAAGAATTCGCGCACCATGACCGACAAGCTGGTCAAGAAGAAGTACGACCCGGTGGCGCGCAAGCACGTCGAATTCCGCGAAGCCAAAATCAAGTAACAATCGCGGAATACTATTGACTGTGACGGGGCCCCTGCGGCCCCGTTTTTGTTTTTGACTACGCCGTTCGCAACACCGGCGGCGAGGAAGTCGGCCGGATCAGGGCGAACGCAACCTGGATAATTCCTGCCGCGAGCCCGACGGCGACGCCGATCCGCCACGCCATGTTGTAGGAGCCGAGTGCGTCGTAGATCAGGCCACCGCCGTAAGCGCCGAGGAAGCTGCCGAGCTGATGGCTCATGAAGGCAAGGCCCTGGATCATCGCCTGCCATTGCAGCCCGAACATTTCGGCGACGGCGCCCGCGACCAGCGGCCCGACGCCGAGCCACAAGAATCCCATGATCGCGCCGAACAACAATGTGGTGGCCGGCGTCGGCGGCAGCATGAAGTACCAGCCGAGCGCGAGCGACCGGAAAACGTAGATGCCGCCGAGCAGCGCGAGCTTGTTCCAGCGCCCGCCGGCCCAGCCGAAGAACAGGCTGCCGAGCACGTTAAAGCCGCCGATCACGCCGAGCGTCTGCGCGCTCAGCATCGGGTCCATGCCGCAGATCAAAAGATAGGACGGCAGATGGGTGGTGATGAAGACAAGCTGCATGCCGCAGACGAAATACGCGCACGTCATCACCACGAAGGAGGCATTGCCGAACGCGATTTTCGCAGCAACACCAGCCGAGGTATCGGCGATCTGGTCGGACGTCCGCGGCGGCAGCGGAATCTTGTCGACCCGGCCTGCGAACCAGGCCGCAGGAAGCAGCGCCAGCGACAGCACGAGAAAACCAATCAGGCCCACTCTCCACCCGTAGTCCTCATTGAGGATCTGCCCGATCGGCGCCGCCATCAGCGCACCAAGCGACCCCGCCGCCGAGACGATACCAAGCACCGTGCTTCGCACGGCCGCTGGCACCGCGCGCGTTGCCACCGACATGGCGATGGCCGCGGCGGTGCAGGCGAGTGAACTCCCGATCAGCACGCCCGCCCCAAGCATGACACTGAGGAACCCCTGCGCGCCCGCCATCAGCGCGAGACCGGCGATATAAAGCGCCGCACCGATCATCATGATGCTGCGAAAGCCATAGCGGACCGTCATGGCGCCGGCGAGCGGCTGCAAGAATCCCCATGCGAGATTTTGCACTGCGATGGCGAGCGTAAATTCGGAGATGGAGATGCCGACGTCATGCGTCAAAGGCTGCATGAAGATGCCGAGCGACTGGCGCAAGCCCATGCTGAGCGTGAGCATCAACGACGCGCCGATCAGGATGGGCATGGTAGGACGCAAAGCCTGCAGCAGGGGCATGGTTGTTGTTCCTTCTTTTATCCGCGGATTTAAGGAAACCCGCGACCTGCCGTCGCATCGGGCTTGATTACACCGATCTGTGTAATTAAGGTGTGACCGACGACGTTGTCAAGTTTCGCGTGGGGGAGAATTCCTGGCACACTCGCCCCGTGTCGCAAATGTCGGATTTCCCTCGTTTAAAGACATAAGTGGAATCTGTCGGATGGCCTCCCCGCTTGCAAAGCAGCCGATGAAGGACCGGATTCTGGAGACCGCCGACCGCCTGTTCTATCTGCAGGGCATCCGCGCCGTTGGCGTCGATACCATCGCGGCCGAGATCGGCATCAGTAAGCGCACGCTCTATAACCATTTTCCGTCCAAGGACGCGCTGATCGCAGCCTACCTCGCGCGCCGCTTCGTCCAGCCGCGGCCGTCGGACAAGCCGCCGGTCGAGCAGATTCTCTCCACCTTCGATTCGCTGGAGCGGCGTTTTGCCAGCAAAGATTTTCGCGGCTGCCCGTTCGTCAACGCGGTCGCCGAACTCGGCACCGAGGACAAATCGGTGAAGAAGACCGCGATCGCCTTCAAAGAAAGCCGCCGCGTCTG
>VAZG01000554.1 GCA_005885285.1 Alphaproteobacteria bacterium | reverse complement strand
CGCAGCGTTGCGCAAGCGTGGTGTCGTGGGTCACCAACACAAGCGTCATGCCGCGCTCGTCGTGCTTGGAGAACAGGAGGTCGACGATCTGCTTTCCCGTGGCCTCATCGAGATTTCCAGTGGGTTCGTCCGCGACCAGGATTGCAGGATCCGGCGCCAGGGCGCGGGCAAGGGCCACGCGTTGCTGCTCGCCGCCCGACAATTGCGTGGGATAATGATGCAGTCGGTCGCCAAGCCCGACCGACATCAGTTCTTGCGCGGCGCGCCGCGACGCATCGGGGTCGCCGGCGAGCTCCAGCGGCACCGCGACGTTCTCCAGCGCCGTCATGGTGGGGATCAGATGAAACGACTGGAATACGATGCCGACCTGGCGGCCGCGAAAGCGCGCCAGCGCGTCCTCGTCGAGGGCATTGAAAGGCGTGCCGTTGACCACCACCTCTCCGCTGTCAGGTCGTTCCAGACCCGCCATCACCATCAGCAGCGTCGACTTGCCCGAACCTGACGGGCCGATCAGGCCGATTGCTTCGCCCGATGCCACGCGCAGGCTGATATCTTTGAGGATGTGAACGCGCGCCGCCCCCGCGCCGAGCGAGAGATTGACGTTCGAGATGGAAATGGTGTCCGGCGCAAGCCCGGCGAGTTGCGAGGGTTCGATGAGCGAGGGTTCGATGAGACTGTCCATGGCCCGGTCATATGGCACTTTCGCAGGCGCGGTCGAGAGGCGGACGCGATTGTTCATGCACATGCTCGTGTTGATGGCCGCTCTCATGACGGCTGGACCGGTATTTGCACAGCCGGTCAAGATGGTCGTTCTGGGTGATTCCTTGAGTGCCGGCCTTGGCCTGTCGGGCCCGGCGGCGTTTCCCGCCCGCTTGCAAAAGGCTTTAAAGGACAAGGGGGTAGACGTTGACATGATCAACGCCGGGGTCTCGGGCGATACCTCCTCGGGCGGCCGCGACCGGCTCGACTGGTCGGTGCCGGAGGGAACCGAGGCCGTGATCGTCGAGCTCGGCGCCAACGACGCCCTGCGCGGCACCGATCCCGCCGTCACCCGTGCGGCGCTAACGGACATCGTGAGCCGGCTCAAGGCGCGCAAGATCGCGGTCATGCTGTGCGGAATGCTGGCGCCGCCGAATTACGGCCGCGACTATGCGGCGCAGTTCGATGCCATCTATCCGGATCTTGCGAAAAAATTCGACGTGCCGCTTTATCGGTTTTTCCTGGATGGCGTCGCCGCCGATCCCAAGCTCAATCAGGCCGACGGGATTCATCCGACGGCGGAGGGTGTCGACATCATCGTCACGAATATGCTGCCCACTGTGGAGGCATTTCTTGGCACGATAAGAGGGCACCGGAGTTGAAAAACGGGCAATGGAAGGATGCGTGGGCCGCATTTCTACCGAGGTTTCCGGTGGGTTAACGCCGGATGCTTCGCAGAGTCACATAAGTCGGGTAGAAAATAAAAATCGGTGATTCGTCGCCGGGATTTGTTTAGGGGTTTGACCTAGTCTTCGCGAGGTCAGACCCAAGCATCGGGAGTCTTAACGATGCCGCGTTTGTTCACGGGACTGGAAGTTCCGTCCGAGATCGGCGAGACGCTTTCCAGCTTGCGGGGCGGCCTTCCCGGCGCCCGCTGGATCGACCCCGAAAATTATCACGTCACCTTGCGCTTCATCGGCGATATCGATGGTGTCTCCGCCAACGAGATCGCCTCGATGCTGTTTCGGGTCAACCGCAAGCCATTCGAGGTGACCGTGCAGGGCCTGTCGAGTTTTGGCGGGCGCAAGCCGCGCGCGGTCGTCGCCTCGATCGTGCCGAGCCGGCCGTTGATCGAGCTCCAGGCCGAACTCGAACGCTTGATGCAGCGGATCGGACTCGATCCGGAAGGCCGCAAGTTTACCCCGCACGTGACGCTGGCAAGGTTGCACGACGCCTCGAGCCAGGACGTCGCGGACTATCTGTCGGTCCGCGGTTATTTTCCAAGCCGGGTATTCACCGCTGAGCGATTCGTGCTGTTCTCCTCCCGCGCCTCCACCGGCGGCGGACCGTATGTGGTGGAAGATTCCTACGCGCTGAGTGCGTGAGCGGCCTTGACTGCTGTCATCGCACGGCCATAGCCGTCCGAAGGACGGCGTCGCTTCCGCTCGCCTACGACCGGGCGCCCAGTATGCCAGAGGCGCCTGTGGTTGACGGAGAAGCCGCAGCGTACTGGATCCCTGCTTTCGCGGGGTATGACAGTTTGCGATACCCCCAAGCACAAATTCCCGGCTTGCATTTTTCGCCGCCATAGGGCCGTAAGGAGGCATGCTGTCTCCCCCGGCCGCCTCGTTCCGCGCCCATTACCAGGCTCTTGTCTCCT
>VAZG01000553.1 GCA_005885285.1 Alphaproteobacteria bacterium | reverse complement strand
CCTGCGGACGCTGTTGCATTCGTTCGGCGTCCGCGAAGTCTATGAGGCCGAAGACGGCGCGACCGCGCTCGAAATGTACAGCCACTACGTCCCCGACATCGTCATCACCGACTGGTCGATGCCGATCTTCGACGGGCTCGAGCTCGCGCAGATGATCCGGCAGCCGGAATCCAAGGGCAATCCTTACGCGCCGATCATCATGCTCACCGGCCACTCCGAGAAGCGCCGCGTGACGGTGGCGCGCGACGCCGGCGTCACCGAATTCCTGGCCAAGCCGATCTCGGCCAAGGGGCTGTATCAGCGCATCCTCAACGTGGTCGCCAATCCGCGTCCGTTCATCAAGACCAAAATCTATTTCGGCCCCGACCGCCGCCGCAACACCAGCAACGCCTATATTGGCCCCGAACGCCGGGTCGGCGGCGAGGCCGAAGTGATGCAGCAGCCGTCGCTGCTCGATAAGGCGCGTTCCTCCACCTAAAGCGGGCGTGAAAGAAGCTATCATGGCGAAAGACAAGCCTCCGGCGGCGCTCCAGATCAAGGCCTTCGCCGATCACCACGTCATCACGCAACCCAATCCGTTGCGCAAGGTGCTGCGCCGCGTCCCCGAATCCGATCTCGACGATCCGGTGGCGCGGGCGGAGAAGGCGCTCGCGGGTCTTTCGGGCGAATTCAAGAACTGGATGGCAATCGAGGCCGACCGTCTATCAGCCGCTCACGCCGCCATCTTGAAGGACGGTCTCACTGACGCGACGCGCGAAGAACTGTTTCGCGCCGCCCACGACATCAAGGGCGATGCCGCCACGTTCGGCTATCCGTCGGCGAGCGCTGCCGCCGAAAGCCTGTGCCGCATCATCGAGCACGCGCCCGATCTCGACGCGGTGCCGTCCAATCTGATCGCGCATCACATCAACGCCATCCAGGCGATCGTGCACGACAATACCAAGCTCGATACCGTCAGCATTGCGAACGAACTGAGCCAGCAGCTGCGGGGCGTCGCCGACGAGTACCTCGCCTACGCCAACCGTGATCGGCCCGAACATCTCGAAGCGATCCTGGCTCCGAGCCTTGTGCCGGGGGAGTAACGGGTACCGTCGTTCCTGTACACGCCGATACGCGTGCACCCGGAATCCAGAAGTTGTTGCACGAGATTTCCGGGTTCACGTCACCGCGCGCCCCGGAATGACCATGCGAAGAACTGCGCTCGCTTTGCGCAGGACCGTTTCTCACGCTGCGATCAGATCGTGCTGGACCGGCGCAACGACCGCTTCCGCCGCGAGTTCGTCGCAGAATAGGCGCGCTTCTTCCCGCGCTGACTCCGTCGCAAAGCGCCGAAGCAGGATCATCAGCGGCTCGGTCGCGCCGCGGTCGGTCTCGCAATGCGTCAGCACGCGCTCGACCATGCGGCGACGCAGTCTGACTGCCTCTCCGACCGTGCCGGCGAATCCGCCTTCATGGCAGGCTTCAAGCGCCACATGAAACGCCGCGAACGTCGATTCCGGCAGTCCCGCGCGCTTCAACAGCGCGCGCAGGCTGGCGCCGCTGCGATCGTGCAGCAGTGCCGAGACGCGCGCCTTCGGCAGCCCGGACAGCTCAGCGAGCGCGGAATCGAACAATTCGAGATTGCCCGACAATAATGCGCGCAAGATCAGCCCTGCGGTGAGCTGGCCGGTGAGGCGCAAATGCGCGACCAAGCCGCGCATGTCGTCGCCGCGCGAGCGCGCCGCGATATGCATGGTCGAGCGATCGCGCGCTTCGCTCGCGATCCGCCCTGCCCGGTCGGCGCTGAGCCAGTTCCTGGCGACCACGAACTGCGCCAGCGTCTCCGATAGTTTGGCGACCAGCGCGGCACGCGTCGCGGCAGGCAGATCCTCCAGCACCAGCATCGATTCCCGGATCGCGGCGAGATGGCCGTGACGCTCGACGATGCGGTCCCATGAAAACGGCGCCAGTTCCGCATAGGCATTTTCGATCAATTCGAGCGCGGCCGCAGCGGTGCCGACCTCGGCGATTGCCGCGCAGACGGAAGCCGGCAATCTGATGCGGCGGGCGATCGCGCATTGGGTCTCGCAATTGCCGGTCGCGACGATGTCGACGAGATCGGCATCGATCAGGAGCGGCGAATGTTCGAGCACGGGAAGTGCGACCGACGGCTGGTCAAGCGAGAGCGCCTGCACGATCGCAGCCGGTGCGTCCGCGCTGCGCGCAAACACCTCGGCCATGGCCAGCCGCACCAGCGGCGAAGGGTCGTCAAGCAGCATCAAGAGCGCACCTTCGGCGGCGGCGCGGTCGTCTGTGGAAAGATCTGAAATCAGCAAGGCGCGCGCCAGCGAACGCGTCGCCTCGGCCCGCTCGCCTGCCGGCGCGGTCTTTATCCAGTTAATGAACTGCCGAACGATCATGACCCTGCCGGCTTACGCAAACCCAAAGAGCGACACCTTGATGCCACTGCAATACAAAATAAACCACGACGCTTAACAAAGCGTTCACCATAAGGGGCTGGTTTTATTGACGTTTTGTTAAGGCTGGCAGGGTGGCCGCAGCTACTAAAGCGTGATGAAGTTAGGTTCCTCCATATCCTGAGTTTGCCAAGTAGCTTGCGCATTCTTCGGGCGTGAAGAGCTGGAGAACCTCGCCGATGGCGAGGCAAACAGTTTCGACCGTTCGGGCGGCAGCTTTTCGCAGGAAGTGCTTGAGCTT
>VAZG01000552.1 GCA_005885285.1 Alphaproteobacteria bacterium | reverse complement strand
GGCGCGTAACTCAGGCCGGCGAGGCTCAGGTAGGTGTCCAGAGCAGCGCATGCCGCAGTTAATGCCGGCCAATGGGGGGTACTGTGCTCACCAAAGATATCGTGTTTGGCATGAATGTCTTGAGCCTGGCAGGCTTCCTCGTCATGGGGCTCAGCCTCACCTTACACCGCACTGGAAATGCGGGTATCCCCTTGAGCATTGGGCTGATGTGCGCCGGGACAGCTCTGTTATTTTTCGGACTGTTTTCGGCGGGCTCGTCAAACTAGCTGAGACAGGCGCGCCCGTCGGATCGCCCGAAGAAGATCCACGGTCTGACGGCAGAGCAGATGGACCGCATGGAGCGCGAGATGGACGGGCTGCAGCGCGAGTTCAAATCGGTCTCGGCTTCCTATGGGGATACGGTGCTCAACCTGGTAGTCGCCTCGGGCTACCTTTCCAGCCTGATCGGCAATCCCCGGCTCAGCGGCTATCTCGAACGCAACCACCCGGAAATCCTCACCGAATTCAGAGCCATTGTCGCAGCGACGTCGTTGGAGGAAAGCGACTCCGGGGTATCGGAAGAGCCCGCCTTCTTGGGTTGAGGTAGCACGATCAACCGCGCCAACGAGGGCGCCCCGCCCGCTGTACCAAGTTCAGTGAACCGGCAGTGCGGGTCCAGCACTTGGATCGGCCGGTGCTCCATATAAAATTACGCTCACTGCGGCTCGTGCGTTCTCAGTCGAGTAATGCCATGCTCGGATCGGGCCGAACAACGCCACAAGATTATCCGGAAAAGAGTGGCTTTGCGCCGCGACGAGAGCGTGAGTGTGGTCACCGTCGGCACTGTGCCGGCGCCAACAGGAGACCCCACCCATGCGCGTCTATATCATTGGCAATGACGGAATTATCCTCTGCCGCGAGCCCCCGGCCGCAGTGAACGAGGGCGAGATTGTCGTCGCGTCGAACGAGGAATTGCACGCAGCCCAGCTCAGCGGCAAGCGGCTGCTGGCGTTGTGGAACGCTCTGCCCGATGTCGAGAAGCGCAAGAAGGTCGGCGACCGCGACGCGCTGATCGATCAGCTGTGGTCGGCGGTCGAGGCACTGCCCGACCCGGACCAACAGTCCGACACGAAGCCCCCATCGAAGCAGGAGGCGGTGGTCGCAATGCTGCAACGATCCGAGGGCGCGACCGTCGACGAAGTCGCGAGCGCTATGGGTTGGCAGCGGCACACGGTGCGCGGTCTCTTTTCGGGAACCCTGAAGAAGAAGCTCGGCCTCACCCTCGCCTCGACCCAAGAGGAGCGTGGGCGGGTCTACCGCATTGCGGCGCCGGAGCAGGCATGAGCCGCGCGATCCAGGATACGGCTTGCCGGGAGGCGCTCTCGCGCCTCCCCCAGCTCGACCTCGGCGAACTTCGTCAGGAGTGGCGTGCTCTCTACAAAGCCGAGGCATCGCCGCATCTCAGCCGCGAGCTGCTGGTGCGAGCTGTCGCATACCGGGTGCAGGAAGTCGCTCTTGGCGGGCTGCGCCCGGGGCAGCAGCGCCAGCTCCGCCAAATTGAACAGCAGTTCAAGGAAACCGGAGCAGCCACCACGCCCCGTCGCCCTGAGCTGAAGCCCGGAACCCGGCTGGTTCGGGAATGGCAAGGCCGAACCTATGAGGTGCTGGTACTCGATGGCGGCTTCTCCTGGCAGGGCACGCATCACCGCTCGCTTTCCGCGATCGCGAGAAAGATCACCGGCACGGCTTGGTCGGGACCGCTCTTCTTCGGGTTGAAGCCGAACCGGGCTGCTAATCGCCGCCCCTCGCAAGTGCCCGGTCCAGCCGGCGCGCCGGTGGAGAGCAGCAATGCCGCGGGCTGATACCGGCCGCAAGCGCTGCGCGATCTACACCCGCAAATCCTCCGAGGAAGGGCTCGAGCAGGAATTCAACTCGCTCGCGGCGCAGCGCGAAGCCTGCGAGGCCTTCATCCGCAGCCAGCGCGACGAGGGCTGGGTATTGGGCAAAACCCGCTATGACGATGGCGGGTTCTCGGGCGGCAATCTCGAGCGACCCGCGGCGCAACGCCTGCTCACCGATATCCGGGCCGGCCGCATCGATATCGTGGTCGTCTACAAGGTCGATCGGCTGACCCGCTCGCTCGCCGATTTTGCCCGGTTGGTCGAACTCTTCGACGCACAGAGTGTGTCGTTCGTTTCGGTGACGCAGCAATTCAACACGACGAGCTCGATGGGGCGCCTGACGCTCAACGTGCTGCTGTCCTTTGCCCAGTTCGAGCGCGAGGTCACCGGCGAACGCATCCGCGACAAGATCGCCGCCTCAAAGAAAAAGGGCATGTGGATGGGCGGCAATGTGCCGCTGGGCTATGACGCGAGCGAGCGCACGCTCGTCATCAACCCGGCCGAGGCCGAGACGGTACGCCGCGTGTTCGCTCTCTATCGTGAGCTCGGCTGCGTGCGCCGGGTCAAGGAGGAGGCCGACCGTCTCGGGCTTCGGACGAAATGCAGCACGACAACGAATGGCACCGAGCGCGGCGGCAAACCGTTCTCGCGCGGTCATCTCTACACACTGCTCTCGAACCCGATTTACACCGGCCGGATAGCGCACAAGGGTGAACTCCACCCCGGTCAGCAGCCGGCCCTGATCGACGATGAGAGCTGGTCCACTGTTCGGGACCAGCTCGCCGCCAATACGAGCAACCATCGGCGCAGGGCTAAAGCAGCCGAGCCGAGCTTGCTGGCCGGCCTGCTGGTCGATGCTCGGGGGGAGCGGCTCACGCCA
>VAZG01000179.1 GCA_005885285.1 Alphaproteobacteria bacterium | reverse complement strand
GGCGAGGAATATACGGTATGGCCGACCCAGCTCGACTTCTCCGCCGAACTTTCCAAGGCGCGCGCCTCAGGGGCAGAGTCGGTCTTCGTGTTCTATCCCGGTGCTGCCGGTGTGCAGTTCCTCAATCAATATACGCAGGCCGGCCTCAAGCAGCAGATGCCGCTTTATACCGCGTTCACTATCGACGAATTGTCGCTGCCGTTGCAGAAGGACAACGCGCTTGGCGTGCCCGGCGCGCAGCAGTGGGTCAACGATCTGCCGAATGATGAAAACAAGCGCTTCGTCGCCGACTACCGCAAGAAATACCCCGGCCTGCGCCCGAGCTTTTACGGCGCGCAATCCTACGACGCTGCGCAATTGATCAACAGCGCGGTGGTCGCGGTCAACGGCGACACCAGCAAGAAGGACGCCATGAAGGCCGCGATGGAGAAGGTGAATTTCAAGTCGGTGCGCGGCTCGTTCAAATACGGCAATAATCACATCCCGATCCAGAATTTCTACTTGCAGGATGTGGTGAAGGATGCCGACGGGCAACTCTCGCTGAAAACGGTCGCCACCATCGTCAAGGACAGTCAGGATAATTTCCACGACAAATGTCCGATGAAGTGATTGTGGTCTGCTAGATACAGCGGCGGCGCAATCGCGCTGCCGCTGTTTTCCTTTCGGCACAGGTTTTGCTACCGGATGACTTTCACACTCACTTTAGAGTCTCCATGCTGCTTGTCGTCGAACAATTCTTGAACGGATTGCAGTTTGGGCTGTTGCTGTTTCTGCTGGCGGCGGGCCTGACGCTGGTGTTCGGCATCATGGACCTCGTCAATCTGGCGCATGGTTCGCTCTACATGATGGGTGCCTATTTCGCGGCGACCTTCGTGGCCTGGACCAGCAATTTCCTGCTCGGCGCGATGCTGGCGCTGGGCGCCACCTTGCTGCTCGGCATCGTGCTGGAATTCACGACGCTGCGGCACCTTTACGGCCGCGATCATCTCGATCACGTGCTGGCGACATTTGGCCTGATCCTGTTCTTCAACGAGGCGGTGCGGCTGATCTGGGGCCCGGCGGGTCTGGCGCTGCCGCTGCCCGCCTGGCTGACGGTCCCGGTCGCAATCCTGCCCGGCATTTATTATCCCGCCTATCGCCTCGCCATCATCGTGGTCGCGCTGGCGGTTGCGCTGTTGCTCTATCTCGGGGTGATGCGCACGCGCGTCGGCATGTTGATCCGCGCCGGCGCCTCCAACCGCGAGATGATCGGCGCGCTCGGCATCAACATCAAATTGCTCTACACGCTGGTGTTCGGGTTAGGGGCCGCGCTCGCCGGTCTCGCCGGGCTGATGCAGGCGCCGATCCTCACCGTGCAGATCGGCATGGGCGAGAACATCCTGATCCTCGCCTTCGTCATCATCGTCATCGGCGGCATCGGCTCGATCCGCGGCGCGTTCCTGGCCGCGATCTTTGTCGGCATCATCGATACGATGGGCCGCGCCTTCCTGCCCAACCTGCTGCGGCAAATGCTGAGCTCGGCCGCCGCCTCGACCGCGGCGCCGGCGCTGTCCTCGATGCTGATCTACCTCGTGATGGCGATCGTGCTGGTGGTGCGGCCGGAGGGGCTTTTTCCGGCCAACCGGCGATGAAGGACAAGCTCAACGCGCGCAATCTCGTCTCGGCCTTGTTGGTCGCGGGGCTATTATTGCTGCCGCTCTATTCGCAAGCGAGCGGCAACGTGTTCGTGCTGACGCTGTTCACCAGAATTGTGATCCTGGCGCTCGCGGCGGCAAGCCTCAATCTCATCATGGGCTATGGCGGCATGATGAGTTTCGGTCACGCCGCCTATCTCGGCATCGGCGGCTATGCCGTCGGCATTTTGGCGCAGGAAGGTTTTGGCTCCGGCTTCCTCCAGTTTCCGGTGGCGCTCGCGGCTTCTGCGATCTACGCGCTCGTCATCGGCGCGCTCTCGTTGCGCACGCGCGGCGTCTATTTCATCATGATCACGCTCGCCTTTGCGCAGATGGCCTATTACGTCGCCTCGGGCCTGGCGCGCTACGGCGGCGACGATGGTCTCACCGTCTACAAGCGCAGCGATTTCGGTGGGCTGATCAATCTCTCCAACCGCACGCAGTTCTATTACCTCTGCCTGGCCTGCCTGCTCGGGGTGGTGTTCCTGATCTGGCGCATCGTCAATTCGCGTTTCGGCATGGTGGTTCAGGGCCTGCGCTCCAACGAGCAGCGCATGCAGGCGATCGGCTTTCCCGCAAAGCGCTACAAGCTCATGTGCTTCGTGATATCGGGCACCCTGTGCGGCCTCGCCGGCGCGCTGCTTGCCAACAACACCGATTTCGTCAGCCCGGCCGTGATGTACTGGACCCGCTCCGGCGATCTCATGGTGATGGTGATCCTGGGGGGCATGGGCGTTTTGTTCGGGCCCGTGGTCGGCGCAGTCGCCTACCTGCTGCTGGAAGAACTGCTGTCGCAGGTGACCGAATATTGGGCGCTGATCATGGGCCCGCTGCTGCTGCTGGTCGTGCTGTTCGCTCGCGGCGGCATCATGGGCCTGCTCGGGAGGCTGAACCGTGGCTGATCCCTTGCTCAGAGTCGAAAATCTCGTGCGCCGGTTCGGCGGCATCGTCGCGACCGATCACGTCTCGCTCGATGTTGCGCAGGGCGAGTTGCATGCCATCATCGGTCCCAACGGCGCCGGCAAGACCACCCTGATCAGTCAGCTCACCGGGCATCTGACGCCGGATTCCGGCAGCATCTATCTCGGCGGCCGCGACATCTCGCACCTCGCGGCCTATCGCCGCAGCGCGTTGGGCCTGGCGCGCTCGTTCCAGATCACCTCGCTGCTTTTGGATTTCACCGTGGCCGACAACGTCGCGCTCGCAGCCCAGGCGCATGCCGGCCACTCCTTCTCTTTCTGGCGTAACGCGCGCAAGGAAAGTGGCCTGCGCATGGCGGCGCAGGCGGCACTGGAGCGGGTGGGTTTGGCTCACCGCGCCGGCGTGCTGGTGTCCCGATTGAGCCACGGCGAGCAGCGCGAGCTTGAACTCGCGGTGGCGCTTGCGACCAAGCCGCAATTGCTATTGCTCGATGAGCCGATGGCGGGCCTCGGCGTCACCGAATCCGCGCGGATGGTCAAGTTGCTGCAGGAGTTGCGCAAAGAGGTTACCATCGTGCTGGTCGAGCACGACATGAACGCGGTGTTCGCGCTGGCTGACCGCATCTCCGTTCTCGTCTATGGCCGCGTCATTGCCTCCGACGTGCCATCGGCGATTCGGCAAAACGAGGATGTAAAGCGCGCCTATCTCGGCGATCAGCATGTGGTGACAGCCCATGGCTGATACGAAATTGCCTGATACGAAATCGTCTGATACGAAATTGGCTGCGCCCGCGCCGCTGCTTGAAATCGACGCCATCGAGACCTGCTATGGCCTGAGCCAGGTGCTGTTCGGCCTGTCGCTGTCGATAAGCGTGGGCGAGATGGTCTCCCTGATGGGCCGCAACGGCATGGGCAAGACCACGACCATCCGGTCCATCATGGGGCTGACGCCGGCGCGCGTGGGCACAATCCGCTTCGCGGGGGCGCAAGTGCGAAGCCTGCCGTCGTACCGGATCGCCAAGCTCGGCATCGGGCTTGTGCCGGAAGGCCGCCAGATCTTTCCGAACCTGACGGTGCGCGAGAATCTAGTTGCGGCCTCGGCCAATCGCCTTGGCGCGTCGGATCCCTGGACCATCGACAAAATCCACGCGCTGTTTCCGCGGCTCGCCGAGCGCGGCGGCAACATGGGCAACACGCTCTCGGGCGGCGAGCAGCAGATGCTCGCCATCGGCCGCGCGCTGATGACCAATCCGCGGCTTCTGATCCTCGATGAAGCCACCGAAGGCTTGGCGCCCTTGATCCGCGAAGAAATCTGGAATTGCCTGTCGATGCTCAAAGCGCGCGGACAATCCGTCTTGGTGATCGACAAGAATGTCGAGCACCTGACGCGAATCTGCGACCGGCACTACATCATCGAGCGCGGGCGGGCGGTGTGGAGCGGCACGTCCGAGGCACTGATGGCCGAGCCCGATTTGCAGCACCGGTATCTGGGGATTTGATGCCGTCGTATAGCGTCGCCGTCATTGCGAGCGAAAGCGAAGCAATCCAGAAGGTCCCTCCGCGGCGGCAGTCTGGATTGCTTCGTCGCGTTGCTCCTCGCAATGACGCCTCAAAACATCTCGAAATATTCGCGGTGCTCCCAGTCGGAGACTTCCGCCTGGAAACGCTCGATCTCGGCGTTCTTGATGTGCACGTAGTAATCGACGAATTCCGCGCCGAACGCCTCGCGGAAGAACGGATCTTCATCGAGCGCGAACACCGCTTCGCGCAAGCTCTTCGGCAATAGCGCCGCCTTGGTCTCGTAAGGCGTGTCGGCGGACGGGCCGGGATCGAGCTTGCGGTCGACGCCGTCGAGCCCTGAGAGAATTTGCGAGGCCATGTAGAGATAGGGATTGGCGGCGGGTTCGCCGATCCGGTTCTCGAGCCGCGTTGCGGCGTCGCCGGGGCCGCCGAGCACGCGGATCATAACGCCGCGATTATCCTGCCCCCAGATCGCGCGGTCCGGCGCCAGCGAATAGGAGCGATAGCGCTTGTAGCCGTTGATGGTCGGTGTCGTGAACACGGCAGAGGCCCGCGCGTGCTCCAAAAGGCCTGCGAGATAAGCGCGACCGAACGGGCTGAGCACCCCGTCGCTCTCCTTGGCCGCAAACGCGTTCTCGCCGCCGGTGCGCGAAACAATCGATTGATGCAGGTGCCAGCCGGACGCAAACACGTTCGGCAGTTTCGGCCGACACATGAAGGTCGCGTGATAACCGTGGCGGCGCGCGATCTGCTTCACCGCGGAGCGAAACAGCACCATGTTGTCGGCGGGCGTGATGCCTTGTGTCGGCTGGAAGGTGAATTCGCACTGGCTCGGGCCAAACTCGACCTCGACCGATCGCAACGGCAGGCCGAGCGCGAGCACGTCGCGCCGGATGATTTCCAGTGCCGGCTCCATCTGGTCGTAGCGCTGCTCGGTCAGATATTGATAGCCGTGCGACAGCAGGCCGACCTGCGGCGGCTCGCCCGGCTGCCCCGCGTCCTCCGGCGACATTTTTTTATCTTCAAGCTTGAAGATATGGAATTCGATCTCGAGGCCTGCGACGAAATCGTAGCCGCGCTCGCCGAGCTTTTCGAGAACCGATCGATAGAGATGACGTGTCGCGAACGGCACCGGCCGCCCGTCGGCGAAATAAATATCGCATAACACCCAGCCCGTGGTCGGCGCCCAGGGCAGCACGCGGAACGTCAAGGGGTCGGCCACCATCAGTACGTCAGCGGCGCCTTCCATCTCCTTCATGCCGAAGCCGCCGCCTGAGGTGAACACCGGAAATACCGTGCGGTGCGAGGTGTCCTTGGCGAGCATCGTGGTGGTGATGGAGCAGCAGCTTTCCAGCGCGGCCAGCGCTTCGCTCGCGACCAGCGTCTTGCCGCGCAAAATTCCGTGCTGGTCGGGAAACGACAGCCTGACGACTTCGAGATTCTTCTCTTCGACGATGCGGCGCGCCCGGCTTGCCGCCTCTTTCTGCTCGGCCGACCACAGCGCGTGACGCTCGACAAAACTCAACGCGTCACTCCCGGCTCAGGTTGGAGCGGAGTGCGCTACTTCCCCCTCGCCCCGCTCGCGGGGAGAGGGTCGGGGTGAGGGGGACTCTCCACAAATTCAACTCGTGGATAGTCCCCCTCACCCGGATCGCAAGAGCGATCCGACCTCTCCCCGCAAGCGGGGCGAGGTGACCTGAATGCCGGTGCCGATCCAAGTCGACGCCGTAGTGCTCTCGAAAAACGTTCACTCGACCGCCCTGAGACGACGAACCTTGCCGTCGATTTCGATTTCCTGCGGCACCGGTGCGGCCCAGGGCGCGCCGCGGCGCCGCGTGACGTCGACCTCCATCCAGAAAGCTTCCCAGCCTCGCGTGGGACCGATGCCGTCCATGGTGGCGGGGCCCTGGATGCTCTTGGCATGGGCCGCATCGAGGAACATGAACGGCTTCTCGCCGAGGGAGACCTTCTCGATCTCCTGCCGCAGCATGCGGCGATATTGCACGATCGCCTTGTCGGCTTGGCCTAGATGCTCGGATGTGCGGTCCTGGATCGCGCCCATCGATTCCACCGCCCACTGATCGTGGACGTTGATGTCGCTGCCCATGCCGGTGAAGGTGGCGATCGCCTGCTCGTGTGGGTCGAAACCGTAATCGTTCGACTTGTTCTTGCGTGAACGATAATCCGGCAGCTCGTACAATTCGAGCCGCTGATCCCGCATCTTCGTCTTGTCGACGGGCGTCGAATACGAGGTGAAGATCGCATACCAGTAGCAGTTCTCGTCATCAACAGGCACGTGCCACTGCGTGATCGTCATCTCCGTGCTCATCGGGATGACGAAGGCATGCGGGAACAATTGATTGGTGACGCGCACATGGGTGCGCTCGTCGTCGATCTCGCGCAGCGCAATCAGCCGCAAACCATATTCGGTGTGCTCGACATTGATAATGGGGCGGTCGTATTCGCGCAGGATTTTTGTCATCGGCATGTCTGACCCAGCCGAGGCGCCGCGAAACTGCTTGCCGTAAGCGCCAGAGGTATCCTCGTCCTCGAAGAAGCGATGCAGGAAGGAAGCGTGCGAGGGATCGATGCCGACCTCGAGCGCCTGCAGCCAGTTGCAATTGATATGGCCCTTGAATGCAAAGGTGTGGCTGTCCGGCGCGACAAAACAGTCGATCTCCGGAAACGCCGGCGGGGTGCCTTCGCCCAGATATGCCCAGAGGATGCCGCTCTTTTCGACGACCGGATAGGCGCGCTGCCGGATGCCCTGGCACAGCGTCGAGCCTTTCGGCTCGGCCGGCGTCTCCAGGCATTGGCCCGAGGCGTCGAACAGCCAGCCATGAAAGGCGCAACGCAAGCCGCTACCTTCGAGGCGACCGAACGCCAGATCAGCGCCGCGATGGGCGCAATGCCGCGCGATCAGGCCGTAGCGGCCCTGCTCGTTGCGAAACAGCACGAGATCTTCGCCGAGCAATTTGACGGCACGGATCGGCCGGGGTCCCTGCAATTCATCCACCAGCGCGGCGGGCTGCCAGTACATCCGCATCAATTTCCCGCACGGGTCTTTTGCGCCGGTCCGGGTGATAAGGTCGTTCTGTTCCTGGCTCATCATGGCGGGGGTGTCCTTTCCGAGCGGCACGGTGGCTTGGAATCAAATTACTAGGCCCGCCCTTCCAGGCAAGCAGATTCCTGTTCGAAATCCTTACGCGGTCGACGCCGGACCAGTAGCCCGGATGGAGCGCAGCGAAATCCGGGAATCGCGACGGCGCAACCCCGGATTTCGCTGCGCTGCATCCGGGCTACGAGCGGCTACACCGCCACGCTGCGCAGGCCGAAGGCGCGCGCCTCGTTTTGCAGCACGGGCCTGACCGTATCGATCAGGCGCGCGGCCGCGGCGTCGACGGAAAGTCCCGCGGTGTCGACAGTCGCGGAGGCGCGGGCATAAAGCGGCTCGCGGCTCAACAGAATGTTGCGCAACTCGGCCATCGCCGAGCGGTCGTCGGCCATGGGACGCAGATCGCCTTGCCTGCGCACCCGTGTCATATGCTCTTCCGGCTCGGCTTTCAGCCAGATCGTGTAGAACGACGACAGGATCAAATCGAACGTCAAAGGCTCCGAGACGATGCCGCCGCCGGTTGCGAGCACCATCAGCTCCTTGCGCGCCAACAATTGCCCGAGTGCGGCCTGCTCCATGCGGCGAAAGCCTTCCTGGCCGTAGAGCGCGATGATCTCGGCCACCGACAGCCCGTTGTCGCGCTCGATTTCCTTGTTGAGTTCGACGAAGCTCCAGCCGATCCTCTCGGCGAGCATCTTGCCGAGCGTGGATTTGCCGGCGCCGCGCAAGCCGATCAGCGCGATGCCGGAGAACGACAACTTTCGTTGTGCCGCCGCGCCACCACCCGCGAGAATGTCCTTGGCCTGCGCGATCTGGTTTGGCGTCGCCTTGCGCAGGAGGTCGCGGATGACTTGCCAATCCGGCGCAGCATCGGCGGTCGGAATCAGATCTTCGATGTGGGCGCCCATCGCGTTCGAAACGCGACGCAGCAGCACGATCGAGACGTTGCCCTTGCCGCTCTCGAGCTGCGCGATGTAGCGTTCGGAAATGCCGGACACCCTGGCGAGCACCTTCCGCGACATGCCGCGAAGGGCGCGCATGGTGCGGACACGCTGGCCGAGCTGTTCGAGAAATTGTTTTTCGGGATCGGACTCTTCGTTCATTTCCATCGATGGATTTTCGCCGTCGAAGTGGAAACATAGTGCCGAAGAGGATTGACAGCAAGCGCGCGCGGTGCCTTTCTATGAATTATAATTCTTAAAGCTGGGGAGAAGCGTCGTGAGCGGCACGTCTGGTTCGTACAACGCCGTGACTTGGCTGCTTGACCGCAATGTCGATCAGGGCCGCGGCGGCAAGCTCGCCTTCACCGATACGGTCTCTGAGCTGACCTATGGCGATCTGCAAATAAAGACGCGACGCCTCGCCAATCTGTTGCGCCGTCTCGGCGTTCGCCGCGAAGAGCGCGTCGCCATGATCATGCTCGACACCGTCGACTTCTCGGTTGTGTTCCTGGGCGCCATCCGCGCCGGCGTGGTGCCGGTGCCGCTCAATACGCTTTTGACCTCGGACCAATACGCCTATGTGCTGGCCGATTGCCGGGCGCGGGTGCTGTTTATTTCGCAAGCGCTGTTGCCGGTGGTGAAAGACATGGTCGGGCGGATGCCCGATCTCGAGCATGTCGTGGTTTCCGGCAACGACGCGCACGGCCACAAGAAATTCTCCGACGAGCTTGCGCGCGAGAGCGATACATTTCCGACCGCTGCGACCCACGCGGATGAGCCGGCGTTCTGGCTGTACTCATCGGGTTCGACCGGGATGCCCAAGGGCGTGCGCCATTTGCATTCCAATCTCGAAGCGACGGCGGAGACCTATGCCAAGCAGGTGCTCGGCATTCGCGAAGACGACGTCTGCCTGTCGGCCGCAAAGCTGTTCTTCGCCTACGGTCTCGGCAATGCATTGACGTTCCCGATGTCGGTCGGCGCCACCACCGTGCTCAATTCCGAGCGGCCGACGCCGCCGCTGATGTTCTCGCTGATGAACAAATATGACCCGACGATCTTCTTCGGCGTGCCGACGCTATTCTCGGCGATGCTCAACGACGAGACGTTGAAGCAGGAGCGCTGCGGCTCTCGCTTGCGCATCTGCACGTCCGCCGGCGAAGCGCTGCCGGAGTCGGTCGGCAATAGCTGGAAAGCGCGGTTTGGCGTCGACATTCTCGACGGCGTCGGCTCGACCGAGCTGTTGCACATCTTCCTCTCCAACGCACCCGGCGACATCAAATACGGCACGTCGGGCCGGCCGGTGCCCGGCTACAGGGTGCGACTGGTCAATGAAGCGGGCACTGAGGTTGCGGACGGGGAGGTCGGCGAATTGCTGGTCGATGCACCCTCGGCCGGCGAAGGGTATTGGAATCAGCGCAGCAAGAGCCGCATGACCTTTGAGGGCCACTGGACCCGCACCGGCGACAAATATGTGCGCGATGCCGATGGCCGCTACACCTTCTGCGGCCGCAGCGACGACATGTTCAAGGTGTCCGGCATCTGGGTCTCGCCGTTCGAGGTCGAGAGCGCGCTGATCACGCATCCAGCGGTGCTGGAAGCGGCCGTGGTGCCGCAGCCTGATCCGGAAGGATTGTTGAAGCCGAAGGCTTTCGTAGTGCTGCGCGCCGACTGTGCGACCTCCGGCCTTAACGAGGCGCTGAAGGAGCACGTCAAGCAGAAGATCGGGCCGTGGAAATACCCGCGCTGGATCGATGTGGTGGATGGCTTGCCGAAAACCGCGACCGGGAAGATCCAGCGCTTCAAGTTGCGGGATGGCGACGCGGCAAAGCCATGACCCTCGCGCCCTCCGGCTTGCTCACCATCGGCGGCTCCGATCTTGAATACCGCCTGATCGGCCCCCCGCCCGATCAGGCGCCGACCATCGTGATGCTGCATGAGGGGTTGGGCAGCGCGGCGTTATGGGGCGACTTCCCGGACAGGCTGCAAGCCGCAACCTCAGCCGGCGTGTTCGTCTATTCGCGCGCCGGGTACGGCGCCTCGACGCCCGTCAAGCTGCCGCGGCCGCTCGACTACATGCAGATCGAAGCGCTCGAGGTGCTGCCGAAACTGCTCGGGCAGATCGGCTTTCGCCGCGGGCTGCTGGTCGGGCATTCCGACGGCGCCTCAATCGCGGCAATCTATGCCGGCGGTGGGCAGGATCATCGTGTGCAAGGCATCGCGCTGATCGCGCCGCATTTCATCGTGGAAGATATTTCGGTCGCCTCGATTGCCACGATCAAAACGGCCTATGAGACATCAGAGCTCAAGGCGAAGCTGACGCGCTGGCACAGCGATGTCGACAATGCCTTCTATGGCTGGAATGGCGCCTGGCTCGACCCGAAATTCCGCAGCTGGGATATTTCGGAATACCTCGCCTACATCCGTGTCCCCGTCGCTATCCTGCAGGGTGCGGATGACGAGTATGGAACGGTCCGCCAGATCGAGATTGCACGGCAAGAATGCTATTGTCCCGTCGATGTGACCGAAATCCCGGGGGCGGGACACCAGCCGCATCGTGAAGCGCCGGGGGCGACGCTTGATGCCGTCTCGGAATTCGCAAATGCCGTTTTGCGCGACGATCAGCCAAATATGCAACAAAATGCATATTCCGACATTCTGGGCTAGACCGTCGCCCAAACATGCATTATAATTCATACAAATTAACAAATTCCAGGCAACTTCCAGGGATAGCTCATGGCCGGTGAAGATCGGACGCTCGCGGGCGGCGCGAAATACATCGATTTTCAGACCGAACCGTCGCGCTACAAGCATTGGAAGCTTGATGTCGCGGGCGAGGTTGCGACGCTCACCATGGACGTCGACGAGGATGGCGGGCTGTTCGAAGGCTATCAGCTCAAGCTCAATTCCTATGATCTCGGGGTCGACATCGAGCTTGCGGACGCGGTGCAGCGGCTGCGCTTTGAGTATCCCGATGTGAAAGTGGTGGTGGTGCGCTCGGCCAAGAACCGCGTGTTCTGCGCCGGCGCCAACATCCGCATGCTGGCCGGCGCGACCCACGCGCATAAGGTCAATTTCTGCAAATTCACCAACGAGACCCGCAACGGACTGGAAGATTCCAGCGAAAATTCCGGGCAGCGCTTCATCACCGTCGTCAATGGCACCGCGGCCGGCGGCGGCTATGAATTGGCGCTAGCGACCGACCACATCATCCTGGCCGACGACGGTGCGGCTTCGGTAGCGCTGCCGGAAGTGCCGCTGCTTGCGGTGCTGCCGGGCACCGGCGGGCTGACGCGGGTGGTCGACAAGCGCAAGGTGCGCCGCGACCACGCCGATTATTTCTGCACCATCGAGGAGGGCATCAAGGGCAAGCGGGCTGTCGCATGGCGGCTGGTCGACGAGATCGCGCCGAACAGCAAGCTCGAGGCCCGGATTGCCGACCGCGCCAAGCAATTTGCCGCCGCCTCGAAACGCAACGCCAGCGGCAAAGGCATTGCGCTGACGAAGCTCAGCCGGATGATCGACCAAAACAGCATTCGTTACGGCTTTGTCAGCGTCGACATTGATCGACTTGGGCGGACGGCGACGATTTCGATCCAGGCCCCCGAGGCGGCTCCGCCTGCCGATATCGACGGCCTGGTCGCGCTGGGCGCCTCGTTCTGGCCGCTGCAGGTGGCGCGCGAGCTCGACGATGCGATCCTGCATTTGCGCATCAACGAGCTCGAGGTTGCGATGGTCGTGTTCAAGTCGCATGGCGAGCGCGCCAACGTGCTGGCCTGCGATGCCTTGCTCGAAGCCAACAAGACGCACTGGCTGGTCAATGAGATCAGGCAGTACTGGAAGCGGGTGTTGAAGCGCATCGACGTCACCTCCCGCACGCTGGTGACGTTGGTGGAGCCGGGCTCATGCTTTGCCGGCACGCTCGCCGAACTCGTGTTCGCCGCCGACCGCTCCTACATGCTGATCGGCTCGCGGCAGGGCGACAACCGGCCGCCGCCTTCGATCGAGCTCTCCGCGATGAATTTCGGGCCCTATCCGATGAGCCACGGCCTGACCCGCCTGCAATCGCGCTTCCAGGCCGACCCGTCCGATCTGGAGCGCGCGCGAGGCTCGATCGGCAAGGCATTGGACGCCGGAGAGGCCGAAGCGCTCGGCCTCGTCACCTTCGCGCTCGACGATATCGACTGGGATGACGAGATCAGGGTGTTTTTCGAGGAGCGCGCGAGTTTTTCGCCCGACAGCCTCACCGGCATGGAGGCGAATTTGCGCTTCGTCGGTCCCGAGACCATGGAATCGAAGATCTTTGCCCGCTTGACGGCGTGGCAGAACTGGATCTTCCAGCGCCCCAACGCGGTCGGCGAGGACGGCGCACTGCGCCGCTACGGCACTGGCGAGCGACCGCGGTTCGACATGACGAGAGTTTAGGAGCGAATGAAGAGGCGAATAGTGAGTAGCGGATAGCGAATAGTTTTTTCTTCTTACTATTCGCTACTCCCTATTCGCTATTCGCCGATCCAAAGGAGCACGGCCATGAATTACATGAACGTCGATTACAGCACCAAAATCCCCAACAACGTGAATCTCGGCGAGGACCGCCAGGTGTTGAAAGCGCTGGAGGGCTGGCATCCCGGCTATATCGACTGGTGGAACGACATGGGACCGGACGGCTTCCAGCAGTCGCTGGTTTACCTGCGCACCGCCTACTCGGTCGATCCGCGCGGCTGGGCCAAGTTCGACTATGTAAAGATGCCGGACTATCGCTGGGGCATTCTGCTTGCGCCCCAGGAAGAAAACCGCGTCATTCCGTTCGGCGAAAACTACGGCAAGCCGGCTTGGCAGGAAGTGCCCGGCGAGCATCGCGCCATGCTGCGCCGCCTGATCGTGATCCAGGGCGACACCGAGCCGGCCTCGGTCGAACAGCAGCGCCATCTCGGCAAGACCGCGCCCTCGCTCTATGATTTGCGCAATCTGTTCCAGGTCAATGTCGAGGAAGGCCGCCATCTCTGGGCCATGGTCTATCTGCTGCAGAAATATTTCGGCCGTGACGGCCGCGAGGAAGCCGACGAGTTGTTGCGCCGCCGCTCCGGTGACGCCGATTCACCGCGCATGCTCGGCGCCTTCAACGAGGCGACGCCGGACTGGCTGTCGTTCTTCATGTTCACCTACTTCACCGACCGCGACGGC
>VAZG01000551.1 GCA_005885285.1 Alphaproteobacteria bacterium | reverse complement strand
TATCGCCGAACGGCCGCTTATAGGCACGAAGCGGACTTGGTGCTGCAGACCAAATTGCCGAACAAGTTAATGTCTGAAGTAGGTGGACAGAGCGGCAGTGCTCTGCCCATCCCAACCTGTCCGGTTAGGTTCAACGGACTAAACCGCTCGCGCGGTAGGACGCTGCGGCTGGCGACACAGCCAACACGATAGCGCAACGGGACGTCCTGTCCTGAGATGAGGGGTTCGCAACCTTCACCCAAGACAGGAGCATCCCCATGACCGACGAGGCCATGAGCCCATTGCGGCGGCGCATGATCGAAGACATGACGATCCGCAAGTTAGCGCCGAAGACTCAACAAGGCTATATCCGTATCATCAAGGACTTTGCTGCGTTCCTCGGCCGATCGCCCGACACCGCAAGCTTCGAGGACGTCAGACGCTTTCAGCTGCATCTGGCGGCGAACGGCGCGCACATCCCCATTCTCAATCACACCGTGGCTGCGTTGCGGTTCTTCTTCAGGGTCACGCTCAAGCGATCCGACATCATCGAGCACACCACGTTCC
The DNA here is from genome assembly GCA_005885285.1 of Alphaproteobacteria bacterium. Classification (GTDB taxonomy): domain Bacteria; phylum Pseudomonadota; class Alphaproteobacteria; order Rhizobiales; family Xanthobacteraceae; genus Bradyrhizobium. The sequence continues at coordinate 2,196 of VAZG01000551.1, read as the reverse complement.
TCCACGAGCCTCGCAAGCTACCGGTCGTACTCAGTCCGGAGGAGGTGGCGCGGCTGTTGGATGCGGCACCGGGGCTCAAGTACAAGGCGGCGCTGAGCGTGGCCTACGGCGCAGGCTTGCGCGCCGCCGAGGTGATCTCGCTCAAGGTCTCCGACATCGACAGCAAGCGCATGGTGATCCGTGTCGAGCAAGGCAAAGGCCGCAAAGACCGCTACGTGATGCTGTCGCCGCATCTGCTCGAACTGCTGCGTGCCTGGTGGAAGGCCGCGCGACCGCAGGGCTGGCTGTTTCCAGGGCGCGATCGTGTGCAGCCGATGACGACGCGCCAGCTCAATCGCGCCTGCCATGCTGCAGCCCAGACGGCCGAGATCAACAAGCGCGTGTCACTCCACACTTTGCGGCACAGCTTTGCCACCCACCTGTTGGAACAGAACATCGACATCAGGGTGATCCAAGTGCTGCTCGGGCATGCCAAGCTCGACACGACGGCGCTCTATACCCGCGTTGCCACCAAGACGATCAGCGAGGTCATGAGCCCGCTGGAGCACATCGCGCTCAAGCTCAGCGAGGTCCGGCCGACCGGCTAACGCGGCGCGCGTGTCGCGCCCGGCCTTGGAAGTTGCGGATATCTTCCGCGACCGTGGTCCAGCATGGCGCAAAGCCAATGCCGGCCATGTCAGCCTTGACCAGTTGAAGGTGATGTCGGCGATCGAGCGCTGCCGCACGGCGGCGCTCGGCGGCCATGTCGCGCGCTGCGAGGACTGTGCCTATACCACCATCGCCTACAACTCCTGCCGCAACCGGCATTGCCCGAAGTGCCAGGGCGCCGCCGCCAAGGAATGGCTCGCCGCGCGCGAAGCCGATCTGCTGCCGGTGCCGTACTATCACGTGGTGTTCACACTGCCTGCGGCCATCGCCGACATCGCCTACCAGAACAAGGTCGTCATCTACGATCTGCTTTTTAAGGCCTCGGCCGAGACCCTGACCACGATCGCCACCGACCCTAAACACCTCGGTGCCCGGATCGGCATCACCTCCGTGCTCCACACCTGGGGCTCGGCCATGACCCATCACCCGCACGTCCACATGATCGTGCCGGGCGGCGGCATCTCGCTCGATGGCGAGCGTTGGGTAGCGTGCCGGCCCGGATTCTTCCTCCCCGTCCGCGTGCTCTCACGCCTATTCCGGCGGCTGTTCCTGGAGAAGCTGATCGCCATCCATCAGGCAGGCCGCTTGAAGTTCTTCGGCGATCATGCCGCTCTCGCCGACGCACAGGCGTTCGCGGCATACTTGGCACCGCTACGGCGAGCCGAATGGGTCGTCTATGCCAAGCGCCCCTTCGGCGGGCCTCGGGCGGTGCTGGCCTATCTGTCGCGCTATACCCACCGCGTCGCCATCGCCAACAGCCGGCTGATCGCCTGCGACCGCACCGGCGTCACCTTCCGGTGGAAGGACTATCGCGCCGATGGTCGCGACCGCCAGAAGGTCATGACACTCGCTACCGGCGAGTTCATTCGCAGATTCCTGATCCATGTCCTGCCGCACGGCTTCCACCGCATCCGCCACTACGGCCTGTTAGCCAGCGGCACGCGCGCCGACAACATCGCCCAAGCGCGCGAGTTGCTTGCCGTTTCAAAACCTGAAGACCAGCCCACCGGTGCCGCCGTCGATCACAGCAAGCCTACTTGTCCATGCTGCGGCGGTCGCATGATCATCATCGAGGTATTCGAGCGCGGTGCCACACCTCGGTATCGGCCAACAAGTTCAACGATCGCAATCAGGGTCGACACCTCATGACCGCGTCACAATCCCGCAAATCTGATTGTCGCGCTCGCTGCCTCTCTATCGGCCACGGCAGAGCGCGCTCAGATATCCAGCCGTCGTCTCAAATCGTCCGCCAATTCACCGCGTTCAACGCAACCCGCCGCTCATTCGTGAGCCGCTCTGCCCTCGGCCAATTCGCTGAACCGTCTCAACTCCAATCACACACGTCATTCGCGGCACTCAAATCCCCATAGCCCACGCCGCGCCACCCACGTACCCTTCCCGCGCTTTCCTCCCTTGGAGGTTTGCGGACGCCGGCCCCCGTGCGCGCGGCACCACCGCCATGGGGCCGGCATCCGAAAACCTTCACACAAGCAGACATGCTCGAATGCGTACTAATCGTGCACCGTAGCACGCGACTAAGCTACCAAC
>VAZG01000178.1 GCA_005885285.1 Alphaproteobacteria bacterium | reverse complement strand
TAGGGCTGCGGATCGTCCCTCCTGACTTCCCAACGCCCTTGAATACGCAACCGCAGCACTTCACCGACATAGGCCACGAGGTGATCGTAGAGCTCTTGCTGCGCTCGCTCGACGCCGACGCCTTCCACGTATTCGGAAACAACATCGAGACTCTTGTAGGAGAAGTCGAGGCCGTCTGCTGGCCGCGAGATCGTCGAACGGAGCTGCGCGACCAGGGTGTCGATCTTGGACGTCAACCGATCTTTGAGCACCGAATAGTAAGCCCAATGCTGGACGGAGCTTTGACGCCCATGCTTGGCGTCCTCTCCAACCTTCGCGGTCCAGCGCGCGAACCGGCTGATGTCGTCGGCCGAGTAGATGTCGCCCTTTCCTGCCAGCCCTGAGACCTGCTCGCCGAACACCAGCAGATAACGGTCACCCTCAAGTTCATACACGCGCGATTGCAGCAACGTCGGGTCGAAAGCCGCCGAGAGATCCGGCCGGGGTCGGGCACCGGATGAAATCAGCTCCTGAACCTGGCGCTTGGTCAAACGACGTTCGTTGAGGGTTCTCTTGTGAGCCATCGACTAACTAACACATCGTTCCAAGGGCCGAGCGCCAAAATACCCCAACGCGATCGGGGGAGGTATTCATGCGGGGGGCGCGCCGCTATTCCTTTTCAAGGTCTTCGAGCCTCATCAAATCACATTATCTGCTCTTACGCGGTCTGATGCTCCTCTCCCCAAGCCCCGCCCACGCAGCGGGGGTCGCTTCATCTCGAGTTTGACTTCGCGGGAAATATGACTACAATAGTTCTTGTAGTCACATGGCAAGTCCATGAAAACACTTCAGCTTCGCGAGGCCAAGGCAACACTGTCGGCTGTCGTCGAGGCCGCCGAGAACGGCGAGCCCACGACGATCACCAAGTACGGCCGGCCGGCTGCGGTGGTCATTTCTCACACCGAGTGGACCAAGCTGAAGACAAGAGTTCCGTCCTTTGCCGATCTTTTGCTGGCCATTCCGCCGCTCGATCCAGGCGACCTGCCGAAGAGGCGCCCAGCCAGGATCGTGCGCAAGCGCGGCGTCAGGTGATGCCGGGCTACCTGCTCGACACAAATGCGCTGTCGATCCTCGCTCCACGGTCGGCATCGCAAAGAGCCGCCGCGGCTGATGGCACTGCCTTCCACACTTGGGTACGCGCGCACGACCAGCAGCTCTTTCTTTCCACCATAACGCTCGCCGAGGTCCAGGCCGGCGTTTCCCGTCTCGAACGCAAGGGTGCTGCAAAACGTGCTGCCGATCTGGCCCGTTGGCTCGGTGCGATTCTCGATCTTTATGAGTCCAGAACGCTGCCGCTTGCTTCGAGTACGGCGCTCGAGACCGGTCGCATGCTTGACCGCGCCATAGGGGCGGGAGCCGCTCCCGATTTTGAAGATGCGGCAATTGCGGCGACCGCCGCACTCCATGGCTTGACGGTTGTCACGGCCAACGAGCGGCATTTCAAGTACTTTGGCGTCGCTTTCATCGCTCCGCCAGTCAGATGATCAGCGCCATCTCAGGTCAGCGGCACGAAATCGTAGTCACCGATTCCCTGCAGCACCAGAAACACCGCTGAGGTGTCGCCGCCATTGGTAACGAGATGCGGGCGCTTGGGTGGCACGGAAAAGGTCTGTCCGCGTACCAGCCGCACCTCTTCTTTCGGCTGCTGGAGGAAAATGCGCAGCGTTCCCTCTACCACGTAGAACGTGTCCTGAATGTTGCTGTGATAGTGCCACGGCACCTTCTGGCTTGGGCTTATCTGCAACTCGGTGATGCGAAAGCCTGGGCGGGCTCCGTACTGCGCGCGGCGCTCGACTTCGTAAAGTGCGCTGGCGTCCTTGACACCTTCGGTCATGCCTCTCGCCTCCACTATCATTCCAGGTGAGGATGGTATCATTAGTTCGTAGCAGATTGGACCATACGTCGCCGCCCCGTGGAGCTCGCGTGCGGCGTCGGGCGCGGATCATCGCGATCTTTATCCGGTCTTGACATCAGATGTTATTGCCTTTAGCATCAAGCATCATGCGTACGACACTTGATATTGACGACCCCATTCTGCGAGAGGTCAAAGCGATCCACGAGAAGGAAGGCCGATCGGTTGGGGCCATCGTCTCCGAACTGCTTGCGGAGGCGCTCGCCCGCCGCCGTCCGTCGCGCGCGCGGCCATCGTTCCGCTGGACGTCCCGCCCAATGAAGGCTCTGGTCGATCTGACGGACAAGGAGAGCGTCTACGCGACCCTCGATGCGGACCGGCCGTGAGCTACTCCCTCGACGTGAACGTGCTGCTCTACGCATCGGACCAGTCGAGTGAGCGTCACCTCGCCGCCCGGCGCTTTGTCGAGTCTTGCGCTGCCGGCCCAGAAATACTCTGCCTGACGTGGCCGACGCTGATGTCGTATCTGCGTATCGCCACACACCCGCGCATCTTCTCCGCACCGCTTTCGCCGGACGAAGCGCTCGCCAATGTGTCCGCGCTCATCGGACTAGCACACGTGCGTGCCGTGTCCGAGTTGGACGGCTTTGTAGAGGCCTACAAACATGTGGCGCGCGAGACGCCGGTTCGCGGCAACCTGGTCCCTGATGCTCATGTCGCAGCTATCCTGTTCCAGCACGGCGTCCGCACGTTGTACTCCAATGATCGTGACTTCCGCAAATTCCAGTCGATCGACCTGCGGGATCCTTTCTCCTGAGGGCGCTGTTGGATCAATTGCTGCTAGAAGCACGTCACCCGCTCAGCGGCGACGTAGCCGAGCAGCAGGCCGAGACCGAACAGCAGCACCAGCCCCGCGGCAGCGAATTCCACGCCGCGCATCACAAGCGCGCCACCGCCTTCGCGCCCGGCGCTCAGCCGCCGCGCCAGGTCTTTCGCGGACACCGCCATGACGGCGATGATCGCAACGGTAATCGCCGTGCCGAGCCCCATCACGAAGGTCGCGGCAATGCCGGCCCAGAACAGGCCCTGCGCCAGCGCGAACACCAGGACCAGGATCGCCCCCGAGCACGGCCGCAAGCCCACCGCGAAGATCGCCCCAAATCCGCGCCGCCAACCGCCGGGACCGGCGAGTTCGTTCGGCGTCGGACCGTTGGAGTGGCCGCAATGCTCGTCATGGACGTGATCGTGGTTGTCGCCGTGATGATGGTCGTGATGGTGGCGGTGGCCGTGATCATGATGGTGGGGAGGCGCAGCCGCCGCCATCGCCGGCAGCGGCCGCTCGACCTGAAGCGCGCCGATGAAGCCGCCGCCCTTGGTCCAGACCAGCCGCGTGCCGAACGCCGCTATCAGGGCGTAGCTTGCAATCTCGATCACCTTCTCGGCATTGCACATGGTGCCGGCGGTGGCATTGAGCAGCCAGGCGCAAATCGCGACGATCACCACCGCGACCAGCGACTGCATCAGTGCGGAGGCAAACGACAGCACGACGCCGCGCCGGGCGGTCTCCTGGTTGGCGACCAGATAGGACGAGATCACCGCCTTGCCGTGGCCGGGGCCGGCGGCATGAAAGATCCCGTAGGCAAAGGATATCGCAAGCAAGGTCCAGACCGCCGATCCGTCCGACTTCGCGGCGCGGATGGTTGAGGAGATCTCGCGATAGAATTCCGATTGCTTCGCAAGAATCCAGCCGACGATGCCGCCGATCTGCGGCTCGGCAGCGGCACCGGGGCGCGGACCGCCGAACGGGTTTTGGGCCATCAGCACATGCGCGACGCCGTCGAGGGCGAGCATCACCACCACCGCGGCGATGCCAAGCGCCGCAGTGTGCGCAAAACCCGATTTGAACTTCATGGGCAGTCCACCGTGACTTTGTTGGCGAACATCGCGCCGTAGTTCGAATTGGCTCCACTCAGGAAATTCTGCTCGCCGATCTTCTGGGCACCGGCGGAGCCGTCGTTCGGCCGCTCGAATTTCATCTGGCAGGCGGCGGGCGCCCCTACCAGCTTGATCGGATTCTTCTCCGCGAGCGTGAAGTCGATGAAGAAGGAGGGGTCGAACACTTCGAGCACAAGCTCCTTCGGTTTCACCGGCGTCTTGAGCGGCAACGTGAAATACAGCGTCAGCGCCGCATCCTTGAATTCGAGATAGTAGTCGACCGGCTCCTGAAACTTCTCTTTCTTGCCGTCGGCTCTCGCGAAAGTGAAGAAGCCGTATTCCTTCAAGGATTCGACATTGGTCTGCGCCAGCGAGCTGAGCTCTTCGCGGCTATAGACACCCTTGTTCTTGGTCTCGATGCCCTGCAAGGCATACGTCGAGAACATGTCATCGAAGGTCCAAGCGTGGCGCACGCCGGTGATCGTGCCGTCGGCCGCGTAGAGCAGCTCGCTGCTCGCGGTGATCCAGACGTGCGGATGGGCCTGCGCCTGTTTCGCGCCGAGCGCGCCGCCAAGCAGCAAGAGAGCGAGCAAGTGCCGCAACAGGATGTTCACCTTCAGGCCGCCTCCGATGTTTCGAGCAGGCCGCGGCGGCGCAACAGCGCGTCGGGCTCCGGCTCGCGGCCGCGGAAGGCAACATAGGCGTCTTCCGGATCGACCGATCCGCCGGCGGAATAGATGTCGTCATGCAGGCGCTTGGCGGTTGCCGGGTCGAAGATGTTGCCGGCCTCCTCGAAAGCGCCGAACGCGTCGGCGTCCATCACCTCCGACCACATGTAGCTGTAATAGCCCGCGGCATAGTGATCGCCGGAAAAGATATGGCCGAATTGCTGCGGCCGGTGCCGCAGCGAAATCTCGGCGGGCATGCCGATTTTTTCGAGCTCCTGGCGCTCGAACGCCCGCACGTCCTGGCTGGCGGAAGCCGGCTGGGTGTGGAATTCGAGATCGATCAGCGCCGAGGAGACGAACTCCACCGTGGCAAAGCCCTGGTTGAATTTTCGCGCGGCGAGGAAGCGCTGCAGCAGATCGTCCGGCAACGGCTCGCCGGTCTGGTAGTGCCGGGCGAACTGTTGCAGCACTTGCGGCTGCTCCTGCCAGTGCTCGTAAAGCTGCGAGGGCAGCTCGACGAAATCGGTGAACACGGATGTGCCCGACAGCGAGGGATAGGTCACGTCCGACAGCATGCCGTGCAGGCCGTGGCCGAATTCGTGGAACAGCGTGCGCGCATCGTCCGGAGACAACAGCGACGGCTGGCCGTCAGCGCCCTTGGCGAAGTTGCAGACATTGATGATCAGCGGCGCGATGTCGCCGTCGAGCTTCTGCTGGTCGCGCAGCGAGGTCATCCAGGCGCCGGAGCGCTTCGAGGGCCGGGCGAAGTAGTCGCCATAGAACAGCGCCTTGTGGCGGCCATCGGCATCCTTGACCTCCCAGACCCGGACGTCCGGATGCCAGACCGGGATATCCTTGCGCTCGGCGAAGGTGATGCCGAACAGGCGCCTGGCACAATCGAAGGCGGCCTCGATCATGTGGTCGAGCGAGAGATAGGGTTTTATGGCGGCGTCGTCGAAATTGGCGCGGCGCTGCCGCAGCTTTTCGGCGTAGTAGCGCCAGTCCCACGCGGCGAGGGCAAAATTGCCGCCCTCTTCCGCGATCAGCGCCTGCAAGGCATCGCGATCGGCCAGCGCGCGGGCCCGGGCCGGCTTCCAGACCCGCTCCAACAGGCCGCGCACGGCTTGCGGCGTCTTCGCCATCGAATCCTCCAGCCGGAAGGCGGCGAAGGTGTCGAAGCCCAGAAGCCTGGCGCTCTCCTCGCGCAACTGGAGGATCTCGACAATGATGGCGTTGTTGTCGTTGGCATTGCCATTGTCGCCGCGCGCGGTGAAGGCCTTGTAGACCTTCTCGCGCAGGTCGCGCCTGGTCGAGTTCTTCAGGAACGGCTCGACCGAGGAGCGCGACAGCGTCACGATCGCCTTGCCGGCCATGCCGCGCTCTTCGGCGGCAGCCTTGGCGGCGGCGACAAAACTGTCCGAAAGGCCGTCGCGGTCGGCCTCGCCGAGTTCCAGGAACCAGTCCTGCTCGTCGCCGAGCAGATGATGGCTGAAAGCGGTGCCCAAATGCGCCAGCCGCTCGTTGATCTCCGCCATCCGCGCCTTTCCCGCGTCGTCGAGGCCCGCGCCCGCGCGATGGAAGCGGGTGTAGGTACGCTCCAACAGCCGCATCTGCTCGCCTGTCAGGCCAAGCGTGGCGCGGTTGTCGTGCAGCATCACGATGCGGCCGAACAGCACCGCGTTCAACATGATCGGGGACCAGTGCCGCGCCATCCGCAAAGAGACCTCCTTGTCGATCTCCAGGAGCGCCGGATTGGAGTGCGCCGAGACCAGGTCGTAGAACACCGCCGACACCTTGGCGAGCAGCTTGCCCGAGCGCTCCAGCGCGGTGATGGTGTTGGCGAAGTCGGGCGCCGAGGGATCGTGCTCGATCGCGGTGATTTCGGCGGCGTGGTCGACGAAGGCCTGTTCGAAGGCCGGGATAAAATGCTCCGGCGCGATTTGCGAGAAAGGCGGCGTCTCGAACGGCGTCTGCCAGGCAACCAGCAGCGGGTTGACTGGCGCCGGCGCGGCGGCAGCATTCGGCAAGGTTTCTGACATCACAAATCCCAATTTCGTTCCAATTCAATTGGCGCCGGTTATATCACGGCATCGGGCTTTTTTGGGCCTTTTGCGCTTGATAGCATGGGCCTTTTCAGAGAGATTGCGCTCGCAAAACAGGGACTTTAATCCATGAACGTGCAGCCCTCCCCGACCGCTTCCCGCGAAATCAACTGGCCAAGCGTCGTCACCGTCATCAGCGCCGCCATCCTGATCGGCGCCGAAGTGTTCGGCGCTGCCTTTGCCGGCGGCTGGGCGCTCGCGATCCTGCTCGGGCTCGAAGACACCGGCGCCCACATCCTGCAGGCCGTGCTGTTTGCGGTTGGCGTCTTCGTGATGGTGGCGTTCGTCCGCGCCGCGCAGCGCGTCGAGCCGTTCACGAAGCGCGTCTAGATTCCGCGCGCGAGAAAGACCCCGCTCACGCGAGAAAGCCTCCTTCACGCGAGAAAGCCTTGCGCCGCTTGGCTCAAACGCGCTCGCGCCTTCGCAAAATCTTAACGCTTGTTCATGTTCAGCGCGCCGCTCGCAAGCAGCTGTTAGGCAAATTTGCCATCAACTTAAAAAAATTGTTGCGAAGCAGACTCAAAAGTCTTATTTCCGTTCTTGCCCAATTTCGCACGTGCCTGTGGTCGTGTGTCAGTCGGTAGGTATCCGGACAAGAGGCCGGACAGCCGCCAAGGGATGGAAGAACCGAGGGTCGCTTAGGTCGAAGACCTAGGAGGCCAGCATCTCTCTCAAGAGATGCCGCTGAAGGTCTCTCCGCTCCTTGCAACCGTGACTGGCAGCCGGAGGCGAACCGGCGCACCCCGCTCTCAACGGGGGACGCGACTTAAAGCAACGACGGATCGGGCTTTTTTGGTCTCTACCGGCATTCCACCGCCGGCGCGGGCTACTGAAAAGGCTTGTCCTTCATTGCCAGGTGAGCGGGCGGGAAAAATTTCCCAACCAATCCACGGCAGCACAATTCGGTTTGAGTTCAAGGCCTCGTCGCGTCTCCATCGTGCGACTACGCCAAAGCACTCATGTCCGAGAACCACTTGGAGCGGGTCCCGTCGCTGGGACCGTTTTGGGAGAGTGCTATGACCGAACGTATCCAGGAATTCCTGCGCAACCGACGCAGCGAGGGCCTCGACACCGAGCCGTGCCTCGTCGTCGACCTCGAAGTCGTGCGCGACAACTACCAGACCTTCGCCAAGGCCTTGCCGGACAGCCGCGTGTTCTACGCGGTGAAGGCAAACCCGGCGCCGGAGGTGCTGTCGCTACTCGCCCAGATGGGCTCGTGCTTCGACACCGCAACGGTGGCCGAGATCGAAATGGCGCTGGCCGCAGGCGCGACAGCGGACCGCATCTCCTATGGCAACACGATCAAGAAGGAGCGTGATATCGCGCGCGCCTTCGCGCTCGGCATTCGCCTGTTCGCGGTCGATTGCTCCGCCGAGGTCGAGAAGATCGCCCGCGCCGCCCCCGGCGCCAAGGTGTTCTGCCGCATCCTCTACGACTGCGCCGGCGCCGAATGGCCGCTGTCGCGGAAGTTCGGCTGCGACCCGGAGATGGCAGTCGAGGTGCTCGACCTCGCCAAACGTCTCGGGCTCGAGCCGTGCGGCATCTCGTTCCACGTCGGCTCGCAGCAGCGCAAGGTGAAGGCGTGGGACCGCGCGCTGGCGATGGCCTCCACCGTGTTCCGTGACTGCGCCGAGCGCGGGATCAACCTCTCCATGGTCAACATGGGCGGCGGATTCCCGACCAAGTACCTCAAGGACGTTCCTCCGGTCGTGCAATACGGCCGGTCGATCTTCCGTGCGCTGCGCAAGCATTTCGGCAACCAGATCCCGGAAACCATCATCGAGCCGGGCCGCGGCATGGTCGGAAATGCCGGCGTGATCGAGACCGAAGTCGTCCTGATCTCCAGGAAGAGCGACGAGGACGAGGTGCGCTGGGTGTATCTGGACATCGGCAAGTTCGGCGGTCTCGCCGAGACCATGGACGAGTCGATCCGCTACGCCATCCGCACTCCGCATGACGGGGCGGAAATGACGCCGTGCGTGCTCGCAGGCCCGACCTGCGATTCCGCCGACGTCTTGTACGAGAAGCTGCCGTATCCGCTTCCGGTGACGCTCGAGATCGGCGACAAGCTGTTGATCGAAGGCACCGGCGCCTATACGTCGACCTACTCGTCGGTGGCCTTCAACGGCATTCCGCCGCTGAAGACCTACCACATCTGACCTCGTAGCCGAGGTCTTACAACCGGGAGCCGGCCCGCCGGCTCCCTCCCTTAAAGACATTGAATTTGCTGACAACGCTTGCCGCGTGGCGTCCCCGCCATGGCAAGCGAGGACTGACATGCCATGACCAAATTGCGGAAGACCCCTGTCGCCCTCACACCGAATGCCGCTCCGTTCGCGATCCGCGGCGAGCGCGGCTCTGACGTCGTTGCGCGCGAAGCGCTGCTGGATTCTGCCTTTGGCGCAAACCGCCAGACGCGCACCTGCCAG
>VAZG01000177.1 GCA_005885285.1 Alphaproteobacteria bacterium | reverse complement strand
TGGGGCGAGAGCGAATTCGAGAACATGATGCGCGAGCACAATACGCTCGTTCATCGCCTCCGACTGGGACGAAAGATCATAGGCTTTGCGGTGTCGCGGATGGCGGCCGATGAGGCCGAAATATTGTCGATTGCGATCGATGCCGCCCATCGCGGCCGGGGCCTGTCGCGTGAGTTGCTTTTGACGCATCTCGGTCACCTGGCGGGCCGCGGCGCCCGCACCATATTCCTCGAGGTCGAGGAGCAGAACGAACCGGCGCGCCGGCTCTACGAATGGGCCGGATTTGGCGTCGTTGGGCGCCGCGAGCGCTATTATCGGCAGGCGAGCGGGGAACAATTGAATGCGCTTCTGATGCGCCGCGACTTGTCGTAAACTGCGCGGACTGGCAGAAAGCGCGTTAGGCAAAGGATCCCATGACCGCATTGAAATCCACGCCGGCCGTGAAAGCCACCGGAATAGAGGCGCGTTGCGCCGCCACCGGCATGCGCATGACCGAGCAGCGCCGCGTCATCGCGCGCGTGCTGGCGGAGGCCGCGGATCATCCCGATGTCGAGGAGTTGTACCGGCGTTGTGTCGCGGTCGACGACAAGATCTCGATCTCGACAGTGTATCGCACCGTCAAGCTGTTCGAAGATGCCGGCATCATCGAGCGCCACGACTTCCGTGAAGGGCGCGCCCGCTACGAGCAGATGCGCGACAGCCACCACGATCATCTGATCAACCTGCGCGACGGCAAAGTGATCGAATTCACCTCGGAGGAAATCGAAAAGCTGCAAGCCGAAATTGCCCGCAAGCTCGGCTACAAGCTGGTCGATCACCGACTTGAGCTGTATTGCGTCCCGATGGACGACGAAAAGAAGTGACTATCAGCGTCATCGTCATTCCGGGGGCACATGTGAGCCCGGAATCTCGGGATTCTCAGGTGCGCAATTGCGCACCATCGTTCGATGCTGACGCATCGCCCCAGAATCACAGGCCCAAACGCTGGATTTTCGGCCCGTTAGCCTATATTTGAGCAGCGTCGACGCACATTCGGGTTCCATGAAGCCGCCGCGCAAGCTGCATATCAAGTCCTATGGCTGCCAGATGAATGTCTACGATGCGCAGCGCATGGTGGACACGCTGACGGGCGAAGGCTTTGTCGAGACCACCAGCGCCGATGATGCGGATCTCGTGATCCTCAACACTTGCCACATCCGGGAAAAGGCGTCCGAGAAAGTCTACTCGGAACTGGGCCGGCTGCGCGCCGCCAAGGCGGAGGCCGCACAAAATGGCCGGCAGATGAGCATCGCGGTGGCCGGATGCGTCGCGCAGGCCGAAGGCGAGGAGATCATCCGCCGCGCGCCGGTCGTCGATGTCGTGGTCGGTCCGCAGAGCTACCACCATCTGCCGCAGCTTTTGGCGCGCGCCAACAGCGATGGCCGCGCGATCGAGACCGAATTCCCGCTCCAGGATAAGTTCGGATTTTTGCCGCCGCCGCGACCCGACGCGATCCGTGCCCGCGGCATTTCGTCCTTTGTCACGGTGCAGGAAGGCTGCGACAAATTCTGCACGTTCTGCGTGGTGCCGTATACGCGCGGCGCCGAGGTATCGCGGCCGGTCAAGAGGATCATCGACGATGTGATGCGGCTCGCCGACAATGGCGTGCGCGAAATCACGCTGATCGGACAGAACGTCAACGCCTATCACGGCGAGGGGCCGGACGGACAAAGCTGGCCGCTTGGCAAATTGCTGCATCGCCTTGCCGAAATTCCCGGCATTGTCCGCCTGCGCTATTCGACGAGCCATCCGCGCGACGTCGATGATTCGCTGCTCGAGGCGCATCGCGACGTGCCAGCGCTGATGCCGTTCGTGCATCTGCCGGTGCAATCCGGCTCCGACCGGATCCTGGCGGCGATGAACCGCAAACATACCGCCGGCGATTACCGCAAGACCATCGACCGTTTTCGTGCAGTACGGCAAGATATTGCATTTTCATCGGATTTTATCGTTGGCTTCCCCGGCGAGACCGAGGAAGATTTTTCCGCCACCCTCGCGCTTGTCGCGCAAATCGGATACGCTGGCGCTTATTCGTTCAAATATTCGCCGCGGCCCGGCACGCCTGCGGCGGACATCAAGGAGACGGTGTCAGCGCAAGACATGGACAAGCGATTGGTGCGGCTCCAGGAATTGATCGACAGCCAGCAGTCGGCCTTCAACATGGCTGCGATTGGCAACACCGTCGATGTGCTGTTCGAGCGCGCCGCGCGCAATCCGGGCCAGATCGTCGGCCGCACCGCCTATCTTCAGCCCGCGCATGTGATGGCCTCGCCCGACATCATCAGCCAGGTTCTCCCGGTCAGAATCGAAAGCCTCGAACGCTACAGCCTGCTCGGCGAGCTCGCCGCCCCGGCGCATGCCGGCCGGCCGGCCTCCTCTCACATGACCCACGGAGCCTGAACCCTTGCCAAAAAGTGCATCGGATTCGCCTTCGCTCGCTCCCAGCCGCAAATTTGACCGCGACATGCAGGTTCCGCCCGAGACGCAGGTCGTCATCGACTTTGACGACAACCGCGCCGCTTCCGCGTTGGTCGGACCGTATGGACAGAATTTGGCGCTAATCGAGCGCCGGCTCGGCGTTGTCGTCGATTCCCGCGGCAACCACATCACCATCGCCGGCTCCCGCGACGGCTGCGACGCGGCGCGGCGCGTGCTGGAAGCGCTCTATGCGCAAGCCGTCCAGGGGCAGGAGCTCGCGCAGGGCGACGTCGAAGGCGCGATCCGCGCCGTGATCGCGCAGGGTTCGCTGTTCGAGTTCGATGCCAAAGCGGCAAAGTCGGCCTTCGAAATCATCAATCTACGCAAGCGTCCGGTGCGGGCGCGCACCGCCGCGCAGGATTCCTATGTCCGCGCGCTGAAGCGCCATGAGCTGGTGTTCGGCATCGGACCTGCCGGCACCGGCAAGACCTGGCTTGCGGTCGCGCATGCCGCGCAATTGTTCGAACGCAAGGAAGTCGATCGCATCATCCTGTCGCGTCCGGCGGTCGAGGCCGGCGAGCGGCTCGGTTTCCTGCCCGGCGATTTGCGCGAGAAGGTCGATCCGTACCTGCGGCCGATCTACGACGCGCTGTACGATCTGATGGATTCGCGCGTCGTCGAGCGCGCACTGCAAGCCGGCGAAATCGAGATCGCACCGCTCGCCTTCATGCGCGGCCGTACGCTGACCAACGCTGCCATCATCCTGGACGAAGCCCAGAACACCACTTCCATGCAGATGAAGATGTTCCTGACCCGGCTTGGCGAAAACAGCCGCATGATCGTCACCGGCGATCCTTCCCAGGTCGATTTGCCGAACGGCCAGACTTCGGGCCTCGCGGAAGCCGCCAAACTGCTCGATGGCGTCGAGGGCATCGCGCAGGTGAAATTCACGGCCGAGGACGTGATCCGCCACGAGCTGGTGGCGCGGATCGTCGCTGCTTACGAAGGATCGCCGCAGCGGCCGGCAGCCGCCAAGCCGTGATCCGAAACTGAACGCGCCCGCGCGCTGGAGGCGACTTCCGTCGCAAAGAAATTCTGCACGATGCCGAACTTAATCCTCCCCATCACCGAGGTTCTCGTTGTGGCCGATTGCTGGCGAGATGAACCTGACGCCGAGGCCGTGATCCAGGGCGCCATCGCGGCCGCCGCCGAGACCGTCGATCAAGACGTCGGCGAGGCCGAGCTGGCGGTCATGCTGACCGACGACGCCGGCATTCGCACGCTCAACTTGAACTGGCGCGGCGTCGACAAGGCGACCAACGTGCTGTCGTTCCCGGCGCTGCAACCGTCCCGCCCGAGCGCCGCGGATGACGACGCGCCGCGCATGCTTGGCGATATCGCGATTGCCTATCAGACGATGCGGAAGGAGGCCGATGAGGAACAAAAGCCGTTCGAGCATCACCTCAGCCATCTTGCAGTGCATGGTTTCCTGCACCTGATCGGTTACGATCACGACAAGGACGACGACGCCGAAGCGATGGAAGCCCTCGAGCAGGAGATCCTGGCGCAGCTCGGCATTCCCAATCCGTATGCGGATCGCGATCCCCATGCGGAAGGGAAGCGGATGGACTGAGATGATCGACTCCGAACCGACCCACGACAATCCGCGCAATACGCGCAATCTGCCAGCGGTGGTGCAGCCCGGCGACCCGGCGCGACGCGCAGCCGAAGGCTGGCTCAGCCGCGCCATCCGCACGCTGTTCGGATGGAAGGCGGGATCGGTCCGCCACGACCTGCAGGTCGTGCTCGATGCTTCTACCCCCGATGACGCCGGCTTCACCGCGGTCGAGCGCACGATGCTGCGCAATATCCTCGGCCTGCATGAGCGGCGTATTGCCGATGTCATGGTGCATCGCGCCGACATCGTGGCGGTAAAGCGCGACATTCCGCTCGGCGAACTGATGGACCTATTCGAGAGCGCGGCACATTCCCGGCTTGTGGTGTACCACGAGACGCTCGACGATCCCGAAGGCATCGTTCATATCCGCGATCTGCTGGCGTTCATGACCGCAAAAGCGCGCGTACCGGAGCCCGCCAAGGCAAGACGCAAAAAGCCTTTCCCCGCCGGCCTCGATCTGCGCGCCGTCGATTTGGCGCTGCCGCTTGCGGACGCCAACATCATCCGGAAATTGCTTTACGTGCCGCCGTCGATGCGCGCGATCGATCTGCTGGCGCAGATGCAGGCCTCGCGCATCCACCTTGCGCTGGTTGTGGACGAATATGGCGGCACCGACGGCCTGGTTTCGATCGAGGACATCGTCGAGCAGATCGTCGGCGAGATCGACGACGAGCACGACAGCGACGAGCCGCCCTCGATCGTGCGGCAGATGGACAATTCCTTCATCGCCGACGCCCGCGCCAGCCTCGACGACGTCCGCTCCGTGATCGGCGAGGATTTCGTGACCGGCGAGGCCGGCGAAGAGGTGGAGACGCTCGGCGGCTATCTCGTCAGCCATGTCGGCCGCCTGCCGGTGCGCGGCGAGGTCATTTCCGGTCCCGGCAATTTCGAGGTCGAGGTGCTGGATGCCGATCCGCGGCGGGTGAAGCGCCTGCGTATCGCCACGCGCAAGGAGCGTCCCACGCTGCGAACCCAGCGCGAGAACCGCCGCCGCGAGGTGCCGCCGGAAGCTGGCCAGACGCCGGGCTCCGACAGTTCGAGCCCGCCAGCCAGCGATGGAGCCGGCTCGCAGTGAAAATAGCAGACAAGCTTCGCGCGGCGCCTCTGGCGGTCATCCTGACCTGGGGATGGAGGCGCGCAGCCATTGCGCTGTTGGCCGGCGCATTGTCGGTGCTTGCAATGGCGCCATTCAATGCGTGGCCGGTGCTGTTCCTGACGTTTCCGGTGATGGTCTGGCTGATCGACGGCGCCGCCGCCGGGAGGTGGCGCGGCGTGCCGGCGGCGGCGATGTCGGGCTGGTGGTTCGGCCTCGGTTACTTCGTGTTCGGATTGTACTGGATCGGCTACGCCTTCCTGGTCGATGCATCGACCTTCGCGTGGCTGTTGCCGTTCGCGATATTGGGACTGCCCGCCTATCTGGCGTTATTCACGGCGTTAGGCTTCGCGCTGGCGCGCCTGCTCTGGACCCGCGACGCCTCCCGCGTGATCGCGCTCGCTATCAGCCTCACGGTCGCCGAATGGCTGCGCGGCCAGGTGCTCACGGGCTTTCCGTGGAATGCATTCGGCTACGCACTGTCGGAGCCGCTGGCGCTGGCGCAGACGGCGTCGCTGATCGGTCTGTGGGGCATGACGTTCCTGACCGTGGCGATTTTCGCAAGCCCCGCCGCACTGATCGATCGCGGCTCGCGCGGACGAGCGCCATGGATCGCGCCGGTCACATCCATCGCCATGCTGATCGCGATGGGCACCTTCGGCATCATCCGGCTGTCGCAGCATCCGACCTTGACGGTTGCCAACGCCAGGCTGCGGATCATGCAACCCAATCTGCAACAGGATGAAAAATTCAACTATTCCGCCAAGGCGGCGGTGATGCAGAAATATTTGACGCTTTCCGATCGTGCGTCGGGACCGCAGTCGACCGGCTTGCGAGACGCCACCATCCTGATCTGGCCGGAATCGGCATTTCCGTTTTTCCTGACCCGCGAAGCCGATGCGATGGCGCAAATCGCCGACCTCCTGCCCAAGGGCACCATCCTGATCACCGGTTCGGTGCGGGCGCCCGATCTGCCGCCAGGTACGCGCGTCACGCGCGCCTATAATTCGGTTTACGTGATCGACCACGACGGCAGCGTGGAATCGATATACGACAAGCTGCATCTGGTGCCGTTCGGCGAATTCCTGCCGTTTCAGGATTTGATGGAAAAACTCGGCTTCGTGCAGCTCACCAAGATTCAGGGCGGTTTCATTCCCGGCACGGTGCGGCGGACGATGACGATACCGGGTGCCCCGCGGGCGCTACCCTTGATCTGTTACGAAGCGATTTTTCCCGCCGACATTGCCGCGCACAACGACCGACCGGGCTGGATCGTCAATCTGACCAATGACGGCTGGTTTGGCATCTCGACCGGTCCCTACCAACATTTGCAGCAAGCGCGGCTGCGCGCGGTCGAGCAAGGTTTACCGGTCGTTCGCGCCGCAAACACCGGCATTTCCGCGGTGATCGATCCGCTGGGGCGGATTGTCGCGCGGCTCGGTCTTGGCGTTGAGGGCGTGCTGGATTCCACGCTGCCGGCGGCGATTGCGCCGACCATCTACGCGCGCTTCGGCGATATTCCCGCCGCCATCCTCGTCGCTGGTGCCCTGATTTTCGTTGTTCGCCGGCGGGTCGCGAAGCGGCGTTGACGAACGTGATGCCCGAAAGCTCGCGACGACGACGCCGGCCCGGCGCGGCGAAATTCGGATTCGCGGGGCTGATCGCATATTCGGGCTTTTTTCCGGTTGCTCGACGAAATTCCTGCAGTTGACAGACCGGCAATGCCATTCGCATTCTTCGCCCCAGAAAAAATACAGTCAGTTCATTGCTCAAATTTTCCGCAGGTTTCCCTCCCCGACTTCCGAGCAAGATTTGACGGTGTTGGTGTCTGCGGCATGCATCCTGTCGGCATGCCTCATCCCCAGGCCTTTAGGAGTGTTTGGAGATGTCGACCAAAGCGCCCAACCCTGTTGACAAATATGTCGGCAGTCGCGTGCGCATGCGCCGCATCATGCTGGGAATGAGCCAGGAAAAGCTCGGCGAGGCCTTGGGCCTCACCTTCCAGCAAATTCAAAAATACGAGAAAGGCACCAACCGGGTCGGCGCCAGCCGCATCCAGCAAATCTCGGAAATCCTCCAGGTCCCGGTCTCGTTTCTGTTCGAGGGCGGACCGAGCGGCAACTCGGGCGGCGATGGCTTTAGCGAAGGCACCTCACCCGCTTACGTCTCCGATTTTCTCGCGACCTCGGAAGGACTGGCGCTGACCCGCGCGTTTACGCGCATCACGGACGCCAAGCTCCGCCGCAGTATTGTCGATCTGGTCGAGCACATCGCCGCGCGCGAGCTAGCCGACAAGGTGTGAGGCGAGCCTCAAGCTTCAATATCCCAAGCTTCAATATCCCAAGCTCCAATATCCATTGACGCGCCCGATGGCGCGGGGGCATGACAATGGCCATGGTCCCTGACAATGGCATAGACATGATCGTGGGCGCCCGGCTGTTGTACCGGCTGTGTCAGACGCCGCGATGAGCGTTGCACACCGCGATGGCGCTCCGCGCAGCGCGTCATCCGATGATGGCGCTGCCAACCATGCGCACGGCGCATTCTTCGGCCGCCGCAAGGGGCACCGACTGCGTTCGCACCAGGCCGATCTGATTGAAAAGCTCTTGCCGCGCCTGGCGCTCGATATCGCAAGCCCCGCGCCGTCCGATCTTGCCGATTTTTTCGACCCGCGCGCCGATGACGTCAATCTGGAAATTGGATTTGGCGGCGGCGAACATCTGATCGCGCAGGCGCTGACCTTTCCAAATAGGGGTTTTATCGGCTGCGAGCCCTATATCAACGGCATGGCCAAGATCCTGACTCAGATCGAGGCCCATCACATCGGTAACATCCGCCTGTTCGCTGGTGACGCCATCGAACTCTTGGCATGGCTGCCGGCGCGCTCGCTCAATCGCATCGACCTGATCCATCCCGATCCATGGCCGAAACGGCGGCACTGGAAGCGGCGCTTCGTGCAAGACGCGACCGTTGCCGCGATGGCGCGCGCCCTGAAAGGCGATGGCGAATTTCGTTTCGTCAGCGACATCGCCGATTATTGCGCGTGGACGCTGGCGCATCTGCAACGCTCGCCCGATTTCATCTGGATGGCCGAGCGCGCCAGCGATTGGCGTTTGCCGTGGGACGGCTACACCATGACCCGCTACGGCCGCAAAGCCGAGCGCGAAGGCCGCGTCGCGGCTTACTTGCGGTTTCGCAAGATCGGCTAGAGCAGGATGACTCGGTCACCTCGCCCCGCAACGGGGAGAGGTCGAAGCCGAAGGCTTCGGGTGAGGGGGACTCTCCACGCACCGAGCTCGTGGAAGTAGCCCCTCACCCCAACCCTCTCCCCGCGAAGAGCGGGGCGAGGGAGAAGTGGTCCGGTGTGCTTCAGCTTAAAGTCGTCACGCTCTAGCGGCTCTTCCAGAAATTCACCACTCGCTCGGCGGTCGAGGGCATGAGCCGCGCAAAGTTCGCACGCGCCGCCTCGATGTCGGCCGTCGCCGGTATGCGGTTTGGCCCGAGCCGCAACAGCAAAAGCGCGCGCACCGTGACCCATTCGAGGCCGATGGTTTTGCCGACGATCAGGATCGGGTCCTCACGGTCGCCCGAGATCAGGCGGTCCAGCGTCGCGATCTTCACGCCCGACAGCGCCGACAGCGCCGCGACCGATTCCTCATATCGATGGCTCTTCGCGAAACCGAGCA
>VAZG01000550.1 GCA_005885285.1 Alphaproteobacteria bacterium | reverse complement strand
GGAATTTGTTGGCGATGCCGAGCGTGAAGGCGCCGACCAGCGTGCCCCAGAGATTGCCGACACCGCCGAACACCACCACCATGAAAGAGTCGATGATGTAGCTCTGGCCGAGATTGGGGCTGACATTGTCGATCTGCGACAGCGCTACGCCGGCGATTCCCGCGATGCCGGAGCCGAGCCCGAAGGTCAGTGCATCGACGCGCGAGGTCGCAATCCCCATCGACGCCGCCATCCGGCGGTTCTGCGTCACCGCGCGCATCTCAAGCCCGAGGGCGGTATAGAGCAACATCGCGAGCAGGATCGCGAATACGGCGAGCGTGAAGCAGAGGATCCAGAGCCGGTTGTAGGTGATCGTGATCTGCCCGAGGTCGAAGGCGCCGCTCATCCATGAGGGGTTGCCGACCTCGCGGTTGGTGGGACCGAACATGGTGCGCACGGCCTGTTGCAGCACCAGCGACAGGCCCCAGGTGGCGAGCAGGGTCTCCAACGGGCGGCCGTAGAGAAAGCGGATGATGCTGCGCTCGATCAGGACCCCGATGGCGCCGGCAACCAGGAAGGCCAGCGGCACCGCCATCAGCAGCGAATAATCGAACAGCCCGGGAAAGCTGGTGCGGATGGTCTCCTGCACTACGAAGGTGACGTAGGCTCCGATCATCACCATCTCGCCATGGGCCATGTTGATGACGCCCATCACGCCAAAGGTGATGGCAAGACCGATCGCCGCAAGCAAAAGGACCGAGCCGAGCGACAGGCCGTACCAGGCATTCTGCACGCCCGACCACAGCGACAGATAGCTCTGGATCGCGGCGATCGCGGCTGCGGCGGCGTTGGCGACCGCGGGCGGCTGGTCGCCGCCGATGTCGTTTAACAGCGCCAGCGCCTCCTGGTCGCCGCGCGCCTTGATGGTGGCGACGGCCTCCAACTTCTCGGCCTCGGTAGCGTCGGATTTGAACAGCAGGATGGCTGCGCGCGCCTGCGAGAAAGCGAGCTTCGCGGCCTTGTTGGTTTCCTTGGCGAGCGCGCCATCGATGACCGGCAGAAATGCC
Organism: Alphaproteobacteria bacterium; assembly: GCA_005885285.1. Classification (GTDB taxonomy): domain Bacteria; phylum Pseudomonadota; class Alphaproteobacteria; order Rhizobiales; family Xanthobacteraceae; genus Bradyrhizobium. The sequence continues at coordinate 1,812 of VAZG01000550.1, read as the reverse complement.
TCGTCATGGGACTTGAAGACCGATTGCGCAGCCGCGATCCGCTTGGCGGGATCGGGCGACAACAACGTCAACCCGCCGAGCGCGGCCTCGACGGTCCGGCGCAGACGGTTGTTGAGCCGCACCGCGCTGGCGCTGTCGGGAACACTTGCGACCGGCGCGCCGGTTGCGGCGTCGATCGACTTGCCGTCGGTCCCGGTGACATAGACTTTCTTGCTGTCGGGATCGGCCATCAGGCGGCCGTCCTGCAACGCGCTGATGATGGTAAAGGCGAGCGGATTGCCCGATGTCGCTATCGTGCCGACCGCGTCTTCGGTGTCGGAAAAATCGTCATTGGCAAACTTGCCGACCGCGTCTTCGAACGCCCCGGCAAATGCCGGCAGCGCGAACGCGATCAGGACAATCGACAGCGCGAGCGCGCGAAGATGTATGAGGACGTTGGCAGGCACTTCAACTACCCCGGCAGAAGTAGGGAGAAGGCGGCAGCATCGCCGCCTTCTCCGGTCGTATCGCGAATCAGGAGCCCTGACCGCCGCACTTGTTGGTCTTGACGTTGTAGTTGCCGCACTTCTTGCCGACCCAGTCGCCGATCAGGTCCTTGGAGCCTTCGAGCTCCTTCGACCATGCGTCGCCAGCCACCAGGCCCGGGGTCTTCCACACCACATCGAACTGGCCGTTGGCCTTGATCTCGCCGATGAACACCGGCTTGGTGATGTGATGGTTCGGCAGCATCTTCGAGATGCCGCCGGTCAGGTTCGGAGCTTCGGTGCCAGGCAGCGCATCAATCACCTTGTCGGCGTCGGTCGACTTCACCTTCTCGACCGCCTTGATCCACATGTTGAAGCCGATGACGTGCGCTTCCATCGGGTCGTTGGTGGTGCGCTTCGGGTTCTTGGTGTAGGCCTGCCAGTCCTTGATGAACTTCTCGTTAGCAGGCGTCTTGATCGACTCGAAGTAGTTCCAGGCGGCGAGATGGCCGAGCAGCGGCTTGGTGTCGATGCCGGCGAGTTCCTCTTCGCCGACCGAGAACGCAACCACCGGAATATCGGTCGCCTTGATGCCCTGGTTGCCAAGCTCCTTGTAGAAGGGAACGTTGGCGTCGCCGTTGATGGTCGAGACCACCGCGGTCTTCTTGCCGGCCGAGCCGAACTTCTTGATGTCGGCGACGATGGTCTGCCAGTCGCTATGACCGAACGGCGTGTAGTTGATCATGATGTCTTCCTGCTTGACGCCCTTTGACTTCAAGTAGGCTTCGAGGATCTTGTTGGTGGTGCGCGGATAGACGTAGTCGGTGCCCGCCAGCACCCAGCGCTTCACTTTTTCGTCCTTCATCAGGTAGTCGACGGCCGGGATCGCCTGCTGGTTCGGCGCAGCACCGGTGTAGAACACGTTGCGCTCGCTCTCCTCGCCCTCGTACTGGACGGGATAGAACAGGATGCTGTTCAGCTCCTTGAACACCGGCAGCACGGACTTGCGCGACACCGAGGTCCAGCAACCGAACACGACCGCGACCTTGTCCTTGGTGATCAACTCACGCGCTTTTTCGGCAAACAGCGGCCAGTTCGAGGCGGGGTCGACGACGACGGCCTCGAGCTTCTTGCCGAGCACGCCGCCCTTCTTGTTCTGCTCATCGATCAGGAAGAGGATAGTGTCCTTCAGCGTCGTTTCGCTGATGGCCATAGTGCCCGAGAGCGAGTGGAGGACGCCGACCTTGATGGTGTCGTCGGCCGCTTTGGCGCCTGTGAAGCTGGCCAAGCCGAGGACCAGCCCGGCGGTCGCCGCCAGCCAGCGACGACGGCTAACAGGCGTCGCTGT
>VAZG01000549.1 GCA_005885285.1 Alphaproteobacteria bacterium | reverse complement strand
GAAGCGCTGAAGAAGACCGGCGGCAAGACGGACGGCGACGCCCTTGTCGGAGCCATGAAGGGGATGAAGTGGGAAAGCCCGCGCGGCCCGATCTCGATCGATCCGGAAACCCGCGACATCGTGCAGAACATCTACATCCGCAAGGTTGAGAAGGTCGACGGCGAACTCTATAACGTCGAGTTTGCAACCTTTGACGCCGTCAAGGATTCCGGCAAGACGAAGAAGTGACGGCGCTTGCGCCGTCATTCCGGGGCGCGAGCTTGAGCTCGCGAACCCGGAATCTCGACATTGTTGCAAAAGATTCCGGGTTCAGCGCTGCGCGCTGCCCCGGAATGACGAGTATGAGATAGATGACCTCTGTCCTCACCAATCTGTTCGACGGCATTGCCTACGGCATGTTGTTGTTCGTGCTGGC
>VAZG01000548.1 GCA_005885285.1 Alphaproteobacteria bacterium | reverse complement strand
CAAGTGCCGCGATCGGCGCGGTGCTGGAACGGCTGTTGTATCGCCACCTCTATGCCAGGAGCCACCTCGATCAGGTGCTGTTCTCCGTCGGCCTCGTCTTCATGTCGGTGGCAGCGGTCGACTACATCATGGGCTCGTCGCGCATCTTCATCAAATTGCCGGCGGCGCTCGAGGGGCAGATCGATTTTTTCGGGATCGGCATCGGCCGCTACCGGCTGATGATCATCGTGATCTGCGGCCTGTTGACCGCCGTGCTGCAGCTCATTCTGGCGCGCACCAGATTTGGCAGCCGCCTGCGCGCGGCGGTCGACGATCCGCGTGCCGCAAGCGGGCTCGGCATCAATGTACCGCAGGTATTCGCCTTCACCTTTGCATTCGGCTGCGGGCTTGCAGGTTTGGGTGGCGCGCTCAGCGCGGAAATCCTTGGGCTTGATCCGTACTTCCCGCTGAAGTTCATGATCTACTTCTTGATCGTGGTAACGGTGGGCGGCTCCTCCAGCATGACCGGGCCGTTTCTGGCATCGCTCCTGCTCGGCATCGCCGACGTCGCCGGCAAATATTACGTTCCGAAGATGGGACCGTTCGTGATTTACACCCTCATGATCGTGATCCTGCTCTGGCGCCCCAACGGCCTGTTCGGCCGCACGGCGGCGCGGTGAGTGCGGCGATGTCAGCGCAGGCCGAAGTTAGCCGCCACGCCATCCGCGGAGCGCGCTGGCGCTGGAGCGAGGCCGCGTTCTGGCTTGTCGTGCTCGCCTGCGCATTCGCCTTTCCGTCCCGCTATCTCATCATGGCCGACATCGTGCGGCTCGCGCTATTTGCGTTGTCGCTCGATTTGATCCTGGGTTATGCCGGCATCATCTCGCTTGGCCACGCCGCGTTTTTCGGCGTCGGCGCTTATTCCGCGGGTTTGATGGCGTTGCATGGAACCATCACCGAGCCGGTGGTGGCGCTGGTCGCAGCCGGCCTCGTCGCCATGGCGCTCGGCTTTCTCACGAGTTTCCTTGTGATCCGCGGCGCCGACCTGACGCGGTTGATGGTGACGCTTGGGATCGCGCTGTTGCTGGAAGCGCTGGCGGAACGGTTCTCGGATATCACCGGCGGCACCGACGGCCTGCAAGGCATCGAGATGCAGCCGATCCTCAAGTTGTTTGAATTCGACATCTTCGGCAAGGTCGGGCTGTTCTATTCGCTCGCCGTGCTGTTTCTGCTGTTCCTGCTGGCGCGCAGGATCGTGCATTCGCCGTTCGGGCTGTCGCTGCGGGCGATCAAGAACAACCCGCTGCGGGCGGCCGCGATCGGCGTTCCCGTCAACCGCCGGCTGATCGCGATCTACACGCTTTCGGCATTCTATGCGGGCATTGCCGGCGCGCTGTTCACCCAGACCACGGCGCTGGCCTCGCTCGATGTGTTTTCGTTCGAACGTTCCGCTGATTTGATGCTGGTGCTCGTCATCGGCGGCGCCGGCTATCTCTATGGCGGGCTGATCGGCGCGGTCGTCTTCAGGATGCTGCAGGAAGTGTTCTCGACCATCACCCCGCAATACTGGCAGTTCTGGATTGGGCTGGTGCTGGTCATGATCGTGCTGGTCGGCCGGCCGCGAATGCATCGCTGGGCGCTGTGGGCGCCGAACCTCATCATCAGGCAGATCGCCGGCCGCAAGGCCGTCGTCGCGGTTCCCGAGAGCGACGCATGACGGTCGCACTGCAAACAAGAGGGTTGGAGAAATCGTTCGGGGGCTTGCGCGTCACGCGCGACCTTTCGCTTGTTGTCAAGCAGGGCGCACGCCACGCGCTGATCGGCCCGAATGGTGCCGGCAAGACCACCGTGATCAATCTCTTGACCGGCGTGCTCCGACCTAATGCCGGGCGCATCCTGCTCGAAGATAGCGACATCACCGATCTGCCGGTACACAAGCGCGTGCTGCGTGGCCTG
>VAZG01000176.1 GCA_005885285.1 Alphaproteobacteria bacterium | reverse complement strand
TGCTGCGATGGCGAGAGGCGCGCGCAATATGCGAGGCTGAAGCTTGAGGGGCTCGAAGATGCTCCGGTGCATCTTGCCGTCTTTGCCGATGAGGCGACAGAAGCGGGCAGTGACCTCGGCCGTCAAACGATGCCCCAGACCCTGCAATATTCGGTTGTTGCGGCAATTCAGACCCTGTGGCTTGCGGCTCGTGCCGAGGGACTGGGGCTTGGCTGGATTTCGATCCTCGAGCCGCAAACTTTGTGCCGGATACTCGAGGTGCCCAAGACGTGGACGCTCATTGCCTATCTCTGCGTTGGCCGGCCGGTGGAGGAGCACCTCGATCCCGAACTCGAACGCCATCAATGGCAGGAGCGTTTAGGCGCCGGGCACTTGATATTTAGGCGCTAAAAGGGCGATGTGGCTGCGCCGGACTTTCGGCGCAGTGTGCCCCAAGCGGTAGCCGGGAACGCGTCGTCAGGATCACGCCGCTAGATCGTCTGGATCTTACGCTTCCGTCACGCGGTATTGGCTGAGATCAGGATCGTGGGTCATCGCCCAGTAGTCCACGAACCGCCATGGCATGGCGGAAAACACCCGGCCCTGTTTGTTGCGGTAATAGGTGGTCATTCCCGGATGGGTCCAGATCATCTGCTCATGCTCGGCGTCGACCTTGCGGACATACTCATCGTGGACATCCTGGCGAACGTCGATCGCAGCAGTGCCGCGCTCGATCATTTCGACGAGGCAGGCCGATATGTAGCGGCTCTGGCATTCGGACTGGAAGATCACGCTGCCGCCGTGCGCCGGTCCCGAATTGGGACCGAGCATGCAGAAGAAATTTGGAAAGCCCGGCACGGTCAGGCCGAGAAAGGCGGTAGGATTGTCGTTGGCCCATTTCTCCCGGAGATTGCTGCCGTCGCGCCCGGTGATGTTGAGGCGCGCCGCCATCTCGGTGACCTTGAAGCCGGTCGAGATCACGATGATATCGGCGCGCCGCAATTTGCCGTCCGCCGTTACGATGCCTTCGGGGGCAAAATGATCGATCGCGTCGGTGACAAGCTCAACGTTCGGCTTCGTCAGCGTCCTGAACCAATCGTTGTCGAGCAGGATCCGCTTGCCGTAAGGCGGATAGGTCGGCACGCATTTTTCGACCAGGTCGGGACGATCCTTCAATTCCGAGACGATGAAATCGGTGAGCTCCTGGCGATGCCGGTCATTGCTTTTGTTGACGGCGCGATCGGGATAAGGCCAGCGCGGATCCTTGCGCAGGAACGGCAATAGCCCGTCGCCGTAGCGCCAGAACATGTTGAAGCGATACCACTGCACATAGAACGGCAAATGTGCGAGCAGCCATTGCGCACCCTCGGTGATCGCCTCGGTATAGCCCTTGACCGGCCGCGCCCATTGCGCAGTGCGTTGATAGACCGTCACCGAAGCCACGCGATCGGCGATCGAGGGCACCAGCTGCATCGCGGTGGCGCCGGTGCCGATCACGGCCACGTGTTTGCCCTCGACGTTGATATCTTCGTTCCACAGCGCGGAATGCAGCCTCAGGCCGTTAAAGTTCTCCTGCCCGTTGAAATGAGCCGGCAAGGGATCGTTCAGCTGGCCGATCGCGCTCACCAGCGCGCTTGATTCGAAAATCTCCTCACCGTCCTTGGTCTTCAGCGTCGAGATCCAGCGCCGCCTGGCCTCGTCCCAGCGCGATCCCGTCAGTTCGGTGTTGAGCCGCAGATGCCTGCGGATGCCGTATTCGGCTGCGACCTTCTTCAGATACTCGAGCAGCTCCTCGCGCCGGCAAAAGTAACGAGTCCAGGGATTGCGCGGGCCGAAGGAGTAGGAATAGGAATGGTTCGGCGTATCGACGCCGCAGCCCGGATAGCGATTGACGTACCAGGTGCCGCCCAGCTCGTCGTTCTTCTCGACGATGGTGTAGGGGATGCCGAGGCGCCAGAGTGCAACGCCAAGCGCAATGGCACAGACCCCGGCCCCGACGATCAGAACATGCTGTTGCGCCAGCCTCTCGTCCACTGGGCGATGGGTCCAGCGCTTCTCGCGCGCGACAAATCCCATCTCTTCGCGCATCAGCGGCGCATATTCCGGGGCGACGTTTTCGCCGAGGCAGGCGCGCATCATCTTGAGCATCAACTCATTTCCGGGGTCGGTAATGACGGGCGCAGGATCGCCGTTCGCGAACAGTTTGAGCACCGCGGCGCGGATCTCTTGCTGGATTTCCGCGGGCACGCCGGCGTCGGGATCGGGGATCAGGCGGACGTCGCGCTTGGGCTTGTAGGGCGGCTCCAGCCAGCGCTCGTCGCCGGTCATGTGCACCAGTACCATCAGCAGAACGCGGATGTCGCCCTCAGCGATGGCTGAGGACAGATTAAGTGGTTGGCGCGGTATCTCGATGTTCATGATCTCGTGTCCTCGACGATGCCGTCAGCGCGCATCGCCGTTGTCCCGCATGAATTGAATAGCCCGCTCATGATCAGCTTCCGGTAGGCAGAGATGACGTGATCAGGCAGATTGCCGAGCTGAATATGCATTTTTGCCTTGGGCTTGGGAGCCACGCCACCGTGATCGACAAGGGCCAGATCGTTTATACAGGGACGATCGAGGATCTGAAGGCGAACGACGATGTTCGTCGCCGCTATCTCGCCTTGTAGCGATGCTCGGTAGTCGCGCGAGGCGGGAAGAAGGGCTGCTGCCTGCGTAACAGTTGGCCCGCGCGGCGCGGGCGACGGAAATGGGGCTCGGTGCCACTGGCATATGCAATTTTTTTGGCGCGGCAACGCCGGCGGACCTGCACGGCGGCCCTAATTTGTGGTAAGGATCGGCTCGTCCGCTAAAAAAATTGCATCTAAACAGGGAGGACGACATGCGGGTGAATGGCTCGAAGGTCCTTGGCTCGCTGGCCACAGGGCTATTTTTTATGTCCGCCAGTGCTATCGCGGCCGACGCTCCGAAGGAAATGAAACTCTATGTATTTAGTTCGGGAGCGCTGAATCTCGACAAATCCATCATTCAAAACGGCTCGAGTGGCAAAGTTCAGATTCCCGTTGGCTTCTTCTTAATCCGGCATCCCAAGGGGGACGTGCTGTTCGATTGCGGAAACAACGACAAGATCATCACTGATCCCGACTACTGGGGGCCTTTCGTGAAGGCGCTCGATCCGGGCCGGTCACCTGATATCGCCATCGATGCCCAGTTGAGCAAAATCAACGTCAAACCTTCCGATATCAAGTATGTGGTGCTTGGGCATTTCCACGTCGATCACGCTGGCAATATCGGCAAGTTCCTCGATTCCACATTTGTGTTCCAGCGCGACGAGATCAAGAACGCATTCTGGCCGGCACCGGGGTATGCGACGTTCTTCATCACCGACGACTTTGGAATGCTGCGGAACAGCGTCGGCGGCGGAATGCCCAGCAAGTACAAGAGCATCGAACTTGATGGCGACCTCGATCTGTTCGGCGACAACAGCATCTACATCCATCGCACGGTGTCGCACACCCCCGGAAGCCAGATCATGGTCGTGCGCCTGCCCAAGACCGGCACAGTGGTGCTGACCAGCGATGCCGTCTATCTCCAGGAGAATCTCGACAAGAACATCTTGCCGAGTGTCGGTAGCGTCTATGATCCCGTCGGCATGCTCGATGCCTACGCCTGGGTGCGGCGCGTCCGCGACGTTGAAAGCGCCGATATCATCTACGCCCACGACCCAGACGTATTCAAAGCCCACAAGCACTCTCCCGAATATTACGAGTGAGTGAGCGGCGACATCCGTTGCTTTGAACGGATCCCGGCCTTTGCGGCCGGGATCATGTTCGAGTATCAGCCCCGCGCGATCGCTTCCGGCATTTGGCTTTTGTGAGGCTCGATGGCTCCCGTTGTGCTTGCTCAGCATGTAACCAAGTGGTACGGGCCGCGGCGCGCCGTCACGGACGTTTCCTTTGCCATCGAGCAGGGCGAGATTGTCGGCCTGCTCGGACCGAACGGTTCGGGCAAGAGCACGATTTTCCGCATGCTCACCGGCTATCTCGTGCCGACTTCCGGGAGCATCGAAGTAGCCGGCCATGACGTGGTGGGCGACTCTCTCGCCGTCCGCCGCTCGATAAGTTACGTGCCCGAGGACGCGCCGCTTTACGACCACATGAGGGTCGGCGAGTTTCTCCACTTCATGGCCAGCATCAAGGGTTTGCGCGGCACTGCGGCAAGAACGGCGGTGGATGCGGCCGCAGCACGGCTCGATCTGGCAACGGTGATGACGCTGCTGACGGGCAAGCTGTCCCGCGGGTTTCGCCAGCGCGTCTCGATCGCGCAAGCACTGCTGGGCGACCCCAAGGTCCTGGTGCTGGACGAACCGACCAGCGGCCTCGACCCGCATCAGGTGATCGCCGTTCGCGATCTGGTTCGCTCGCTTGCGGGGCGCCACACCGTCTTGCTCGCCTCGCACATCCTTCCCGAGATCGAAAAGGTCGCGTCGCGGGTGATGATCCTGCTCGATGGTGCTCTCTTGACTGCCGACGCGCTGAAGGAAAGCGCGGCAGTTCCGGCGTTGCGGCTTTCGGCAGACGGTTCAGAGCAGGTGATCCGCGGCGTTGTTGCCGCGATAGCGGGCGTGCGCGGACTATCGGTTGATCCCGATGGCGGCGCCGGGCCGGGGCGTTACTTGATCCAGGCCGAACGGCGTCCGGCGCTCGCGGCCGATATCCTGGCGGCACTTGGCGGTGCTGGAATAGCCGTTTCCGAATTGACCGAACGACGAGCGGATCTCGAACGCGTGTTCCTTGAACTCACTCGGCAGCCGGCGAGGGCGGCCGCATGAGAAGCTTCGCGGTCTTGCTGCTCAAGGAAGAGGCGGCGCTGTTTTCCTCGCCCATTGCCTATGTGGTGATGACCGTCTTCCTTCTGATCATGGGCTACAGCTTCACACTGACCTTGTTTCTCAGCCACCAGCCCAGCATGGTGCATGTGTTCTTCCAGATGTTCGTGCTGTTCATGCTGACCGTGCCGTTGATCACGATGCGGCTGTTGGCCGAGGAAAGAAAGCTGCGGACGCTGGAAGTGTTGCTTACCTCGCCCGTCTCCGAGGTCGCGATCGTGCTGGCGAAATTTTGCGCCAGCATGAGCCTGATCGTGGTCATGCTGCTGCTGTCGGGCTGCTACGCCGGGGCTTTGGCATTTTTCGGCGAACCTGATTTTGGCCCGATCTACAGCGGATATTTCGGCCTGCTTCTATTCGGCGCGGCGCTGGTCGGCACGGGACTGCTGGCTTCGGCGCTGACCGGCAATCAGGTTATCGCCGCGCTGATCTCGCTTAGCGTTTTCCTGCTCTTGTGGATCATCGACAATTTTGGCTGGCTGCTGGCGAGCCCCGCAGACACGCTGGTGGTGAATCTTTCGCTCTCGGTGCATTTTCGCCCCTTCGCCGTGGGCTCGATCTACCTTTCCGACGTGGGCTTCTTCCTCAGCGCCACGCTTCTGACGCTGCTTTTGACTGTGCGAGCGCTCGCGCGACGGTAGGGAGTGACGGATGTTCCGGTTTGCCCGATCCGATATCGCAATTGCCGCGCTCGCCGCGGCCGCAGCGGTATTCGGAATGCTCGGCTTCGCCGGCTTTGACGTCAGGCTTTCGGATGGCCTTTTGTTCGTCGCCTGGTCGCTGACGCTGCTGGCGCTATTCATGCTCGCGATCCGTGTGCCGCTTCGCGGCGGCGGATCACGCTTGTCAGCTTGGGTCGTAAACGCGCTCATCTCCTGCGCCGCAATCGCCGTCATGATTGCCGCCAACATCGCATTGTACCGCCACGACCTGCATTTCGATGTGACGCGCGAGGGGCGGAACACGCCGCCGCGACAGCTCACCGAAGTTGTCGAACATCTGCACACGCCGCTTGCGCTGACCTATTTCTATAATGCAGGCGACCCGAATGCAGTTGCCGTCAGGGAGTTGATTGAGATCGCCGCGCGAAACCATCCGCTGTTGGCATTCCGCGCCATCGATATCGACAAGGAGCCGGGGCTTGCGCGCGACGTCGGCGTGCACTCCTACAACACGGCGGTGTTGCAGGCAGGCGACCGCAAGGTGCTGGTGGAAAACATCACCGACGCCACTCGCTTGGGTTATGCGGCACTGCGCGTCCTTCGCGAGCGCCCCCAGATGATCTGTTTCATCACCGGGCATGGCGAAACGTTTCGGCCGACGCCGGCGCATTTTCATTACAGTCACGCCGAAACGCTGAAGGGCCATGACACGCCCGGAGCCGGCGACGTGCTCGTTGCCGAGCCGGAGCAGCTCGACCGGCTCCAGCTAGCGCTGAACGAGATTGGATTCGATATGCGCGCCATCGTCACTGCGGCGACGGAGGCTATTCCGTCTGATTGCACCGTCGTCGCCGAGATCGGACCACGCACGACATTCGCGTTGGGCGAAACGGAGCTGCTGGTCAACTATTTGAGGGGCGGCGGTCGGCTGCTGTTGTTGATCGATCCGCTGTTCCCCGCAGACCCCGATTTCGAGAACCGCTTGCTTGGTACGGTCGGTATATCGATGCAGGCGGCCATCGTCATCGATCCGTTGAACCATTTCCGCACCGACCCGGACAAGGTCGCCGTTCCCTATTATGCCCCGCACCCGATCACCAAGCGTCTCGCGCTCACGGTGTTTCCGCAGGCAAGGCCGATCCACCTCAATCGGCTACCGGCGACCGTGAACAGCAGCGTGCTTGCCGCAAGTAGCCAGGACAGCTATCTGAGGCCGCCGTCGGCCGCCGGTGGCATCACCGTCGCACTCGAAGGAGCGACGGCGCCGAATGTCGATCGCGGTGCTCAGGCCCTCGCCGTTGCGCTCGAAGGAGTCTGGCCGCAAGCTCCGCCGGACAAGCGCTTCCGCCTGGTGCTGGCCGGCACCAGCAAATTCGCCACCAACGAATATTTCCCATATGTTTCCAACGGCGAACTGTCGGTCGCAATGGTGCGCTGGCTTGCCGATGACGATGCGACGCCGAACCTCGCGCCGCAGACCTACAGTCTGCCGGAAATCGTGCTCACCAATCGACAGATGCGCGACACCTTCGTCGCACTAGAGGTGCTTCTGCCCTTGACCACGGTTTTCTGTGGAGTGTTGGTGTGGTGGAGGCGGCGTTGAAGCGGGTGACCAGGCGCGGCGCCATCCGATGGACGACACCGCTCGCGGCCGCTCTTCTGATTGCGCTTCTCCTGGCGCTGATGGCGACAGGGCGGTGGCCGGAGCTGCGCAGCAAGGTGTCATTCTCTTCCAGTGGCTTGCTCACGATCGCGCCGAGCGAAATCGATCGTGTCGAGGTGCGCTCAGGTTCGGACAGCCTCGCCTTTCATCGCCGGCCGGGTGGATGGTCAATCGATGGCATGCCGGGCACCGCGCCGGCCGAGGTCGCGTCGCATCTCGACACCGCGCTTCGGATCTTGAACGTAAGCGAGCCGGTGCGCGAGATTCCGGCGGGCGAGCTCACCGCCGGAAGCTTCGCTGAATTTGGGCTCGATCCCCCGGCCAAAGTTGCCGTGCTCGAAACCCAGGTCGGTGTGGCGGCCACGGTGAACTTCGGCACGCTCAATCCTGCCGGCACGTCGCACTATGTCAGACTGGGCGGCGCGCCTGCGGTGTATCTGATGGCTCGCCATCTGGATGCCGAATGGCAGGTGGTGTTTGACATGGCGCGGCGGCTGCGGGGTCAGGCCGCATCTGCCGTCGCAAACCGTGGAGAGAGCCTGCTGCTTCCCGTTTCGATGGCGCAGGTCTGGGCCATCGAGATTGTGTTTGCGGGAAAACTCACCCGCTTCGAACGTGACGCCGCCGGGAATTGGTTCAGGCATGTCGGCCAGCACGTCCATACGGCCGATAGCAACGCCCATGTTGCCGATCCCGCGCAGGCCCGCATCATCGATACTGCGTTCCGCGCATTCGATACCGCTGCCGTCGAAACGCGGGTCGGCCCTTCCGATCCCGCCCGGTTGGCTCGGTACGGCCTCTCCTTGCCGACGCTGATCGTGCTGTTCTACGCACGCGATAGCTCGACGCCTTTGGCGCGGCTCGAATTCGGCGCGGCGGCCGATGGCCTCGATCGCTATGCGCGTCTCGCGCCGGATGGTTCGGTCGTGACGGTTGCGGAGTTCGAGGTCAGGCGCCTGACCGAGCTCCTCAAGGCCGTGGGAGCAGGCTCGTGAGATTCCTGCGCATGGTCCTGCTCTGTGGGACCATTCTCGGAATCGGGACCTCGGCGCATGCGCATCAAGTCAACCTCTCGACGGCGCGCGTGGTATTGAGCGGGGATCGTACCGTTGCCCTCGAGGTGGCGCTCAAAGGTAGCGACGCCGATCGGCTTGCCGGCACGCGTGTTTTCGATGTGCAGCGGGACCAGGTTGACCCGGCGCGGGTTGCGGAATCCGCGGCAGCAATTGTCGCCTACGTCAATGCGCATATCGCCGTGACCGCTCTCGACGGCACAGCGTGCGTATCGGGTGCAGCCGCGCTCGCGCCCGACGGCGACGGCGTTATTTTCCGCGCCACCTTTTCGTGCCGCGACCTCACCGGCGACATCGTTTACCGCTCGACGGTGCTGACCGCGACAGACCCGAGCGCCCGCCAGGTCGTGTTGATCGGGGAGGGGGAGAACGCGCCGCAGGCGCTGCTCGACGCCAGCAATACGACCGTAACACTCTCCGCGCCCGCGCCGTCGCTGTCTTCGACGATGCAGCGCTATCTCGTCACCGGCATCGAGCACATCTTCGGAGGTTACGATCACATCGCTTTTCTGGTTGCTGTCGTGTTGTGGGCGCGGCGGCTTGTTCCGGTGATCAAGATCGTGACCGCGTTCACGATTGCCCATTCGATCACACTCTCGCTCGCCGCGTTGAATATCGTGGTCATTCCAGCGAGCGTCGTCGAGCCGGCAATCGCCGCTTCGATCGTATTCGTTGCAATGGAAAACTTCTTCTCG
>VAZG01000547.1 GCA_005885285.1 Alphaproteobacteria bacterium | reverse complement strand
GTCGTGGCGCTTGCTCGGTGTGGCGAGCACGCGCTGGATCAGCGCACTGTGTGCCGGTTCCTCGAAGGACACGAACCTGAAGAAGGATCGGATGGCGGTCAGACGCAGGTTACGCGTCTTCGCGCTGGCGCCGCGCTTTACCTCGAGATCGGTTAGGAACGCGCCGATGAACGTTGCATCCAGATCGGCGAGCGTCAGAGCCGACGGGGACTTCCGCAGCCGCACCTGTGCGAACATGAACAGCAGCCGGAACGTGTCCCTGTAGGAGGCGATCGTGTTGCCGCTAACATTGCGCTGGCGCATGAGGCGCTCGGTGAAGAAGTGCTCGATCAACGTGGCGACATTGCAGGCGGGCTTCATGGCGTCACCTCCCACCGCCGATCGAGACGCCGCGCCGCTTCTTCCATCAACTCGGGGCAGGCCGAGAGATACCAGTAGGTATCACGCACGCAGGCGTGGCCGAGGTAAGTGGAGAGCACTGGGAGTTGCTGCTCGACGTCCTTGCCTTCGCGATACCAGTCGAGCAGCGTCCGGATGGCGAAGCGATGACGGAAGTCGTGCACGCGTGGCCCGGTACGATCACCTGGGCGCCGCAGCCCGATCTCTCGGGACAATCGCCAGAAGACGCGATGAACGTACTGGTGCAGCAAGCGGCCTCCCTGTTCGGCAACGAAGAAGGTCGAGCCGCAGCGTGATCCGAGCATCGCGTCGCGCCGGTGGGCGTAGTCGCGCAGCGCGGTTCTCGTCGTCGGATGCAATGGCAGGAGCCGCGACTTGCCGAACTTGGTCAGCCGGACCGTCAGCACGCCGGCGTCGAGGTCGACGTCATCACGCTCCAGGCCCATCGCCTCGGATATACGCATGCCCGTCACCGCGATCAGCCCGAACAGGGTATGGTAGGTCCAACGACGCAGCCCGTCCGCCGGCGGCAGAGCTAGCGCCGCCGTCAGCAACGCATCGATCTCCGCGTCGCTATAGGCATATGGCCTGGCACGCTTCCATGCTGGCAGCATGCCGACGGGCGGCACCTCCGTTCTCAGATCGAAGTTGGCGACATGGCGCGCGAACCCGCGCACGTCGCTCAATCGTAGCGCCCAGGATGCATGACGATCGGGCGGCAGCGTTGCCCATTGCATTGCCAGCTTCGTCGTGATGATCCTGGCTTTACGCTTCTTCATGAAGGCGACGAAGTCGGCGAGCCGACGGGTCTGGTGCTCGTACTTGTATCCCAGCCCCTTGCGCATGCTCAGGTACCTATCGAGTGCGGCGCGCAGATTGGTCATTGCACGCCTCCCGGCCAGGGCAGGCTCAATGTTCTCAGCGCATCGATGTCGACCTTCGCGTAAATCCGGGTGGTGTCGTGGTTCTCGTGCCGCAGCAACTGTCCGATCTCCGACAAGGTCGCGCCAGATCGGAGAAGCTCGGTAGCGAGGCTGTGTCGGAAGATATGGGCGCCGCGGTGTGCGCAACCCTCGATTCCAACGCGATCGAGGGCGGCCTTGGCGATCATGGTGATCGCACATCCGGAAGCAAAGCCGACGTGTGGCGCGAGTGTGCGGACGAACAACCGTCGGCACGACGACTTTGGGCGGCCATTGCGCAGATATGCAACAATGGCCGCGCCAACGTCTGGCGGTATCGGCATCCGTGCACGCTGTCGGCCCTTGGCGCGAACGAGTATCTCGCTGGCGCGCCAGTCGATATCATCGAGCGTGAGCGTCGCGACCTCGTCGGCCCGCAGGCCGAGCTTGGCCAGCAACAACAGAATGGCGTAGTCGCGCCGTCCCATCACCGTCTCTCGGTCGCAACCGTCGAGAGCCTTCCGCACCTGAGCGGCCGGCAGATAGGTCGGCAGAGTTGCGAGCTTCCATCGCCGCATCGATGGAACGCAATCCGCCAACGGGCGCGCGTTCAGGCCCCGATGGTGGAGGTAACGGAGAAAGGCGCGCAACGACCAGCACATCGCCTTGCCTGTTCCCGGGCTCCAATCCTGGGCGTGGCGCTCAACGTAGCGGATCACGTCCTCTTGGTTGATCTTGCACAGGGCGGCGGCGCCGCCGGAGCACACCTCGTGCAGGAACCTGCGGATGACCGGGAGATGGCGGACGATGGACCTCGGGGCCAAGCCGCGCTCTGATCGCAGGTAGGCATCGAACTCCTTGAAGATCCGTTCGTGCGGGGTGAGAGGCGGCAGCACCAACGGCGCGATCGCGCCTTCCTCGCGCAGCACCGACAGCCATCGCTTGAGCGCGGCCCGGTCACCGGGTTGGATAGACTGCCTCCAGCCTCAATGTCGGAGGTACCGCTCAACGACCTGCTCATCGAGATCGACCAGCTTATAGCGACGGCCTGCGATCCAACTCAGGAGCCCGCCAACTACGTTGAGGCAACGCCACGCGCCGTGCCGAACGAGCCTCTCTTCGACGAGACGAGCGGCGTAGCGCTCGACGAGCTGTCCGTGCGGCCCGCCTCTGAGACGCCGGTACAGCCGGCTTCTGCCCAAGTACTCTTCAACTTCCATCTTCCTGTTCTCCGCTGTTGAAAGCGGAGGCACAGAACGAACTATGCCGAACCGACCAAACGCCGGTCAGCGAGAAATCTGGGGAAAACGACGCGACTCGGCATAGTTCGGCGGG
>VAZG01000175.1 GCA_005885285.1 Alphaproteobacteria bacterium | reverse complement strand
GCGCTCCGAACTCGCGCGCGACCGCAACGACCAGCGCGCCGACCGCTTCGCCGTCGGCGAGAAGGTCGATGCGCGGGTGATCCAGTTCGACAAGAAGGCCCGCAAGGTGCAGGTCTCGATCAAGGCGCTGGAAGTCGCCGAAGAGAAGGAGGCGATCGCGCAGTACGGCTCCTCCGATTCGGGGGCGACGCTGGGTGATATTCTCGGCACCGCGCTCAAGAACCGTGGCGGCGACAAGTAAGCTGTCGCGCTTGTCTTCCATCGGGGGCCCCGGTTTCGACCGGGGCCCTTTTTGTTTCTCCCGCCGCGGATTTCACCTTGTTTTGTTCATATTGCACCGCAATTGATGTAATTGGATAAGGCGTTGCTCATGCCGCGAATGCAAAACGCCCAAGGTTCTTTAGGAGCATTTCGATGTCGCTTGATTCGGATGTAATCGTCGATCGCCGCAGGATTCGCCGCAAGCTGACCTTCTGGCGCGTGACCGCAGTCCTCGTCGCGATCGCGGCGATCGCGATCGTGGGAGTGGTGGTGACCCCGGGCGGCCGCAGCACGCTGACGACCTCCGGCTCGATCGCCCGCATCAATATCGAAGGCCTCATCCGCAGCGACCAGGAGCGCGTGGAGGCGCTGGAACGGCTGGAAAATTCGCGCGCCGCCGCCGTTGTCGTGCATATCAATTCGCCGGGCGGCACCACGGCCGGCTCCGAACAGCTTTACGATGCGCTGGTGCGGCTGAAGGCGAAGAAGCCGCTGGTCGTGGTGGTCGAGGGGCTGGCGGCCTCCGGCGGCTACATCACGGCGATTGCCGCCGACCATATCGTGGCCCAACAGAGTTCGCTGGTGGGCTCGATCGGCGTGCTGTTTCAGTATCCGAATTTCACCGATCTTTTGAAAACCGTCGGCATCCAAGTCGAGGAAGTGAAGTCCTCGCCGCTAAAAGCAGCGCCCAACGGGTTCGAGCCGACCAGTCCGGAAGCCCGCGCTGCGCTGGATGCGCTGGTGAAGGATTCCTATGCGTGGTTTCGCGGATTGGTGAAAGAGCGGCGCGGCATGGATGACGGATTGCTCGAGAAAGTAGCGGACGGGCGCGTCTTCACCGGCCGCCAGGCGGTCGATCTCAAGCTGATCGACCAGCTCGGCGACGAGAAAACCGCGGTGGCCTGGCTGGTCGCGAACAAAAACGTCAAGAGCGATCTGCCGGTGCGCGACTACAAGCTGACGCCGCGCTTCGGTGATCTGACATTCTTGCGGACGGCGGCTTCCATCACCCTGGATGCGCTTGGCTTGAGCACGATCGCGCGTCACATTGAGCAGGCCGGTGTGGCGCAGGCGGTCGATCGCCTCGGCCTTGATGGAATGCTGGCGCTATGGCATCCGTCGGGGACCAATTGAACCCGCCGACGGCCATTTTGGCCGGTCTTCCCGCATTGCGAGTATTGTCACAAAACGCTCCGGGGGCACTTGTCACGCCATTTCGCGCTGCCCAAAATTGATTTAGCGTCTTGACAGATCACGGCATTTTCACGGAAATGGTTAGACACACGCCCCGCGGGTCTCATTCTCGATGATCAAATCCGAACTTGTTCAGCGCATCGCCGAGCACAACCCGCATCTTTACCAGCGGGATGTCGAGAACATCGTGAACGCGATCCTCGATGAAATTGTCGCCGCGCTGGCGCGGGGCGACCGGGTCGAGCTGCGCGGTTTCGGTGCCTTTTCGGTGAAGCATCGCCCCGCGCGTGCCGGGCGCAATCCGCGCACCGGGGCCCATGTGCCGGTCGATCAGAAGAGCGTCCCGTTCTTCAAGACCGGCAAGGAAATGCGCGAGCGGCTCAACCGCGAGACTCCGGAAGCGGGCGCGTAACGTCTCCAGGCGGCGTGTCATTGGGCCGCCACGCGAGTGACCGTGGTTTACGGGCGGCGCCCGCCGATCTCGACCAACACGAGCGATGGTCATGCGAAAATACTTCACGGCCCTGATCGTCATTCCACTCGGTCTATTCTTCATCGTCTTCGCGGTGGCCAACCGGCATTTCGTTACGGTGTCGTTCGACCCGTTCAATTCCGCCGATCCTTCGGTCGCCATCCGCCTTCCGCTGTTCCTCGTCATCATCATGGTCGCGATCATCGGCGTCGTGGCGGGCGGCTCGGCGACCTGGTTCCGGCAACGCCGCTGGCGCCGCGCGGCGCGGCAGCACGAGGCCGATGCGAGGGCGGCGCGCTCCGAGCTTGCGGATCTGCGTGCGGCGGCAGCCACGCGCTATGATCGGGGGCGCCTTCCGGCGCCCGCCCAAGGGGGCCTGTACGGGGGTTCCGGGCGAGACAAGCAGAGCGCGACGTTGTAGAACCCGCCCAGCCGGTGCCGTTTTCGATCGGTTCTGGCCACCGGACCCGTGAACTCAAAGAAGCCATGTCTCTGCTCGTCAAAATCTGCGGCCTGTCCACGCGCGAGACGCTCGACGTCGCGCTCGACTCCGGCGCGAACATGGTGGGATTCGTCTTCTTTCCGCCGTCGCCGCGGCATCTCGCGCTCGAGACCGCGCGCGACCTTGGCCGACAGATCAAGCGACGTGCCGTGAAAGTGGCGCTGACGGTCGATGCCGACGATGCGATGCTGTCCAACATTGTGGAGGCGCTGCAGCCTGACATTTTGCAACTGCACGGCAAGGAGACGGTCGCGCGGCTGCGCGACATCAAGCAGAAATTCGGACTTGAGCTGATGAAGGCAATCGCCGTTGAAAGCGCCGCCGATCTCGCTGCACTGCCGGGCTATGCGATGGTTGCCGATCGCATCCTGTTCGATGCCCGTCCGCCAAAAGGCAGCACGCGCCCCGGCGGCCTAGGCGCGGTGTTCGACTGGCACATACTCGAAAACCTCGATTTGAAGCTGCCGTTCGTGGTCTCAGGCGGCCTCAATGCCGACAACGTCGCGCAAGCCCTCCGTGTCACACGCGCCGGAGGCGTCGACGTCTCCTCGGGCGTCGAGCGTGTCCCCGGCGTCAAGGATTCCGAGATGATCCGGGAATTTATCCGCGCCGCGCGGGCAGCCGTTCTTACTTCACCTCTCCCCGCAAACGGGGAGAGGTCGGATCGCTCCTGCGATCCGGGTGAGGGGGACTCTCCGCGCGCACGTCTCTCACCGAATTTGCCAAAGCAGCCCCTCACCCCAACCCTCTCCCCGCAAGAGCGGGAAGAGGGGGCAGGAACAGCTCGCCAGCGTGGCAAGAAGGGTTGATCGTTCGATGACGCAGCGACTACCCAATTCCTTTCGCGTCGGTCCGAACGAACGCGGCCATTTCGGCATTTTCGGCGGGCGCTTTGTCGCGGAAACGCTGATGCCGCTGATCCTCGACCTGGAAAAGGCCTATGCCGCCGCCAAGGCCGATCCGGCGTTCCAAGCGGAAATGAACGGCTACCTCAAGGACTATGTCGGGCGGCCGTCGCCGCTTTATTTCGCCGAGCGTCTCACCGAGCATCTCGGCGGCGCGAAGATTTACTTCAAGCGCGAGGAGCTGAACCACACCGGCTCGCACAAGGTCAACAACGTGCTGGGCCAGACCATGGTGGCGCGGCGTATGGGCAAGAAGCGCATCATCGCCGAGACCGGCGCGGGCCAGCACGGCGTCGCCACCGCCACGCTGTGCGCGCGCTTTGGATTGGAATGCGTGGTCTATATGGGCGCGGTCGATGTCGCGCGGCAGCAGTCCAACGTGATCCGCATGGAGATGCTGGGCGCGAAGGTGCTTCCGGTACAATCGGGAACGCGCACCTTGAAAGACGCGATGAACGAAGCGCTGCGCGACTGGGTCACCAACGTTCACAACACTTTCTACTGCATCGGTACGGTCGCCGGCCCGCATCCCTATCCGATGATGGTGCGTGATTTCCAATCGATCATCGGGATCGAGACCCGCAGGCAGATGCAGGAAGCTGAAGGCCGGTTGCCGGATTCGCTGATCGCCTGCATCGGCGGCGGCTCCAACGCGATGGGGCTGTTTCATCCGTTCCTCGACGATCCCGGGGTTGAGATTTTCGGCGTCGAGGCCGCCGGCCATGGGCTGACGCAATTGCATGCGGCCTCGATCGCGGGCGGCCGGCCCGGCGTGCTGCATGGTAACCGCACTTATCTCCTGATGGACGATGACGGCCAGATCCAGGACGCGCATTCAATCTCGGCGGGCCTGGATTATCCCGGCATCGGGCCGGAGCATTCCTGGCTGCACGAGACCGGCCGCGTCAAATATCTCTCGGCGACCGACGATGAAGCGCTCGCCGCATTTCTCCTGCTGTCGCGGCTGGAAGGTATTCCGCCGGCGTTGGAGCCGGCACATGCGATCGCCAAGGTGATGGACCTCGCGCCAAAACGGCCAAAAGATCACCTCATGGTGGTCAATCTCTCCGGCCGCGGCGACAAGGACATTCCGCAGATCACGGAAATCCTGAAGAGCAGGAAGCAGAAGTAATGGCCGAAGGACGCCCCTCTCTTCACCTCTCCCCGCCGGGGAGAGGTCGGCTGCGCAGCAGCCGGGTGAGGGGTCTCTCCATTCAATCCGGTCGAAGCGTGCCCTCGATCATTTCGAGCACGCCCTCGAGATTGTCGTACTCATCGATATTCGAGACACGGACAACGAGAAAGCCGCAGGACTCCAACACTTCCGACCTTACCCTGTCTCGCGCAAGCTCCGATGGTTCGGCGTGGGTCACGCCGTCGACCTCGACGATCAGCTTTCCATCCAACGTCACGAAATCAACGACATATCGATCGATCGGGTGCTGGCGCCGGAATTTCCAGCGCGCCAGTCGCCGATTGCGCAGCGCTTGCCAAAGCTTCGCTTCGGCACTCGTCTGCGATAAACGGAGCTTCCGGGCTCTCGCTTTAAACTTGTCCATCCCCCTCACCCGGCTGCTGCGCAGCCGACCTCTCCCCGCCGGGGAGAGGTATAACACGGCATGTGCCGCGCCATGACCACCCGCATCGACGCACGTTTTGCCGAACTCCGGCGCGAAGGCCGTGCCGCGCTCGTTACTTTCCTGATGGCCGGCGATCCCGATCCGAAAACCTCGCTCGACATCATCAAGGCACTGCCGAAGGCGGGTGCCGACATCATCGAGATCGGCATGCCCTTCACCGATCCGATGGCGGATGGTCCCTCCATCCAGGCGGCTGGCTTGCGCGCGCTCAAAGCCGGCATGAACTTGAAGAAGACGCTCGAGATGGTGCGAGGTTTTCGCAAGTCCGACGGCACGACGCCGCTGGTGCTGATGGGTTATTACAATCCGATCTACATCTATGGCGTCGACAGATTTCTTTCCGACGCCAAGACCGCGGGCGTCGACGGGTTGATCATCGTCGACCTGCCGCCGGAGGAAGATAGCGAGCTGTGCTTGCCGGCGCTCAAGGCCGGGTTGAACTTCATCCGGCTGGCGACGCCTACCACCGACGACAAACGCTTGCCCGCGGTGCTCGCCAATACGTCGGGCTTTGTCTATTACGTCTCGATCACCGGGATTACCGGCAGCGTGGCCGCCGACTCAAAGGTCGTCGGCGAGGCGGTTTCCCGCATCCAGCGTCATACCAAGTTGCCGATCTGTGTCGGGTTCGGCATCCGGACACCGCAGGCCGCCCGCGCCGTTGCCGAGAACGCCAACGGCGCCGTCGTCGGCAGCGCACTGGTCGATGCGCTCAACGATAGCCTCGATACGGCGGGGCAGGCGACCGCCAAGACGGTTGCGGCGGTGGCCGACCTCGTGGCCTTGCTGGCGCAGGGGGTTCGGGGCGCCAGACAGGCCGCGGAATAAGCCACAATTGCGGGCGAGACAGGCGACGAACTGCGGCTTGCCTGGCTCATTCCGGGCCGCCATATATTGAGAGCGCGATCGCGCTCTAAACGAGGCGATGATCGCGTGATCGCCATTCGGAGCAAAGCATGAATTGGCTCACCAATGTGGTCCGGCCGAAGATCCGCAACATCCTGCGCCGCGAGACGCCGGAGAATTTGTGGATCAAGTGCCCCGATTCGGGGCAGCTCGTGTTCTACAAGGATGTCGAGGCCAACCAGTTCGTCATTCCGGGCTCGAACTACCACATGCGCATGGGCGCGGTGGCGCGGCTGAAATCGATCTTCGACAACGAGACCTGGTACGACATCGCACTGCCCGAGGTCGCGGCCGATCCCCTGAAATTCCGCGACGAGCGGAAATATGCCGACCGCATCAAGGATGCGCGCTCCCGCACCGGGCTGAACGACGCTATCAAAGTCGGCTACGGCAAGCTCGAGGGCGCTGCGGTCGTCATCGCGGTGCAGGATTTCGATTTCATGGGCGGCTCGCTCGGCATGGCTGCCGGCGAAGCGATCGTCCGCGGGCTCGAGCTTGCGGTGGAGAAGAAGTCGCCGTTCATCGTATTCGCCGCTTCCGGCGGCGCGCGGATGCAGGAGGGCATCCTGTCGCTGATGCAGATGCCGCGTACCACCGTCGGCGTCCAGATGCTGCGCGAGGCGAAGCTGCCTTACATCGTCGTGCTGACCAATCCGACCACCGGCGGCGTCACCGCGTCCTATGCCATGCTGGGTGACGTGCAGATCGCCGAGCCCGGCGCGCTGATCGGTTTCGCCGGCGCGCGCGTGATCGAGCAGACCATCCGCGAGAAATTGCCGGAAGGGTTCCAGCGCGCCGAATATTTGCGCGATCATGGCATGGTCGACATGGTCGTGCATCGCCACGACTTGCGGTCGACACTGGCGCGGCTGTGCCGTCTGCTGACCAAGTCGCCCGCGCTGGAAACCGTCGCGAAACCTGCGCCGCAGGATTCCGATCCCGCTCATGTCGTTTCGGATCCGGACATGGCGCCGGTCGTGCCGCACGCGTGAACGCACCCGACGCCACACCGTCACCGCTTGATGGGCTGATCGCGCGGCTGTCGGCGCTACATCCCAAGCGCATCGATCTCGGCCTCGAGCGCATGCAGCGGTTGTTGGAGCAGCTCGGCCACCCCGAACGCAAGCTGCCGCCGGTGATCCATGTCGCCGGCACCAACGGCAAGGGCTCGACGATCGCCTACCTGCGCGCGATTCTGGAAGCGGCGGGCCTGCGCGTCCATGCCTATACCTCGCCTTATCTCGTGCGCATCAACGAATGTTTTCGGCTTGGCGGCGTTCTCGTCAGCGATGATGAGTTGCGCCTGGCGCTCGAACATTGCGAGCGCGCCAATGCCGGCGCGCCCATCACATTTTTCGAGGCCAAGACAGCGGCGGCGTTTGGCCTGTTCGCGCAGCATGCGGCCGACGTCCTGCTACTGGAAGTCGGGCTCGGCGGGCGGCTCGACTCTACCAATGTCATCGAGGCGCCGCTGGCAACCGTGCTCGCGCCGATCAGCATGGATCATACCGAATTCCTCGGCGATACCCTGACCTCGATCGCCGCAGAGAAGGCCGCGATCATCAAGCGCAACGTGCCGGTGATCTCGGCGGAGCAGCCGGTCGAGGCGATGGCCGTGATCGAAGCGAAGGCGAACCGCACACGCGCACCGTTGCATGCCGCAGGCGAGGGATGGCATGTCGGCGTCGAGCGGGGCAGGCTGGTCTACCAGGATGATCGCGGCCTGATGGACCTGGCCGCGCCAAAACTGTTCGGCCGGCATCAGTTCGACAATGCCGGCCTTGCGATCGCGACCTTACGCGCGATCGAAACGTTCAAGGTTTCCAGCGCCGCGTTCGAGGCCGGCATCGTCAACGCCGAATGGCCGGCGCGGATGCAGCGGCTTTCGTCCGGCGTGCTGGCCGATCAGGGCCCTCCGGGCTGCGAGATATGGCTCGACGGCGGGCACAATGCCGCAGGTGGGCGCGTCGCCGCCGCCGCGCTGGGCGATCTCGAAGAGCGCGTGTCGCGCCCGCTTGTCATCATCGCCGGCATGATGGCGAACAAGGACGCCAACGCCTTCCTTGCCAATTTCGCAGGCTTGACCCGGCACATCATCGCGCTGCAAATCCCGCACCAGGACAACGCGATGCCGCCGGAGCGGCTGGCCGATGCCGCGCGCGGCCTCGGCATGCGCTTTGAAATCTGTGAAAGTATCGAAGCGGCGCTGCGCGCATTGACGCGTCTCGCTTACGAAGTGCCGCCGCGCATTCTGATCACGGGTTCGCTTTATCTCGCCGGTCACGTGCTAAAGATCAACGGCACGCCGCCGAGATAGCGAACTCATCCGAGCAGATTCATCGGATCGGCGGCCGTCTGCTTGAGCTGATCGAACGTGCATTGCCGCGGCGCCTTGTCTGGCCGCCAGCGCAGGATGGATGTGCCATGGCGAAACCGCTCGCCGCTGAAATGATCGTAAGCGACCTCGACCACCAGCTTCGGCTTCAGCGGACACCACTGCGCCGAACGCTCGGTCGACCAGCGGCTCGGGCCACCCGGTGCATTGCCCGTAAATCCGGGTTTTGCGATCAGCGGCTCAAGCTTCGCCGTCAGCGCGGGCTTTTCCTGTCGCTTGATCGCGGAGGTGAACCCGACATGATGTAATCGTCCGTCGCTGCCGTGGAGGCCGAGCAACAGCGAGCCGACGACCTTCTTGCCGCCGATCCTGTTCGTGGCATAACGAAAACCGCCGACCACGCAGTCGGCGCTTCGAAATCTCTTGATCTTCTGCATGCCTTCGCGATTGCTCGATTGATACGGCAGGTCGATCCGCTTAGCGATCACTCCGTCAGACCCTGCGCCGGACTGCGCCAGCCATTTTTTGGCGGTAGCATAGCTCGTCGTTACGGCCGACAGCCGAAATATCGGATTCGATCTGAACCGGCGTTTTGCGAAGGCTTCCAGCGCCGAACGACGTTTGCGCAAGGGTTGCGCGAATAGATTGTCATCTTGCGGACTCGCCAAAAGATCGAATGCGAGATAGAGCGCCGGTGTTTCCTGCGATAGCTTCATGACCCG
>VAZG01000535.1 GCA_005885285.1 Alphaproteobacteria bacterium | reverse complement strand
CGAGCGGCTCGACTCGATGCTGGGCGGCGGCTTGTTCCGCGGCAGCAGCACCTTGATCACGGGTGCGCCCGGCACCTCCAAGACGACTCTGGCGGGGAAGTTCGCGGAAAGCGCGTGTCGGCGCGGCGAGCGAACGCTGTTCGTGAGTTTTGACGAAGGGGGCGAGCGGATCCGGCGCAATCTCACTTCGGTCGGCATTCATCTCGATGCGTACGTGAAGTCCGGTCTGTTGCGCATGTATTCGGGCCGGACCGACGTGACCAACCCGGAAGAGCACCTGATCAGAATCGCGGCGCTGCTTCTCGAGCATCAACCGCGTTGCATGGTGATCGATCCGTTGTCCGCCATCGCCAAGAGCGGCGCGATTGGCTCGGCCCGTGCCATCGGCAACCGCCTCATCTACAAGGTGAGGGACCACGAGATCACCGTAGTCATCACCTCGCTCGTTGAGGGCGGCGATCTGCAGGCAGAAGCGACCGACCTGCAGATCCCGACGATTGCGGATACCTGGATCCATCTGTCGTATCTGGTCCGCGGCGGCGAACGCAATCGAGCGCTCACCATCATCAAGTCGCGCGGCACGCACCACTCCAACCAGGTGCGCGAGCTCGAGCTGAGTGCAGCAGGGCTGGCGCTGGCGGATGTCTACTCCTCGGGCGGCGAGGTGCTGATGGGCACGCTGCGCTGGGAAAAGGAGGCCGAGGAGAGAGCCCGAAAGCTGCAGCGGCACGCGGAATTCAGTCAAAAGCGCCGTGAGCTGCAGTTTGCCGAGGCGGATATCGCTGCGCGGATAGCTGCTTTGCAACTCGAACTCGACAGGCAGCGGGCTGCGCTGGCGCTTTACACCAGTGACGCTGAGGCGCGTCACGTGTCCTCGGGCGAATGGCAGGACGAGCTGCGCAGAATGCGCAGCGCGGACGTGGCGAATACTGCGGCACCCGGGAAGCGCCGCGCCGGCCGGATTTCCGCAAAATCCGTCAAGAACAGCGACAAGGAACCGCGACGTGGCGCGTAAGCCAACGAAGGCGGGTACAGCCGACGCGCCGGTCACCACCGTCGTGGTGATGCGCCTATACATCGCGGGCAAGGCACCCAACTCGGTCAAGGCCATCGCCAATCTGAAAGCGATTTGCCGACGATACCTGAAGGACGGCTACAAGCTGGAGATCGTCGACGTCTGCGAACATCCGCGGCGCGCGCTGACCGATGGCGTCGTCGTCACGCCCAGCCTCGCCAAGCTGTCGCCCGCACCCGCCTCGAATGTCATCGGCAACCTCAGCGACACGGGCAGCGTGTTGGCCGCGCTCGGATTGCACGCGGGAGCGATGGAGTGAATCCCGCGCCGCCGGCGCGGAGCCCTTCCGACCTGACGGCAGAGGCCGCCTTCAAGGACTGGGTCCGCCGGCTCGTCAAAGGGGCCGCCGAGCTTGAGGCTCTCGAAGCGGGCCAGATCGACGCCGTCATGGATGCCGCAACCGGCAGCGCCATTCTGCTGCCCGGGGCGCAAGCCGCGCTGCAGGGCTCAAGCCGTCTCGTTCTGAGCGCCCTCGATGCGCTGCCTGGCGAAGTCTGTGTGCTCGACTCGGCCGGGACGGTCGTCATGACTAACAAGGCCTGGCGCGCGTTTGTGGTCGCGCGCGCCGGCGCGGGACTCGGTGTCTCCGAGGGTGCCAATTTTCTCGCGGCGTGCCGGAACGCCGGCGCACCTGAGCGCGTGCACGCCGAAGCGGTCGCCGCAGGGCTTCGGGAGGTGCTGGCCGGCAGGCGCAAGCTGTTTCGCTGCGAGTATGTCTGCCAGTTTCCGGGCGGGCATTGTGCGTTCACGCTGACCATCGCCGGGATTGCCCAAGACGGCGCGGTGCACGCGGTCGTTACACGCGAGAACGTGACCGAACGCAAACGCGCCAGATTAGCGCGTGGCTCCGGGCGCGCTAAGACGAGCCGAATCGCGGCAGTGGCACGGGCAGGTACTCCAAATCGACTGCTCGCTTCTCTGCCCGCCAAAGAGTATGAGCGGCTGCTGGCCGGCCTCGAGCTGGTGAAGCTCAGCTACGGTGACGTGCTCTACGAGCCGGGCGAACAGATGCGGTACGCCTATTTTCCCAGCGACTGCCTGGTGTCGTTGCTGACGGTTGTCGAGGGCCATCGGGCTCTGGAAGTCGGACTGGTCGGCCGTGAAGGCATGGTCGGCTCTCGCCTGGCACTGGGCATCACGGTTTCGCCCGTTCGCGCCCTGGTGCAAGCAACCGGGATGGCCGTGCGGATCAAGTCAGCGCGCTTTCTGCAGGAATTCCGGCGTAGCCCGGCGCTGCAGCGAGCGGCGTTCCGCTTTACCGATGCGTTGACGATGCAGGTCACCCAGACCGCGGCATGCAACCGCTTCCATGTGGTGGAGGCACGGCTGGCACGCTGGCTGCTCATGACTCGCGAGCGCTTACTGTCCGGCGAATTCCATCTTACGCATGAATTTCTCGCGGACATGTTGGGTGTGCGACGCGCGGGCGTGACGGCCGCTGCCAGCGCGCTACAACGCCAGAAACTGATCCGCTACCAACGCGGCATCATCACGATCCTCGATCAGCAGGGACTCGAACTCGCCGCCTGTTCCTGTTATCGCCACCTACAGGTCATGGGGCTCGAAGCCGCGACGTGATCGGCAACAATCCGACGACATCCATGCCGGTACGAGAACCAGAAGCTCGAAGGGCTGACGATCCACCTGGATGACGACGAGATCGTCGGTTGCCATCTGGTCGATTGCAGGATTCCCATCGGCGGTCAAACGCATGTTGAGCCTGGCCCTGCGGCCAGCCGGTGCCCTGACACACAGACTGTGCTGCGCACAAGATACGCCTCTCGAAGCTGCACCGTGGTAGTTTGCTTTTCCGTCCGAGGCTCAGCATAGCGTCCGCTTATCACCCGCCCACGCTAGTTAGATGACAATGTTCGGCAGCGAACAGATGTGGTTTTACGTTGCGCGCAAGATGGCCGGCTCTGAAAGGATACGGGTCTCGGGAGTGTTTTCGAGGGTCGTGTTCAGCCTGCGGGGTCGACTCTGGGTTCGACTCGGGCCCGCTCCCCTATAACGATGCCAAGTCAATCAAGGGAAACTTATGAATGTCAAGCGTCACAGTGCCGCGTTTGCGGCGTTCGTTGGACTTGCGGTTACAAGCGTCGCGGCGGTCGCGGATGATCATGCATACACTGAAGGACCAGTCGTCAATGTAGCGGCGATTCGGACTGAATATGGGAAGTTCGATGACTACATGAAATATCTCGACACCACATGGAAGACCGAGCAGGAAGCGGCCAAGAGGGCCGGAAATATCGTCAGCTACAGGGTGGTCACGGTAGAAGCACGCGGCGAAAATGATGCGAATATTTACCTGGTGACCAACTATAAGAACTGGGCGGCTTTTGACGGTGCGACAGCCAAGGGCGATGCGATAGCAAAACAGGTGGAAGGAACTTTGGCGGCGTCAAACCAAAACGCGGTTGACCGCGCCAAGATCCGGCGCGTTCTGGGTTCGTGGACCGGACAGGAGCTTGACCTCAAGTAGCACGCGAATCGTCTTGTACACGATAACAAGCCGGGCCTCGCGCCCGGCTTTTTGTTCTATGGCGCGCCTGTGTATGGGCAGACGGTTGACCACCATACAACGCGAGCGGAACGCGAAGGGTCCGCAGGAATCCGAGGTGGGCCGCGGTACGGGAGCGCATCAGAGCGCCACTGCAAACGATCCGCGGTTACGGTGGTGGACTGGTTTCGCTTCTGGTTACAGGGCTATGAGGATCCAGATCAAGCCAAGACCGAGCAGTACA
The DNA here is from genome assembly GCA_005885285.1 of Alphaproteobacteria bacterium. Taxonomy (GTDB): domain Bacteria; phylum Pseudomonadota; class Alphaproteobacteria; order Rhizobiales; family Xanthobacteraceae; genus Bradyrhizobium. The sequence continues at coordinate 376 of VAZG01000535.1, read as the reverse complement.
GGGGTTGGGAGCACCTGTGCGATATGCAGATCGCACAAAATCCCGACCGCCCGACATTTTGCGTCCGCACGAAGACGCACTGAGACCAGGACCTCACCCTCCCACGTCGTGGGCCCCGCCCTCTCCTCGCACGCGGAGAGGGGGAGAGAAGGTGTGCTCGCGCACGAACCTTGTATGTGCGCGGCGGGGCGCCAGGTGCTATCAGGGCCTTTCACCGCGCGATCTCAGGAGCCTCCCGGGAACGTTCAGGCAGCTGCACGTCCTTGGACTGTCGACGCGCGCGCTCGCGCAGCCGCACAGGGGTCATGGTCTCACCGCGCTGTATGTCGTCGGCCAGCAGCTCCCGCACCTTCGCGACAAAGCGGCGCTGATCCTG
>VAZG01000534.1 GCA_005885285.1 Alphaproteobacteria bacterium | reverse complement strand
CGATGTGGCGAAAGCCGAGGGCGAGGTACTGCGCCAGGATCTCGAGCGTGGTGTGCGAGCGCCTATCGGCGAACACCGAAACGGGCGGGCTTTGTGTATCGGCCTCGAGCCACTGCGTCTCGCTGCCCTGCATGCCTTCGGACGAAAACACGACCGGATAGGTGCTGTAGACGAGGCGGTAGCGCCACGTGACGTTTCGTGCGCCGGCAGGTACCGGCCCGGATGCGTGCAAAACTACGGCGAGCGGCCGGGTTGCGTCGGCCGACTCGCCGGACCACGCTAAGCTCACCGCGACTGGCGAGGCGATGCCGTCGAACTTGACCTCGATCTTGCGTGCGATGTCCCGGCGGAACCCATCGAGCCCGGCCCGGAGGGCATCCACATCGGGCGCGCTGCTGAGCGGCTGCCCGGCCGCCGCTTCCAGACGATTGAGCAGCGGCGTTGGCGGCGTTGTGACCTCGGCGGACCAGGTCTGGGTCTGGTGCAGTGTGAAACTGATGCGAGTGGTACCGATCTCGTGCGCGCGGGCGCCCGCCGCGATCGGCAGG
>VAZG01000174.1 GCA_005885285.1 Alphaproteobacteria bacterium | reverse complement strand
CCGACGGCGATGACTGCCAATACCGGATCAAGCGCTCGACCGAAGCTTTCGAACGGGTGGCCAAGGAAAGCCAGCTCGCCGTTTCCTGAAGATATCCGCGGATAGCCGGGCGAGGTGGGTGACCCGCCGCCAAACGGCCCAGTTCGCAGAAGCATCCTTGCGACGGATGCCAAGTGCAGGCATTCACTTCGAATGCGGCGTGAGGGACTTCGCGCATGAATTGGGCTTGGGCTTTGTCGCTCGACCAGCTCTGGCGTTTGCCGACCTTTCCGATGTGGATCACATTGGCGGCGGGGGGCTTTTTCGGGATCATCGTTCTGATCACGCTGTTGCGCGCCGAGAAATCGGTCGCCAACGGTGCGCTGACGCTCATCACATTGCTGGCGGTCGGCATTGCGGTCGCAGCCACCATGCGCGGATACGGTCCGGCCGGCCGCGGCGGGTCGGGTGAGATCAGATCCACACCACAGCTGACCGCCGCCTTGCCGGCGTTGTCCTGTATCGACGATCTGGCTGGCGATACGGTGCTGTCGGCATGCGAAAAGGCACTGTTCGGGTCCGCCGAATCTGTCGCCGCGGCGGTGAGCTATACGGCATTCCAGATCACGCGACTGACCGCGTCAGGCGAAGCTGCGGTCGCGGACCGCAGCATGACCCCGGAATTGCAGGCGCTGAGGCGAGCGATGGAACGCGACCGCTATGGGCTGGTGGCGCAAGTGCTGGTGGTGCGCGATCGCTGCACGCCGACACAATGCGCGGCCTTCCGTTCTCTCACCGATCAGCACCAGATCGCGACCA
>VAZG01000173.1 GCA_005885285.1 Alphaproteobacteria bacterium | reverse complement strand
CGGCGCTTGCCCCAACGACGATGCCGACGGGTAGACCGACCAACGCGGAATTTCCGACCGCGGCCTCGACGCCTGCCGTCAGCATCATGAACCCGGAACCTACGGCGACGACGCCACCTGCGCCGCGGGCGGCACCACCCGCCACGAACTCATTGGTGCCACCGCCAAAGCCGGCGGCGGCTGCCAATGCGCAGGCCGCGGCCAAAAAGCCTCCCGCTCCGAAACCTCAGCGCGCGGCGGCGCCGGTTCAGATCGCGCCCGCGGCACCGGCGGCGTCCGCACCC
>VAZG01000172.1 GCA_005885285.1 Alphaproteobacteria bacterium | reverse complement strand
CCTTCCGCGACAAGGACGGGATCGGGCGTTGTCGCCTCGTCATGCAGCCCAAGGTGATTGCGGTGTCGCCGCGGCCGATGCGCCCGTTCCAGGGTTGGCGTTATTTCACCGAAGATGCGGCTCCGCCCGATCTGACCAGGGCGGCTGCGGGCAGCATCGCAACCATGCCTGAGCCGTTGCGCCGCGAGTTGCGCGACCTTGGACTGCTCTGACCTCACGCTAAACCGCGATGTTGTCGATCAGCCGCGTGGTTCCAAGCCTGGCCGCGACGAGAATCCGCATCGGTCCGTGCTTCACAGATGCAATCGGCGCCAGCGTCTCGGCGTCGCGGACCTCGAAATAGTCCAGCTCAAAACCCGCTTCCGTGATCATCTCGGCGCCGCTTGCCATGGCGGCCTGGATGTCGTAGCCGGCCTGTAACCGTGCCGCGCTTTGCTTCATGGCGCGGTAGAGCACTGCGGCGACAACCCGTTGTTCGCCCGACAGATAGACGTTGCGCGAGGACATTGCGAGGCCATCGCGTTCCCTGACGGTTTTCGAACCGATCACCTTGACGCCAAGGTCGAGATCGCGTGCCATCCGCGCCACGACCCGCAATTGTTGAAAGTCCTTTTCGCCGAAGATCGCGAAATCCGGACGGACTTGCGCGAACAATTTGCCGACCACGGTCGCGACACCTCCGAAAAAATGCGGGCGGAAGCGATCCTCCAGGCCGACCGTCGCCGGGCCCTCCGGCGTAATCCGCGTCGCAAAACCTTGCGGATACATGGTCTCGACGTCGGGATTCCAGATCAGATCGACATTCTCGGCGGCGAGTTTGCCGAGATCGGCCTTCCAGGTACGCGGATAGGAGCTGAAATCTTCCGATGGCGCGAACTGGGTGGGGTTGACAAAGATCGAAACGATTACCTTCTTCGCGCGCCGCTTCGCCAGCGCTACCAGCGCCATATGCCCGTCATGGAGTGCACCCATGGTTGGCACCAGCGCGATCGTAGCCTGTCTCGCGCGAAGTCTGTCGACGGCGCGACGCAACGCTGGAACCGTGCGGACGATCGTGGGGCTTGGTGACATCTGGCTCAATCTTTTTCAATGTTTTGGGAAAGCCCGCGTCTGCCGGACTTGGGGAGAAAGCGACGCTGACCTTAGCAAGGTCGCCACTTGGCCGCCAAGCGGGCCTGCCGTCGTCGCGCTTCAGCCCATCTTTCAAACAACGTTATGTTGATGACGGGTTGCGCGGGCCAATGCAGCCGCACAGTAGGGGGCGATTCATGATTAAGTTGCACAGTCGGTGATTGCTGAGTCGTGTGGCGCATTTCACTTGACCGCAGCCGCACGTAATTTGAAGATATCTGCAGGGGCGGACGAATGCTGGTGCAAGCTAGCCAACGACAATCAGGCTCGGCGCACGTTGTGGTGCTGGGAAACGAAAAGGGGGGATCGGGTAAATCCACCACCGCCCTGCATATTGCAGTTGCATTGATGAAAGCCGGCCAGCGCGTCGCCACCATCGATCTCGACTGCCGCCAGCAAAGCTTTACCCGCTACATCAACAACCGCGGCGCGTGGGCGCGCCGCACCGGGCTCAGCCTTGAACTGCCGGTGCATAGCTGCATCAAGCTCGGCCAGACCATGCAGATCGCCGACAACGAAAACTCGGAACTCCAGCAATTTACGGATGCCGTCAGCGCGGTTGAGCGTACTTTCGATTTCATCGTGATCGATACGCCCGGCAACGACAGCTATCTGATGCGGCTGGCGCATTCGATGGCCGACACGCTGGTGACGCCGATCAATGACAGTTTCCTCGATTTCGACGTGTTGGGAACCGTCGATCCCGCCACCTATGCCGTGACCGGCGAGAGCCATTATGCCGAGATGGTGCGGGATACGCGCCGCAAGCGCCGTCAGCTCGACGGCGCCACCACCGATTGGATCGTCGTGCGCAACCGCCTGTCGATGCTGGGCTCGCGCAACAAGCAGCTTGTCGCCGATGGCCTTAATGAATTGTCGTTCCGCCTCGGCTTCCGCTCGATTGATGGTTTTGCCGAACGCGTCGTCTATCGCGAGTTTTTCCCGCGCGGGCTCACCGCCCTTGACGATATCGACGAGGCCACCCTCGGCACCCGGCCAAATCTCGGCCATGTGACGGCGCGGGAGGAGGTGACGAGCCTGCTGCGCCAGCTAAAGCTGCCGCTCGACGAGCGGGGCCGGCGGCGGGCGGCGAACCGCGCCGAATGGTTCGTCCAGGTCGACAAGCCGCTCGAAATCCACGACATTCTCGGCGCCTGACCGCCTTGCGCCGGGCTGCAAGTGACGGTCGGTTTTCACTCCGTAATGATCCGGATGCACGCGGTGTGCTCGCGCAGCTAAATTTGCCCAACCTTTTCCTACCGAATTACCCAAGATTTTACTTGAGATCTGAACCTAACCTTGAGTTGCAGCGTACCAAGATCAGGACGGTCCCGGCGTGATTTCGATTGGCCATTGCTCAAGGGAAGGGTGCGCCGCACAACGATCAGGCGGTCAATTCACAACTTTTAGGCTTCCTGTCACGTCGGTGTGACGTATATTGAGGAATAAAGAAAAAGGGACCCCAAGTCTCTCAAACATTGGAACAGGGCCGATTGGCTTGGTCTGAGGACGGACATGAAACGTGGAATTGCGGTCCTGGTTTCGGTTGGCGCGTTGTTCACGGTGGCCTATTTCACCGCGAGCAAATGGGCGATCCACCACCAAACCATCACCTTCAATGACGCTTCACGCGGCAATCGTCCGGTTCAGGTCGACGTCGCGGTCCGGCGCGACAAGGAAATGCAGGCGGAAGCCGGCATGATCAAATTGCCGGTTGCGGTTCTCAATCACGGCAACACCGTCAAATTCACCGACTACTCGTTCCTGGCAAATGTCTTCGCGGCGCGCGGCTACGAAGTGATCAGCATCCAGCATGACCTGCCGACCGATCCCCCGATGGTGACCAAGCTCGATGAGCCCTATGTCGGACGCCTCACGCAAATCCAGCGCGGCGTCGCCAATATCAAATTCGCTATCGCGCAAATGCGTCAGGTTGAGCCCAACGCGGATTATGACCATCTCACCGTGGTCGGACACTCGATGGGCGGCGACATCACCATGTACTTCGCCAAGCAATATCCCGATGAGGTCAAAAAGGTCGTGACCCTTGACAACCTGCGTGTGCCGTTCATCACCGACGGTAAATTCAAGATCCTGTCGTTCCGCTCAAAGGATCCGCAGTTCAAGACCGACCCGGGTGTCATCCCCGACCCGGCGCTGTGCGAGAAGGCCGGAATCACCGTTGTGCAAACCGGCTTCCAGCATAACGATATGCGTGACACCGGGCCGGATAGCGCGAAGTCGTCGATCCAGGACATGCTGGACAAGTTCCTGCGCGATACCGATAGCACGGTAGCGCCGGTCGACACCAATGCGGCGATTGCGAATTTCAACGATCCCGGACCGGTCTCGCCGTTCGTCCCGGTCGGGAAGCCCCCCGCTAAACCGGTAACGAATTGACCCGTGCGTTAATCGCATTGACGGCACATTGACCCCTGGACGATCCCGGCCCACATAAGCTTGCGGCCAATTTGCGAGCGGTGATGCCCGGCGAACCCACCAAACCCAGATCCGGCGAAGTTAGTTCGGCGGCGAGGACCGGCAAGGCTGGCTCGCTGCCGGACACGAAATCGTCGACGGCCGAGGACATCGCTACCTTCGTCGCCAAGGCCCGCGCGATGTCGCCGCTTGCGGCAGGTAGCCGGGGCAGGCTGGTATTTGCGCTCGACGCCACCATGAGCCGGCAGCCGACCTGGGATTTGGCGTGCGCGTTGCAGGCCGACATGTTCCGGGAGGCGGCAGCGCTCGGCAGCCTCGATATCCGCCTCGTTTATTATCGCGGTCTCAACGAATGCCGTGCCACGGGCTGGATTTCGGACAGCGCGGAGCTTGCAAAGCTAATGAGCAAGATCGATTGCCGCGGCGGCAACACCCAGATCGGCAAAGTGTTGTCGGAAGCCCGCCGCGAGGCGGTTGCATCCGCCGTGCGTGCGGTGGTGTTCGTCGGCGATGCGATGGAGGAGAGTGTCGATGGTCTCTGCGCCAAGGCGGGTGAGCTCGGTCTGTTGAAGGTGCCGGTATTCATGTTCCAGGAAGGCCATGACGCCACCGCCGAACGGGCGTTCCGCGAAATCGCGCGGCTGACCGGCGGCGCGTGGTGCAGGTTCGATCCCGGCGCCGCGGCGCAGCTGCGGGAACTGTTGCGCGCCGCTGCCGCCTACGCCGCCGGCGGACGCGAGGCCCTCAAGCGCTTGTCGTCGAGCGGAAGCGGCGCGGCGAAACTGCTCGGCCAGATGAAGTGATCTAGCCAAGACGCAGGATTATCTTGGCGACGTCGTGGCTGGTGCTCGACGCCGTTTGAACGCGAGCGAAGGCCGTCATGCTTTTTGGCGTCAGGGTGACTATAATAACACCATGCCGACCCTGATCGCTGGCGCCGTCGCCGTTGTCGTTCTGTATTTGCTGCTGCAGATGTTTCGCGCGGCCAATCCCGCCGTGCTTGCGCGTGCGCTCAAGATTGTGGGCGGCGTGGTGGCGCTCGCCGTGGCCGCGTTTACCGGCCTCAAGGGCGAACTGGCGGTCGCGATCCCGCTCGGCATTTTCGGCGCCGGATTGCTCGGCTGGTCGCCGTTTGGAATGCCGGGCTTTCCCAATATCGGCGGCATGTTCGGCGGCCAACGCTCGGCGGGACAGACCTCGCGGGTGCGCTCGCAGTTCCTCGACATGACGCTCGATCACGACAGCGGAGAGCTCGACGGCCAGATCGTGGCCGGGCCCCATGCCGGGCATTCTCTGGGCGAATTCGATCTGTCGCAACTGACGACAATGGTTTCCGGCTTCGATGCCGAAAGCGTCGCGTTACTTGAAAGCTATCTGGACCGCAGGTTTCCCGCCTGGCGTGAGAACGCGGAGCGAAATGCGGCAGGGGGGCAGCGCCGCGCGGCGACGAGCGGCAAAATGACGGACGAGGAAGCCTATCAGGTCCTTGGCCTGCAGCCTGGGGCGGGACCCGACGAAATCGGACGGGCGCACCGCGCCCTCATAAAGAAACTGCATCCCGACCAGGGGGGGTCGACGTACCTCGCTGCCCGTGTAAACGAGGCCAAGGATACTCTGCTTCGCACGCATAACGGCTAACTCCGGCAACGCTACCAAACGCTACAAACTGCGGAAATTGCTTCCGCCTCCTTTTTCGCCGCCGCCTGCTGTCATCAGCCGTTGTCCGGCATGGTCGACTAGTTCCCGAAAGTTTTAATCGCAAAGTCTTGACGAGAAGTTTGCAGCCGGCAAGCGGCTCCAAACTTCGTGAAGCGCCGGGGCGGCAGGGCGCAAAAAAGCCGGCGCTAACGCCGGCTTTGTGGCCGTTGGAAGCGAACTCGCTCAGTTAGTTGTGGACGGTAATGCAGGAAATGTCGGAGCGCCGCAGTGCCTTGCACACGGCTTCGGCCTGGTCGCGCTCAAGACCGGCGAAACGGGCGCGGAACAGCTTTCGGTTGTCCTTGGCGACGACCGGCTCGGTAAACGGATCGGCCTTCGCAAGCAAGCCGCGCGCCTGGCTGCGTGCGGCCTCGATGCGCTGCTGGGCTTCGCTTTCGCTTTCGAGCGCGCCGACCTGAACGATCCATCCAGCGTGCGCAACAGGCTTGACGGCGCTGTCTTGCGAAATGGCCTGCGGCTGCAATGGCGGCTGCGGGCGGGGTGAGGGGTCGGCATAGGCCAACGCCTGCGAATTGGAAGTCGCAGGGACGCTGGAGGCGGCCAGCACGCCGAGCAGTCCATTGCCAGTGCCATGCCCCGGCGGCTGCGGCGGCAGCTCGGGCCTCGCGGCTTCGACCTTGGCGGCTTCGACCTTGGCGGCCTCGATCTTGGCGGCCTCGATCTTGGGTTGGGTCTTTGCCGGTTCGCTCTTGTTGGCCTCGGCCGCCTTGACGACGACCGAGTTCGACGTTTCAGGAATGTCGGCCCGCACCGGCGGTATCGCGCTGGTAACGGGTGGCGCGGGCTGCGCAGCGCCCGCCAGGGCTAGTTTCACTTGTCCGGCCTTGACCTGCACGGTCTTGACCTTGACCGGCTTCATCGGTTCGGACGAGCCGGGAATAACCGACATCGGCTGGTTCTGGATCACGCCGGAGGTCAGCGGAGCCGGCTGTTCGACCTTGGCTTCGGCCTTGGCCGGGGGCGGCGGCATGGCAGCGGCTGCCGCTGCGATTGCCGCTAGCCGCGAAGCCGCCGCGTTGGCAGCGCGGGCGGCTGGCGTTGGGGCCGGATCGGTTGGCGCGGAGGCGCCCTGATCGGCACCCTGGGCCTGCGTCGTCTGTGTGGGCCGCTGTTCGCTGGCCACTTCCGCAACATCGGCATTGGCGTCGGACGTTATACGCTCGGAGATGGCCGCGACCGTGCGCTGGGTCGACGCCTTCTGGAGATTTTCAGTCAACAGGCTGCGCATGATGGCATCGCGTGAACCGCCGCTGCGGCCGCCCATCACGACGCCAACCAGATGACGGTTGCCCCGCCGCATCGAGGTCACGAGATTGAAGCCGGAAGCACGGGTATAGCCGGTCTTGATGCCGTCGACGCCCTCGACATCACCGAGCAGGTGATTGTGATTGCGGATCGATTGTCCGTGATAGGTAAATGCCTGAGTCGAGAAGTAGCGATAGTAGCGCGGAAAGCGGTCCTGAATGGCGCGGCCCAGTGTCGATTGGTCTCGCGCGGTCGTCACCTGCGCGTCGTCCGGCAGACCGGAGGCGTTGCGATAGGTCGTGCGGCTCATGCCGAGTGCGCGGGCCTTGCGCGTCATCAGCCTGGCAAATTCGTCTTCATCGCCGGCGATGGCCTCGGCGATGACGACGGCAGCATCGTTGGCCGAACGCGTCACCAGCCCCTTGATCGCGTCCTCGACGCGGATGGTCTGGCCGGGCTTCAGGTCGAGTTTGGTCGGGTCCTGCTCGGAGGCGCGCTTCGATACGGGCATCTCGGTGTCGAGCTTCATCTTGCCGGCGTCGAGGCGCTCGAACAGCAGATAGAGCGTCATGATCTTGGTGAGCGAAGCCGGATGACGGCTGGCGTCGGGACTGGTGGCCGACAGCGTCGCACCGGAATTGCCGTCTACGATGATGGAGGAGAATTGCGGGCTATAACTGTCCCGCGCCTCTTCGCTATGCTGGTGGCGGACATGATGTCGGCGGGAGGCGTGGCGCGCTTCGGCGCTGTCGCTCGTGAAAATGACCGCGGCGGTTAGTGCAAGCAGCCCGAAAACGCCAACCCGCAGTAGGCGCGAGGAAGCGAAGTTTTTGCGAAGCATGAAATCCCCGTCCCAGTTTCTGACTTGATCACCGGTTCGTGAGGCGAAATTGTGCCCAACGGGCGGGTGACCTTCTCCTGCTCGAACCGCCAATCCGCGCCTATCGTTGGCGCGGCAAGCAGGCCGGTCAGGCCGCTTCTTCAGCTAAGATGCTGTTCACAGGCAGCTTTTGGCGGCCTGTTGGAAGGTGAACAAATTCGGGATCAAGGTTAGGGGCGCCGGGTTGCCAAAGGATTAATGAACCCTTGCGCAAATTCCCGGTATCGGCGGCAAATTGCATGCGTTTGTGCGCCGCACAAGGAATCTTGACTTTTATTTGTGCAATGCACTATATTGTGAACGTCAGGGGGCCGGGACCTCCCGGCAGATCACGTCACGCAGTCTGGGAAAGGGATTCCTTAAATGTTCAAGGTCGAAGACATTCAAAGCTACAGCAAGGAGCAGCTCGAAGGCATTCAAGCCATCGCAACTGCGTATGGCGATTACAGCAAGAAGTCGTACGAGGACACCAAGTCCTATGTCGAGAAGCTCTCGGGCGTGAAGTCGCTGGACAAGGCGATCGAGGTGCAGACCGAGTACGCGAAGTCCGCCTACGAGTCGTTCGTAGCTGAGTCGCAGAAGATCGCCAGCCTTTACACCGATCTCGTCAAGCAGGCCTACAAGCCGCTCGAAGGCGTGGTCGCGAAGTTCACCCCCGCGGCCCACTGATCCTCGAGGCGGTTTTCGAAAATCAAAAGCCCGGCTTTTTAAGCCGGGCTTTTTTATTTGTGCGTCTTGTCGTTCTTGCGTTTTGCGCGGGCTTACATCGCTACGCGGAGCTGGCTAAGCGCAGTTCCGATCGACCTGAACGTCGTGACGATCTGGGTAGAGCTGGTCAGCATATAGAATTTATCCGGGCTGCTCGCACAGTATTGCAGGATCGTTGAGGTGGGATCGGCGGGCGAGCTGGTGTTCACCTGGATCGTGTAGATCATGTACATCGTGTTGCCCTTGGAGTCCTTGGCGTTCTTCAGGTTGTCGCACATCAGCTTCTGACGAGCATCAATCAAGCCGGGGAATTGGCCGCTGCCGCTCGTGGTTTGGGTGCTGCCGTTGCCGTAATCGGGCCAGCGGTCTTCGGTATTCAGACCGTCGGACAACAGGATAATGACCCTGTTGTAGGTCGTAATGCCGGTCTCGGCGGGTGCGGGCACGGGACTATTCTGCAATAGCGTCTGCCATCCCCAGGCCAGTCCGACCGCCTGGTTGGTGCCGCCCGTCGTCTCCATCGCATTGACGGCGGTCTTGAGCGCGCTCCAGTCGTAGCTCAGCGGCGTGATCGGTTTCAATTGCGTCGTGGCGCTGCTGCTGCAGTAAGCCACGTTGTTCTCG
>VAZG01000533.1 GCA_005885285.1 Alphaproteobacteria bacterium | reverse complement strand
TAACGAGTATCTCGTCGCGCACAGCGCTTCAGGATAAGTCTTCCAATCCGCCCGGCTATGCAAATCCGGCATGAACGAAAATAGGAATCGAGGCGTGCATCTCTTAGGTTTCCGCCTGCTTGAGGCGTGATCTTTCGCGCTCCAGAGTGAGCTCCCGCAACGAATCGTAGATTGGCGGATCGTGCATCAGCGTCGGCACCAGCATGGCCATGAAACAGGCCCCCAACATCGGCAAAAGCATTGTGACGTTTGCCGTCATCTCGACGACAAGGACGATGCCAGTCAGCGGGGCGCGGACGACACCGATGAAAAAGGCGGCCATCCCGACGACGGCGAATCCTTCAGGTTGAATATTCAGATCTGGAAATACAAGCTGGCAGAGCTGACCGAAGAACAATCCCAGTTGGGCTCCCAGTACAAGCATGGGGGCAAACAGGCCCCCCGGTGTCCCCGCCGCATACGATATGGAGCCGAGGGCGAGCCTGAGCAGGAATACGAGGGGCAGCAGGCCGAGCGTATCCGCCCCGACCAGACTGCGCTGCGTAATCGGATCGCCGCCGCCTACAGGATGGGGCGCGAACCAGGCGAGGATCCCGACGGCCCCGCCGATAAGTCCCGCGCGCAGCTCGACGGGCCATCGGTCGAGTCGACGGATCGTCGCAATGGTTCCGAGCAGCAACCGATTGTAGACAATCGCCGCAAGCCCGGCGACCGCCCCAAGGGCAAAGTAGAGCGGCCTCGCTGCGGCGCCAGAATGGGCCAACTCTCCAACATGGAAGTCTGCGGCATCGCCGAGGAGCACACGCGACACCGAGATGGCGGTCGCCGAGGCGCCAAGCGCCGCTATCGCAACGCGCAGCTCGAATCGCCGCACCAATTCCTCCAGCACGAAAATGGCCCCGGCGATCGGAGCATTGAAAGCGGTGGCCAGGCCTGCCCCGGCGCCTGCGGCAAGCAAGACTCTGCAGTCGGGCCAGCCGCGTCGAAATTCCTTGCCGACCAGATGCCCAATGGTCGCCGCCATCTGAACAGTTGGGCCTTCACGGCCGAGCGCCAGCCCCGAACCGATCGCGAGCACCCCTGCAACGAATTTCACCGGAATGATGCGAAACGGCGCCTGCGGCACTTCCTCGTTCAGCACCGCCTCGACGTGTGGGATTCCGCTCCCTGACGCGTGAGGCGCGTAGCGGCGAACCAGCCAAGCCGCTACCGCCGCCCCGGCGGCACAAGCGATGCTGACGACCAGAAAGCCGGCGAAAGCGTTCGAATGCGCCCAGACGATGAGGGCATCGCGAAACCTGTCAGCCCTTTGAAGCAAAAGCAGGAAGAGCGCTCCTACGAAACCTGAAACCGCGCCAACGACAAGCGCCAAAGCAGCAAGTACCAGGATGCTGCCATGGTCGCCATCTCGGTCGCTCGCAACGTTCTGCCCGGGGGTCATTTGCATTCCGAATTGGGGACAAGCGAGAACTCGGAGAGGACCACCAAGATCTTTCCGTCGACAACCTTGGCCGGATGTGGCGTGGCCCCGTAGCCCGAAGTATTCATTGTCTCTCCTTCTCTCGGTCCTGATGGTTCGCGGTGGCGCGTGACGCGTCAAAGACGACTTGGTCGTATTGCCAAAGGCGCTCGAAGAAATTCAGAGCTCGGCGCTCGTCGTCGCCGCCCTGGGCTGCAAACTGCAGAATTTCGGCGAGAGATCGTTTCCCATCGATGGCGCCGAGCAACCGGTCCTCGAAAGCATCGATGGTGAGAATGAGATCGGTGAACGTATGCGACCGGTTAATCAACACCGCCACGCTACCAGGAGGCAAACGTTCCCTAACGCACACTGTCCATGGCAGCGCAATCGGAATGTAGTCACGCCAACTATCGCCAGCGAACGTGATCGGCTGGCTGTCGTCCGAACAATCGTCCCGGTGCGCGATGAAACTGTGCGCGACTATTGTTCCGCGGAAGAGCTCGACGGCGGCGTGCTGCTGCCGTGGGGGCAGTGAGGCCAGACGCGCGGCATGCGGGCTACGCGCGATGGCGCCGCATTGAGCCAGGTAGGGCGCCTGCTCAATCCAGCGGCCGAAGGAAACGCCGCACCGATCGAGCCATGCGTACAGTTCCGGGACGGTGTAGGCTCGATCCTGGGGATGAAGGAGCGCGTCCGCCATCGCTTCCGGCCGCCAGAAATCCTTTGACCGGCGTAGCAGACTTGAGATCGGGTGGTCCGGCCGCAGCGTTTCGAGGGCGGCGCCAAGACTTCGCAGATCCGTCACCGACGCATCTATTTGGAGCAGACGGCAGTACTCCTGCATCATATAGATTCCAGCTCGGCCGTAGCGTGCGTACACCATCAGGCGCATCGCACCGTTCGGTTGCAGGACGTCGCGCAGTGCTCGAAGACCGAAGTCCGGGTCAGGCAAGTGATGCAGCACTCCTGTACAGACCACCATGTCGAAAGAGCGGCCAATCTCCCGGACGTTTTCGATCGGGAGCTGATGTAGTTCGAGATTCTCCAGATTGTATTTGTGCTGGAGATCGCGCGTGTAGCGCAGGCTCGTGTCGCTGACGTCGATCGCCGTGATTCGAGCGTCGGGCTCTCGGAGTGCATACCTTGCGGCCTGCGACGTACCACAGCCAGCGACCAGGATTTCCTGGTTCGTCCGCGGTCGCCCGGCAGGCCACATCAGATGGAATTCGGCTCTGCGACGGTCCTGGTTCTTGTAGAGGTTGCGGTGTTCGTCCAGATCGGTAAGGGGGGCTGGATAAGGCATCCTTTCGTAGAAGTTGCGGACTTCGTCG
>VAZG01000532.1 GCA_005885285.1 Alphaproteobacteria bacterium | reverse complement strand
ACAGGCCGTTGGGACGCCACAGCAGGATCACGATCATGAGGGTGTAGATCACGAACGGCCCCATCTTTGGGACGTAATATTTGCCGGCGACGTCGGCGATGCCGAGCAAGAGCGATGCCAGAAACGGCCCGGTCATGCTGGAGGAGCCTCCCACCGTCACCACGATCAAAAAGTAGATCATGAATTTCAGCGGAAAGTAGGGATCAAGCCCCAGGACCTCCGCGCTGAGCGCGCCGCCCAAACCTGCAAGCCCGCAACCGAAAGCAAAAGTGAAAGCGAACACCTGCGGCACATTGATCCCGAGCCCGCTTGCGGCACGCGGATCGTCCACTGCGGCGCGCAGGCGACTGCCAAATCTCGTGCGCGCCAGAATGAGTTGCAGCACCGCGGTCAATAAGCCGCAGATCACGATGATCATCAATCGGTAGCGACCGATGCCGACGCCGAAAAAATCGATCTGCCCCTCGAGCGCGGAGGGCAATTTGATGAAAATGCGCGACGAGCCCATGATGTAGTCGACCGCCGCCACCGACATGAAGACGAGGCCGACGGAGAACAGCACCTGATCGAGATGGCTTCTGGCGTAGAGGTGGCGATATAGGAGCCGTTCGAGCACTGCGCCGATCGCGGCACTTGCGACAAACGCCAGCGGGAGGCCCAAGAAAAACGGCCAGCCGGCTTGATTGACCAGCACCGCGCAGACATAGCCGCCGG
>VAZG01000531.1 GCA_005885285.1 Alphaproteobacteria bacterium | reverse complement strand
GCGCAGCGCTGAACCCGGAATCTTTCGCAACAATGTCGAGATTCCGGGTTCGCGAGCTCGCGCCCCGGAATGACGGCGCAAGCGCCGTCACTTCTTCGTCTTGCCGGAATCCTTGACGGCGTCAAAGGTTGCGAACTCGACGTTGTAGAGTTCGCCGTCGACCTTCTCGACCTTGCGGATGTAGATGTTCTGCACGATGTCGCGGGTTTCCGGATCGATCGAGATCGGGCCGCGCGGGCTTTCCCACTTCATCCCCTTCATGGCTCCGACAAGGGCGTCGCCGTCCGTCTTGCCGCCGGTCTTCTTCAGCGCTTCATAGATCAGGTGGATGCCGTCATAGCCGCTCACCGCCATGAAGCCGGGACGATTGCCGAACGCCTTCTTGTAGGCCGCGACGAACTCCTTGTTCATCGCCGACGGATGCGCCGCCGAATAGAGATGCGCGGTGACGGTGCCAAGCGCGGCATCGCCCATGCCGTTCAAGAGATCGTCGTCCATGACGTCGCCGGGGCCGATCACCCTGATGCCCGCCTTGTCCAGCCCGCGCTCGGCATATTGCTTCATGAAGTTGCCGCCTTGGCCAGCCGGCACGAACACGAACATGGCGTCGGGCTTGGCATCTTTCATGCGTTGCAGGAACGGCGCGAAATCGGGGTTGGCCAAGGGCACCTTGACCTCTTCGACGATCTCGCCGCCGCCTGCGGTGAAATTCTGCTTGAAGAAATTCAGCGCGTCGTTGCCGGGCGCGTAGTCCGAGGTTAGCGTCGCGACCTTCTTGATGCCATTCTTGACCGCCCAATCGCCGATAATGGTGGAGGACTGCGCCAGCGTGAAGCTGGTGCGCACGATATAGGGCGAACGCTCGGTGATGATCGACGTGCCTGCCGCCATCACGACCTCGGGAATTTTGGCCTGCGTGGCAAGCGGTGCTGCGGCGAGCGCAGCCGGCGTAACGCCGAAGCCCGCGATGAAACTGACCTTGTCGTTGACGATCAGTTCCTGCGCGAGCCGCTTGGTATTGTCGGGCACGGCGGCATCATCTTTCAGGATGACCTCAACCTTCTTGCCGGCGACGGTATCGCCATGCTGCTGCATGTAGAGCTTGACGGCATTGTCGATCTGCTTGCCGGTCGAGGCCTGCCCGCCCGTCATCGGCAGGATCAGGCCGATCTTGACGGCCTCATCGGCT
>VAZG01000530.1 GCA_005885285.1 Alphaproteobacteria bacterium | reverse complement strand
GCCTCGAACCAGTCCCAGCCCCTGCGTCGGTTCTTCTGGCTGCGCCGCCGGAGGCAGTTGAACCAGATGCGCCGAACTTCCTGCCGGAACCCGTTCAGTGCGCGCCAGTTGTGCGGCATGCCGAAGTAGCCGTAATGACCGCGCAGGATGCTGGAATACCAGCGGTGCTGCTCGGCCAGCGGTGCATGCATCAGCCGCCACCCCTCCTGGCGCAGCGCCTTCAGCTTGCGCGTCAGGCGCTTGCTCTGCGTCTTGTGCTTCACGATGAACCGGCCGTCCCGCGTCCACCCGCAATAATGGGTGAAGCCGAGGAAGGCGAAGGTCTCCGGACGCCGCTCGCCACGCTGCTGTCGGGCCATGGCCGGAAGCCGGCCGAACGCGATCAGACGCGTCTTGTCCTCATGGAGCAGCAGGCCGAACTTGGCCAGCCGCTCCTTGAGGTCGGCCATTATCCGCCGGGCATCGCCCGCGCTCTCGAAGCCCATCACGAAGTCGTCGGCATAGCGCACGATCGAGACCCGACCGCGAGCGTGCCGGCGGCGCCATTGATGGACCCAGAGGTCGAGCACGTAATGCAGGAAGATGTTGGCCAGGAGCGGGCTGATGCCCGCCCCTTGCGGCGTTCCCCTGTCCGTCTCGTGCCACTCATCGCTCTCCAGGATGCCGGCTTCGAGCCATTGGCGGATGAGCCGCAGGATTCGAGGATCGGCGATCCTGTGCGCCAGCATCCGCAGTAGCCACTCGTGGTCAACCGAGTCGAAGAAGCTGCGGATGTCGGCATCGAGCACCCACTTCACGCGCTGGCTCATGATCGCCGTGTGGACCGCCGAGAGAGCCTGGTGCGGGTTCCGCCCTGGCCGGAAGCCATAGCTGAACCCGAGGAAATCGACTTCATAGATGGCGCTCAGCACCTCGGCGACCGCGCCTTGGACGATCTTGTCCTCCAGCGTCGGCACGCCGAGCGGACGCTGCCCGCCATCGGCTTTGGGGATGTAGACGCGCCGCACCGGCTGCGGCCGGTAGCGCCCGGTGTGAATGCGCGCGCACAGATCCCGGAGATTGAGCTCCAGGTCCTGTGCGTACATCGCCACCGTCACCCCGTCGATTCCCGCGCTTGCCTGCCGCCGCTGGCGCCGGAACGCTCGTTCGAGCGCCGCGATGTCAACGTGGTGCAGCAGGGCGGTGAAGCGGGTCCGGACGGCCATGCGGGCCGCCGCGTTCACCCGTGCGAGATTGGACGGCAGGGCGACCCGGCTCTGTGTCCGGACCCTGTTCCCCTCGCCTGGGTTCCTTCCGGGCTGGCCCCTTCCCTCGGCGCGTCTCGTTTCCTTCGACGGCGTCATCAGTACTATGAACCAGTCCGACTCCCGACCTCGGCTCGGATGGCGGCTCCGGCAGCGCCTCGCCGCCCTCCCCCGCCGGCGACCATTCCGGCGGACCCGGTCGGGCCTCTCATGTTCCGACGAATGCTTTCCATGCGTGATCCGGCCTTCGACCCCGGCGGAGCGACACCATCTCGCGTAGCGATGGCGCACGTGCTGCCTTCGTGAACGGGAACCCACTCGGCCTCCGCGATCTTCCACATTTCGAGGCTCAATCCCGCACCCCGCATGGCCCCTGTCTACACTTCGAACCCCGCGTTACCGCGACGCCCGCAAGACTCGGTCCCGGCCTGCCCGCTACGGCTTTGGCCGGATGAGACTTTCACTCATAGGCACTCGTCAGCTTGGCATGACGTACTCCCTTGGGGTGGTGTAGGAGCGCGGGGTGGCTCCAGGTAGCCGGCTGGGTCTGGCCGGTTATGTCATGCGGCCAGGGCGGGCAGCTTGACGAAGGGATCGTCGCTCAAAGGTGCCATGGTTTCCAGGGTCATGTAGCGGGCGCGTTGCACGGCCCACTCATCGTTTTGTTCGAGGAGGATGGCACCGACGAGCCGAATGACGGCCTCGTCATTGGGGAAGATGCCGACGACCTCGGTGCGGCGCTTGATCTCGCCGTTGACGCGCTCGATCGGGTTGGTCGAGTGCAACTTCGGGCGATGCGCCGGTGGGAAGCTCATGTAGGCGAGCACGTCGCTCTCAGCCTCATCCATCAATTCGGCGAGCTTCTTGACCCTGGGGCGCAGCTGGTCGGCGACTTGCCGCCATTGCGCCCTGGCAGCGTCGGCATCGTCCTGGGCGAAGGCGGTGCCGATGAAGGCCGAGACGACGCGGCGGCCCTGCTTGCCGGCATGAGCCAGCACGTTGCGCATGAAGTGGACGCGGCAGCGCTGCCATGAGGTGTTCAGAACCCTGACGATGGCAGCCTTCAGCCCCTCATGGGCATCCGAGATGACGAGCTTGACGCCGCGCAGACCGCGCCTGGCGAGCTTGCGCAGGAAGTCGGTCCAGAAGGTCTCGGCTTCCGACGTGCCGATCGCTAGGCCCAGCACCTCGCGCCTGCCATCGCCATTGACGCCGACCGCGATGATCACCGCGACCGAGACGACGTGGCCGTCGCGGCGCGCCTTCACATAGGTCGCATCCAGCCAGACATAGGGCCACTCGCCTTCGAGCGGACGGTCGAGGAAGGCGGTGATCTTGCCGTCGATCTCGCCGCACAGCCGCGATACCTGGCTCTTGGAGATGCCGGTCATGCCCATCGCACGGACCAACTCGTCGACCGAGCGGGTCGACACGCCTTGGATATAGGCCTCC
>VAZG01000529.1 GCA_005885285.1 Alphaproteobacteria bacterium | reverse complement strand
GACGAGTTCTTTCGCAAGACCCAGATCGCGGCGATGGAAAACGGAGAACCGCTCAGTATCCTCCTGATCGACATCGACCACTTCAAGCAGTTCAACGACAATTTCGGCCATGCGGTCGGCGATCAGGTGCTTCGCCTGGTGGCGAAGGCCTTGCGCGACCGCGTCAGGGACATCGATCTCCCGGCTCGCTATGGCGGCGAAGAGCTGATCGCCGTCCTTCCGGGCGCCGATCTTGCCGCCTGCACGGCGGTCGCCGAACGCATTCGCCGTTCGATGGCTGAATGCCAGATCACCCGCCGTTCGACCGGCGAAATTCTTCCGGGCATCACGGTTTCGATCGGGGTCGGACAGTTTCAGTTTGGCGAGGCGATGGCCGACCTGATCGATCGTTGCGATCGCGCGCTTTATCTTGCCAAGAAGAGCGGGCGCAACCGGGTCGTGAGCGAGAACGAGCTCAATCAAGAGATGGCGGGTTAGCTCGCCATTGCGACATCGCCGCCGGCGTCCGTGGCGCGCACAAAACCATGTTCGACCACGGTGTTGCGGCCGCGATGTTTGGCGGCGTAAAGCGCCGCATCCGCCGCTTCGATCAGATCGCCCGGCTGCAAGCGGTCGCTTGGGCGCGTAGCGGCAACGCCGACACTGACGGTGACGGTCTCATAGCTCGAGGTGCAGTGGGGCATGGCGAGCCCCTGGACGGCCGTGCGCACGGCCTCGCCGATCTCGACCGCACGGTCCGATGCTGTGTTCGGCAGTAGCAGGCAAAATTCCTCGCCGCCGTAGCGGCCGGCAAAGCCCATGGTCTCGGCGGCGATTTCGGACAGCGCTTCACCGAGCCGTGCAAGGCAGGCGTCGCCTTCGGGGTGGCCATAGGTGTCGTTGTAGAGCTTGAAGTGATCGACGTCGATCATCAGCAGCGACAGCTCGCAGTTATATTGCTGGGCCTTCATCCATTCGAACTCCAACCGGCTCTGGAAGCCGCGGCGATTGGCCAGACCGGACAACATGTCGATCGATGCCATCACGGTGAGACGATCGTTGCTGGCGACCAGCTCGCGCTCGCGCTGGCCAAGCTGCGCCGCCATGGCGTTGAGGGCGCGGGCCAACGGTACGAATTCGGCCGGCAACCGGCCGCGCGGTGCACGTGCCGACCAGTCGCCCTGGCCGAAGCGCTTCGCCGTCGCCGCCATCATCTCGATCGGCGCGATGATTAGCTTTTCGGCGGCGATCAGCGTGCCGAGCAGCACGAACAGGCTAACGAAGCCGAGTTGAAAATAGGCGGTGCGAATGTCGCGATTGATCGCGGTGGATACCCTGGCTTCGTCGATGCTGACGATGAGCCGGGAATCGGTGCCGGCAATACGCACGAAATCGACGGTGCGCTTTGATCCGTCAGCGGCGACGAACGAACGCGATCCCTCCGCCTGGTCCGAACCGACAGCCGCGTCGGCAATGGCCGACAACAGCGGTATCGTATCGAGCGGGCGGCCGATCATGCTGGCTTGATCCGCCGGCGCTGCCAGCACGATTCCGGTGCTGTCGACCAGCACCGCCGAAATGCCGGGACGGCCGCCGAGATTGCTCATGATCTTCGACATCCAGCCGGGATTGACGGTTGCAACGATCAAAGCGTCTTCGCCGGCGGCGATGGCGGAGACCGGATAGGCCGCCACCACGATTGGCTGGTTATTGGATTTGGCGAGCAGGAAGTCGCTGAAAACAAAATCACCGGTCTGCTGCGCCTTCTTGAAATAGGCGCGGTCGCTCAGATCGATGCCAACCAGAATATTGAGTGTCGAGCATTGGATCCGTCCGTCCTTGCCGACGATCGAAAGGCTGCGAATCCACGGCAGATTGGCCGGCACGCTGGCGCGCAAAAGGTCGCAACTGCGACCGATGCCGCCCGCCGAGGCGCGGATATAGGCGGCGGACTTCAATAGCGTCTCCACCGACGAAATTACTTCCTGTTGCGCATCGGCGCTGTGTTTTGCAAGATTGGCGAGTTCGGCGGATGCAAGCTCAACCTGCTTGGAACGGGTGTCCTCAAGCGAACGGGCGCGTTCCAGCATCAAGGGCGTCACCAGAATCAGCGCCAGCAACGCAAGCCGCGCGCGGATTCCGAGAAGCTGCTTGAGTTTCGCTTTCTTGCGGTTGAAACTGACGCTGGACATCCGAGTTTCCCGACCCCGGCGCGCAGGCTAGAGGGAAGGGTTCAAGAAGCCTTTCCCGAACTCGGTAAACTTAGAGCTACTCCGGTAAACCCATGATCGTCAGGTGACATGACGTCCGAGAATCCCACTATCATAACCTCCCGTTTACCAAGCCCGCTCGCTACCGTGGAGCAAGAGATCGCGCGTGCCTGCGAGCAAGCGCATCGCGATCGCGCGTCGGTTGAATTGATCGCCGTGTCGAAAACTTTCGGCGCTGAGGCGATCACACCCATTATCGAGGCCGGACAGCGCGTTTTCGGCGAAAATCGAGTGCAGGAAGCCAAGG
>VAZG01000528.1 GCA_005885285.1 Alphaproteobacteria bacterium | reverse complement strand
CGCGTCGCAAGCCATCAAGGCACTTGAGGCAAGCGGGTATTTGGTCCGACAGCGATCCAAAGCGGACGGGCGAAGCGTCAGTCTGCGACTGACCAACAAGGGTAACAAAGCACTCGCGCGCGATCCGTTCGAAGTTCTGGTGCGCGCCGTCGACTCGCTCGACGCGAAAGAGCGAACTGCGGTGCACCAAACCCTGCATCAAGTGCTGGCCGCGGTAGCTGCGAGTGGGGCGCATCCGCGCTTCGGGGTTTGCCAGGATTGCACGTATTTCGGTGGAGAAAGGTGCTGCAACCCTACAATCGCGAGCCCCTCGACTTCTGTGCGTCAACTGCTCGGCGTCCCGATCCAGCCAGAGGACGTAGGTCTCCTCTGCGCCCATTTTCAGCCAACCAGCGACCACCGCGATAGCGGACATCATGAATGAGTTCACCGCTGCGATCTTTTGGAAGGAAGGTGCCGTCGAGCCGAAGCACTGCTGGTCGAGAGCAATCACGCAGCTTTCGAACAGACTATTGATTTCAAGCATGGGCACCGCCAACGGTCTGTCTGCGGCGTAGCGACGACCCGGAGTAGGTAATGACCTACGTCGTCAATGAAAGCTGCATCAAATGTAAATACATGGACTGCGTGGAGGTGTGTCCCGTCGACTGCTTCTACGAAGGCGAGAACATGCTCGTCATCCATCCGGACGAATGCATCGATTGCGGGGTGTGCGAGCCGGAATGCCCGGTCAACGCAATCAAGCCGGGCACCGAGGCCGGACTCGAAAAATGGCTCGGCATCAATGCCGAATATGCGCGAGTCTGGCCGAACATCACCGTAAAGCGCGAGCCGCCGCCAGATGCAAAGGAGTGGGAGGACAAGCCTGACAAGGCCAACTTGTTATCGCTCAACCCTGGCACAGGTGATTGAGGCGGGGATAGGCATGGCCATCACCAATGACTGAAACGCAGGCTGACGATAGCAAGGCTAAAAAAGCGGGCTGACAATAACAGGCAAAGGAAAAGGCCCGCCGAAAGGGAACAGCTCGCCGCCGAGCTCAGCTGCACGAAGCTCGAGGCTTTCGATCGGCTGGGTCAAAGGCGTAAGGACAGCTGGGAAGCCGTCAACAAGGCGCTCTACGGTCTGATGCTAGGGCACGCTGCGGGGCTGGTGGGCTGCTTGACCTTGCTAAGGACTACAACGCAACGAGCCCCGGGCACCTCAAGGGGCTGGGGGCGTTCATTTGGCTGTTCGGGCTTGGATTGTACTTGGCCATAGTTTCTGCATCGGTTTGGATTTTCGGACGCTTTAATTACTGGATTTTTCCCTTCACCGGCGGAAAACGCCGGTACGTCCCCCACGGCATACGGGACTGGTTGACGGCAGCACTCGCCTTCATCTCCACAGGATTGATGGTGCTTGCGATCTTTTTCGCTATTTACAAGTTCGGCAGGCTGTGAGGCAGAAGCTTCGAGATGATCGAATGATGGGGTGGATGGCCCCCTTGCGGCATCTGAATGCCAAACTGCTGTCTGATCGAATCAGCAGCGAATGGGGGCCATCCATGGGCGAGGTTACTACGATCGGATTGGACTTGGCGAAGCAGGTTTTTCAGGTGCACGGGGTCGATGCAAAAGGAGCGACGGTTTTGCGCAAGCAGCTTCGGCGTGCGCAGGTTCTGGCGTTCTTCAGTCGACTACCTCCTTGTCTGGTTGGCCTGGAGGCGTGCGCGACCGCGCACTACTGGGCGCGGGAGTTGCGCGCGCTTAGCCACGAGGTGCGATTGATGCCTGCGCAATACGTGAAGGCGTACATTAGGCGCAACAAGAATGATGCCGCCGATGCCGAAGCGATTTGCGAGGCGGTTCAACGCCCGAGGATGCGCTTTGTGCCAGTCAAGACGGCGGAGCAGCAGGCAAGCCAGCTGCTGCATCGTGGCCGCGAGCAGTTGGTGCGCCAGCGCACGATGCTGGTGAACGCGTTGCGGGCGCATCTGGCAGAGTTCGGGCTTGTGGCGGCGCAGGGCTTGCGCAACGTAGGCGAGCTGATCGCGATTGTGCGCAAGCAGGACGACACGCGGGTGCCCGACATGGCGCGGCAGGTGCTGCAGGTGCTGGCAAATCAGATTGAGCAGATCGAGGCAGCGATTGCCGCATTGGAGAAACAGCTCCTGGCCTGGCACAAGACGAACGCGGTCAGTCAGCGGCTGGCCAGCATTCCCGGCATTGGGCCGATCATCGCTACAGCAATTGCCACGACGGTGGCAGACCCGAATGTCTTTCGCTCCGGGCGGGAGTTCGCCGCCTGGCTGGGCTTGGTGCCCCGGCAGAATTCAACCGGCGGCAAACCGCGGCTAGGCGGCATCACAAAACGCGGCAATCGCTATCTGCGCCGGCTGCTCATCAATGGGGCAAGCGCCAATCTACTGCGATCGAAGGCGACCAAAGCCGATCCATGGGTGATCCGGCTGCGCCAGAGGCGGCCGCCGCTGGTCGTCGCCGTGGCGCTGGCCAACAAGACAGCGCGGATCGCCTGGGCGGTGATGCTGCGCGAGAGAGAATACCAGCCCCGGGCTGTGGCGGCTTAATCCGCCGCCGCCGGCGCTGGAGCTTGCGAGAGAGTAATGACGCGTGATGGCACAGTCGGTCGATCCGACGCAACTGAGAGAAGCCTGCCGTCTCATTGGGACATCGATCCCGCTCGAGTGATGAGGCCTCGGTTCGCGGACTCCATCAGGGCCAGCGGTCCATCCGGACTGCGTGAACAGGCCGGACACATGACTGCAAGCGACTTCTGTGCGGCACGCGAAGTTATCTCTTGCCAGGCGGGGGCCATCCACACATGAGACGCCGCGAGGTCATCACGCTGCTTGGCGGCGCGGCTGCGGCGTGGCCGCTCGGGGCGCAGGGACA
>VAZG01000527.1 GCA_005885285.1 Alphaproteobacteria bacterium | reverse complement strand
GACATCCAGGCCCAGATTTCCGTATTGAAGCAGACCGCCGATCCCGTGGTGGCCGATGCCATCATGCGGCTGATCGATGAGGGCGAGGACCACGAGCTCAACCGCATCAATCTGTTGGAGTTTGCGAAGCGCTCCGGTCTTGACGAAGAGCGGGTGATTTCCGGTTTCCTGCACGCCGCGCGACTTGGCCTGTTCGATCTCACCTGGAACGTGCTTTGTCCCGGCTGCAGCGGCGTGCTGGATGCGCATGACACGCTGAAGTCGTTGCGCCCCGACGACTACCATTGCGGATTATGCTCCTGCGGCTATGAGCCTTCGGTCGACGAACAGGTCGAGGTTGCCTTCACCGTCAGTCCCAAGGTTCGGCGGATAGCCGCCCACGATCCCAACACGCTGTCGCTGTGGGAATATTACAAGCAGATCTTTTGGAGTTCAGGCATCGATCTCAACACGGACTCCTTTGCCGCACTGACTGAGGAGGTGACGCTCGATGCGCTCGAGCTGCCCGCCGGTGAAAAGGCGGTGCTGTCGCTGCAGCTTCCGCCGCAGTTCATCATCGTGTTCGAGCCGGTGACGCACTCTGCGCATTTCATCGATGTTCAGGGCGAACCGACCAAGGAACGCCAGCAGCTCTCGCTAATCTACAACAAAGCGCACCCGCCGACCGGGTCTATCACCTTGCGCCCGGGCCCGTTGCGCATTGCGCTCGACAACCAGGCCGGCGTGCGGACACTGCCTACCGTCTTCATCGCGGCAGGCGCGCTTCACGATCTGCTCGGCAGGCGCAGACCGTTCCTCACCGCCAAACGGATGCTGTCGAACCAGACCTTCCGCGACGTCTTCAAGGCCGACAATCTTCACTTCGATCAGCGGCTCAAGATCACGTCGCTGACCTTCCTGTTCACCGACCTCAAGGGCTCGACGGC
Source organism: Alphaproteobacteria bacterium (assembly GCA_005885285.1). GTDB lineage: Bacteria > Pseudomonadota > Alphaproteobacteria > Rhizobiales > Xanthobacteraceae > Bradyrhizobium. The sequence continues at coordinate 1,561 of VAZG01000527.1, read as the reverse complement.
GCTGTATGAGCGGGTCGGCGATCTCGCCGCATTCGATCTGGTGCGTGCGCATTTCCAGGCCCTATTGGAAATCATCGCATCCGAGAAAGGCGCCGTGGTGAAGACGATCGGCGATGCCGTGATGGCGACCTTCATCAAGCCGGAACACGCGATCGTTGCGGGGCTTCGGATGCGTGCCGCCATGGACACACTGAACAAGCAGCGCCGCAGCAACGATCTCGTGGTCAAGATCGGCATCCATGAAGGCCCATGCCTGGCCGTCATGCTCAACGAACGGCAGGATTATTTCGGCCAGACCGTCAATATCGCTGCGCGCGTGCAAAGCCTCTCGACGTCGCACGAGATCCACATCACCGGACCAGTGAACGATGCGCCGGAGGTCGCCGAAATCCTGGACAAGCAGGCGATCAAGCCGATCCAGAAGCAGGCGGCGCTGCGCGGCATTGCCGACAAGATGCTGGTCTACGAGATCCCTTGATTATTACCGTCATTCCGGAATGGGTGCGTGAGCACTATATCCGGAATCTCGAGATTCTCAGATGTGCAGCGGCACATCAGAGTTCGTTGCTCGCGCATCGCCCCGGAATGACGCGCTGGTTGCGTTAAGATTGCCGAAACGTAATGCAGTCGGCGAAACCGGACTGGATTGCGCCGATTGTTTTTCCAATCCATATATGGGCGATGGGCCGCCCTCCCGGCGGATCAAATTGAGCTCACTCGATTTCGGTAACAAACGATGCTGGATGGACTACGCCAATTCATAGCCGACGTTGTTTCCCCCCATGCTCCTGACCATCGCGCCTTCGACGACAGCGGATATCGGCTGGCGGCAACCGCGCTCCTGATCCACGTAATCTCGCTCGACGGCGAACCGTCCGATGCGGAGAGGCGCAAGCTTCACAGCCTGATCGAAAGCCGTTTTGGCTTGGATCCTGGCACCGCCGATCAATTGATCGCTTCGGCCACGCTGGTCGAGGGCGAGGCGGTGGACCTTTATCATTTCACCAGCGTCATCATGCGACAGGTCGACGAGGAGGGCAGGCTCCGCATCGTCGAGATGATGTGGGAACTGGTCTATACCGACGGTCAGGTCAGCGAGTTCGAGGACAATGTGGTTTGGCGCGCGGCCGATCTGCTCGCCGTTTCGTCACGCGATCGGATCGAGCTCAAGCACCGCGTTGCCGCCAGGCAAGGTGTGCCCGTTCCGGGAAGCTGAGTGGGCCAGCGCGCGTCTGCGGCCAAACATGACCAAATTTTAATGTGCTGACATCGGCCCCAACATGAAGTAAGCCCCCGGGGGACGAGCGGCTGCGGACGTGGTCCCGCTGGTTTGGGCACTGCGGCATGCGTGCGGGTGAGTTGCAAGCTGATGCGAGCCTGTGCTCTCTCTCGTGCCCACGTTAGCAGAATATCCCCAAATTGATTTATGAGCATTGGATCGTGACCGAGCGCGTGACGCTGATTACCGGTGCCTCGGCAGGAATAGGCGCCGAGCTGGCACGCGTTTTTGCGGCGAACGGTCACCGCGTGGTTCTGGTGGCCCGGCGCGCCGATCGCCTGG
>VAZG01000516.1 GCA_005885285.1 Alphaproteobacteria bacterium | reverse complement strand
GTCTTGATCTCTGCGATCATCCCCTGGGCGGTGTTCACGCGCTACGTGCTCAACAGCGCCGCGTCATGGCCCGAACCGCTCGCGGTGCTGCTCACCATTGTGCTCACCTTCATCGGCGCCGCTGCCGCCTACCGGCTCAACCTGCACATGAACATCTCGTATTTCGCCGACCGCTTGCCCACACGATGGCGTACCCTGCTCGACATCATCGTCCAGCTCCTGATGGCGCTGATCGCGGTCTTCATGATCGTCTGGGGCGAGCGGCTCGTCGAAGTGACCTGGCACAATACCATCGCCGATTTCCCATTCCTTTCGGTCGGGATCACCTATCTGCCGATCCCCCTTGGCGGCGCCTGCCTGCTGCTGTTCATCATTGAACGCATTTTTCTCGGACTCCCGCCCGACCCGATCGTTCACCATCCGGAAACAGCGCCGTTCGATTGATCGCCTAAGGGGCAGACCATGGATATCCTGATCCTGCTTGGGACAATGCTGGTCTGCTTCGTGATCGGCATGCCGATTGCGTATGCACTGGCGATGGCTGCGATCGCCGGCGCGCTTTCGATCGGCATCCCGCTCGAAGCCTTGATGTTGAAAATCTCCGACGGCGTCAGCAAGGTCGCGATGCTGACGATCCCATTCTTCGTGCTGGCGGGCGCGATCATGGCGGAAGGCGGAATGGCGCGGCGGCTGGTCGCTTTCGCCGACGTGCTGGTCGGGTTCACGCGGCTGCGCGGCGGTCTCTCCATCGTCAACGTGCTGGCGACGACGTTCTTGAGCGGCATCTCCGGCTCCGCCGTCGCCGATACGTCCGCGATCGGCTCGGTGATGATCCCGCAAATGGAGAAGAACGGATACCCCCGCGTCTTCGCGACCAATTTGACCATCACCTCATCGGTGCAGGCGTTGCTGGTACCGCCGAGCCACAACGCGGTGTTGTATTCGCTTGCGACCGGCGGCACGATTTCGATCAGCGCGCTGTTCATGGCCGGAGTGTTTCCGGGCCTGCTGCTCGGGCTCTCGTTGATCATCCTTTGCCTTGTGATCGCCTATCGGGAAGGTCATCCGCGCGGGCAGACGGTGCCGATCAAGGACGCGTTGAGAATCACCATCGATGCCGCCTGGGGGCTGATCACGCTGGTGATCATCCTGGGCGGCATTTTGGGCGGCATCTTCACCGCCATCGAGGCCGGTGCGGTTGCCTGCCTGTGGGCGTTCTTCGTGACGATGTTCATCTACCGCGATTATCGCTGGCGCGACCTGCCGGTTCTGTTGCACCGGACGCTGCGTACGGTCGCGATGGTCTTGACGCTGATCGCCTGCGCCTCCAGCGTCGGCTACATCATGGCGCTGACGCAAATGCCGGCAAAGATGACGGCGTTCTTTCTCTCCATCTCCAGCAATAAATACGTCATCCTGTTCCTGATCAACATCCTGCTGCTCGTGCTCGGCACGCTCGTCGACATGGCGCCATCGATCTTGATCGCGACGCCGATCCTGCTGCCGGTCATGCAAAATTTCGGCGTCAATCCGGTTCATTTCGGCATGATCATGCTGCTCAATCTCGGCATCGGGCTGTGCCACCCGCCGGTCGGATCGATCCTGTTCGTCGGCTGCGCGGTCGGCAAGGTCACGATCGAGCAGGTGATGCGCAAGATCTGGCCGTTTTACGCGGTCATGTTCCTGGTCTTGATGTTCGTCACCTACGTTCCGGAGATATCGCTGTGGCTGCCGCGGCACGTCTTGCGATGAACGCCCGGCCGTCTTGCAGCAGGGCCAAAAACGCGCCAGCATGAAGGCGGGTCGCGCTCGGCCCTCCCCGCTTAAAGGCCAACCCTGTGAAAATCGTCGACCTCAGCCGCGAACTCTATCATCGCACCCCGAGCTATCCCGGTCATCCGCCGATCATCCACGGCATGTGGAAGAACCACGAGGAGGCGCTTGCCGATTCGCGAAACGTCTATGGGCTGTCGTCGATGTTCATCTCGATGCCGGATCATGGCGGCACCCATATCGACGCGCCCAGGCATTTCGGCCCGCGCGGCATCCCGATCAACCAATACCCGCTGGAAAAATGCATCGTGCCCGGCATCTGCATCGACCTGCGCCATATCGCGCCCCGCGCCGAGATCGCGCCCGACGATCTCGAAGCAGCGGTAAACAAGGCGGGCGTGGGAGTGCCGAAGGGCGGCACGGTCCTGCTCTGCACCGGCCATCACGAACGCACCTTTCCGCGCAAGGAATATGCGACCGACAATTCCGGTGTGAATGTCGCTGCGACGCAATGGCTCGCCGAGCAAGGCATTGTCCATTTCGGCATCGACTCGATGCGGCCCGGACCCGAGGGCGACGTCAATCTGATGGTGCACAAGGCATGCCTCGACCTCGACATCACCCACATCGAGAGCCTGTGCAATCTCGAAGCGCTGCTCGGCCAGGGCCCCTTCACCTTCATCGGCCTGCCGATGAAGTGGCGCGAAGGCACCGCGTCGCCGATCCGCGCCGTGGCGGTATTCGATATGTGAGGTCGCTGCAATGCGCGCCGGGAGAGCCATCATGAACGACGAAAAAAACACGCTTGCCTCACGCCGGAAGTTTCTGCGGACCACGGCGCTCCTGATCGGCGCGGCTG
>VAZG01000515.1 GCA_005885285.1 Alphaproteobacteria bacterium | reverse complement strand
CATTCTGAATGCAGTGGCCACTGCCTTGCACGATCGCCAGCCGGCCCTTTGGCGAGAGCGCAGCCGTTTGCGCCTGGACGTCTTGCCAGAGCGCTTCGTGTTCAGGCGTGACGTCATGGGCGGTCGCAGTCAGCACGATCAGCGGTGCCGGCGGGAAAGGCGGGCCCGCCAGCATGGCCACGGCGCTTGGTGCGAAGCCCGCCTCCTCCGCTGCCGCAATCGATCCCGATCTCGGCAGAATGGTCGAGCCGAAGGCGCCAGGCGGCTCGAACGGGCTCGCGCTGTCGATCAGCACCACGGCCGCGACCTCCTTTGGCCGGTTGCGCGCGAAGGCCTGCATGTAGAAGCCGCCGAGCGAATGGCCGACCAGAATATAAGGTGGTGGCGCGTCGATCGCCTGCAGGAGTGCCGCGAGTTGTTCCACGACCGTGTTGGCAAGTAGCACACGAGTGCCGAGGCGCGGGCCGCTTTGCCCAATCCCCGGCCGATCGTAGAGCACGAGGCGTGCGAACGCCGAGAGCGGCCGGGCCACTTCCTCCCAGCCGCGCATGTCCTCGCCGAGGCCGGACTCAAAAACGATCACCGGCCCGGCACGCCCCATCTTTTCGAACGCGATTTCGGTACCGCCTACACGCAACCGGCTCATCTGAGTGCCCGTAACTGTCCCACTTCCAAACAGTGCCGGCCTTCATATTGGCGAGGTGTTCTACGGTAATATCGGCAGCGACGAACGGCTGGACTTCATGGTGGTCGGCCCGGCTGTCAACAATCGTCGGCGATCAGGTTCGCATTGACTCGCCGCTGGAGGGAGATGGATTCGAACTTGTATGGGCTTTTCCTGTCAAGTGGTGGTTTTTGGTTTTTGCCGGTTCTTTGTTCGGAGCTGGAAAGCCGTTCTTCGTCCCGTCGCCTGCGATCAGGTTCGCGGAGCGCGCGGAAGGGGTCAAGGGACCGAAACGGTAGCAAAGCTTGGCGGCTTGCCGCCTAGCGTCGCTTGTGTTTCGCAGCGCCTTGACGCCTGAGCACGCGGAGCGACGATGAACTGCGAGACGGGCTTTTTGCATAGCGTCGGTTTCTGGTCGGTGCCTGTCTGTCGGTCTGTTGAGGATCCGAGGGGAGCTCGCGATTGGGCGCATCTTCGTGCCACAGACTTGTATTCGGTAGGATCGTTGGGTCCTGACCATGATGCAGTCATGCGCATCGGCGGCAAGCTCCGGGGGGGCGGGCCCATTCTCTTAGTCGGCATCGGTGCCATGTTCGAATACGGCGTCCCGCCACCTCGGATTGTCAATCGGCAGTCGGCTGAAAAGCCAACGCGAGCGCCGAATAGGTAAGGGAATGTTCTTCCGGGGGGTCAGCCAGCCGGGCGCAGGATGACGCCCTCCATTGTCTCGCCGGTAGTGACAAACCGCCAGAGTGCGATCACCAGTTTGCGTGCCAGGGCGACGATCATTGTCTTGCGCGTGCCAATACGACTATCGGCCGTGCGGGTGCGATACCACACTGCGAGCGCGCTCTCCTTCTGAAACATCAGAAAGCGCCACGCGAGTTGGATCATGCCGCGGCGGACCCGGGCGTTGCCGGCTCTGGCTAGCCCTTGTTCCCGTCGTTGCGCGCCGCTCTCATCCGGCGAACCCGTCAGGCCGGCGTAGCGCGCTACCGCTTTTCGGTCACGCATTGGCCGTGACAGCACCTCATGGACCAGCATATCAGCGGTTTCGACACCAACACCGACGATTCGGGCCAGCAGCCGAACCATGGCGTGGGGCCCGGTCTCAGGCTGCTGCTCCAATCGTTTCTGACGAGCTACCTCGATCTCCCTGATCTGGCTCATAACAAAGCCCAGCCGCGCCATATCCCGCTGCAGCTCCGCTAAAGTATTTG
>VAZG01000514.1 GCA_005885285.1 Alphaproteobacteria bacterium | reverse complement strand
CCACGCAGCCACCCCAGGAAGCCGCGCTTCAGCAACTCGGTGTCGAGCCGGTCGGTTTTCGCTCGGCGATGTTCCCGTGAGACTGCCACACTCGAGGCATGGATCACGTGCGCTTCCACACCACGTGCCTCCAGCCAGCGCGCCAGCCAGAAGCCGTCGCGGCCGGCTTCGAACGCAAGCGCAATCCGCGTGATCGTGCGCCCAGCCCTGACCGCCTCATCCCGCCAGGCATGCAGCACGGCAACCAGCCGTTCTGGGCTCGGCTCGAGCTTCTTGCGCGGCTGACGCTCAATCCCGGGAAGCATGCCGGCGACGAGCCAGCTCGACTGGCTCAT
>VAZG01000568.1 GCA_005885285.1 Alphaproteobacteria bacterium | reverse complement strand
GCCTATCGCTTGCTGGCGCCGGGCAGCGAATGGCGGCTGCACCGCGAGTGGTTTCACCGCAGTGCCCTGGCCGATCTGCTGGGCGAGGACGCCGGGCTGGCCGAGATCCACAAGCTGTACCGCTGTCACGACCGGCTGCTGGGGCACAAACAGGCGGTCTTTGATCACCTGACGCGGCGGTGGCGAGACCTGTTCAACATCAGCTACGACGTGCTGCTGTACGATCTGACGAGCACCTATTTCGGCGCGCCAGGCCAAGCTTGGCGCTTCCAGCGGGTGAAATTCCCGCACCGGCAAGGGGTGGAGCCGCCCCACCGGAAATCGAGCCTTGGGCTGATGGAGGTAACGACATGAGCTAAGCGTAGGCAGAGCGACGGACAGGCCGTAACGCAAGTGAAGCGATTGAGCCTCGTGAGTCGACATCCGCAGGCCGACAGGGTCGAATATCTGGAAGGCAACAGTAGGTGATCGCTATTGGCGATGATCGCCGGAGACTGCGGCGGGGTCTTAGAGCACGGCACGTCCGGAAACGGAAGCGTCAGGAACCTGGGAGATCCACCGCCGTCTTGGTTCGCATGCGGGCCGAGTAGGCCGACCGAAAGAACCATTCTGAGGGAAGCTGATGCGACGGTGGAAGTCGGACTCGCCCATAGATACTCGGAGCGCGGGAAAGCCGCGTACATGGGGAAGGGGCGGGGCAGAGTAAGACTGGGCTGGAGAAACACTGCCCGTACACACGGAGACGGAAAATGGTGTCAATACAACTAGCCCAGATAACCAAGAAGGCTGAATTGGATCGGAAGGTGCGCTTCACCTCGTTAGCGCACCTGCTCACACCGGAGTTCCTCAAGGAGACTTGGCGGACGATCAACCGGCATGGGGCAGGTGGCGTCGATGGGGAAAGCATCGAGCAATTTGAGAGTGAACTGGAACTGCGAGTTCAGGAGATCTGCGCGCGGCTTAAAGCCGGCGCCTATCGGGCTCCACCGGTTCGGCGGGTAGACATACCCAAGGGGCCAGGCAAGACCGGTACGCGGCCGCTCGGAATACCCACGGTCGCAGACCGCCTACTTCAGAAGGCGGTGGCGCGCATTCTCGAGGCGATCTTTGAAGCGGACTTCTGTGACGCCAGCTATGGATATCGGCCGGGGCGTAGTCCTCACCACGCACTGCGCGCACTACGCGAGCAGATCGTGACCAAGAAGGGTAGCTACGTGTTCGAGGCCGACATCCGCGGATACTTCAATCATGTTTGTCATTCGTGGTTACAGAGGATGGTCAGGGAGCGCATCGCTGATCCGGTGATCCTGAGCCTGATTGGTAAGTGGCTCAAGGCCGGAGCGATGCAAGATGGGGTCGTTGTTCGTTCCGAGGAGGGAACTCCGCAAGGCGGACCGATCTCCTGTGTGCTCGCCAACATCTATCTGCACTACACCCTGGACCTGTGGTTCGAGAAGAAGTTCAAACCACAGTGCCAGGGCGAGGCGTACTTGGTGCGCTTCGTCGATGACTTCGTGCTCAGTTTCCAATATCTGGCGGACGCAGAAAACTTTCAGAGACAGCTACGGGCGCGGCTCGCAAGATTTAACCTGGAACTGGCCGAGGAGAAAACTCGGCTGCTGCTCTTTGGCCGATTCGCCGCCGAGCGATGCGCACGCGTCGACCGGAGGCCGGAAACTTTCGAGTTTCTCGGCTTCAAACATGTCTGCGGAACTGATCGCGATGGACGTTTCGCGCTGATCAGGCTCCCCAGCGTCAAGAGCTGTCGCAAGTTCCTTGCTCGCACCCATGAGTGGTTGGTTCGGCATATGCACTGGAAACGGCGCGATCAGCAACGTCACCTGTGGGAGATGCTTCGAGGCTTCTACCAGTACTTCAGGCTACATCACTGCCAGGAGAAGCTGGACTGGATACGCCGGGAAGTCCAACTGCAGTGGCGGCGCACGCTGCGCCAACAGAGCCAGCGTCATCGGCTCCACTGGAGCTATCTGGCCAGCCGCGAGTGGTTCAAACTGCCGCTGCCACCGAGGCACTCGCTGCACCCAACGGTCTAAGGAGGTCAACTCGGTGAACGCACTCTGGGGAGCCCATTGCGGGAAATCCGCACGATGGGTTCTGAGCGGGGGGACGGGTACAAGAAGCCAGGCTCACTCGGTGAGGGCACTGGCACGAAAGTGCCAGACAACAGCGAGGCTCCGCAACGGGCTACCGCTTCGAGGCTCGTCCCTACCCACCAGGCGGATCCGCCGTTCCCGGAAGGCGACAAACGTCGCTTCGGGTACTCGCGCGATCATCGGCCGGATTGTGTGCAGATCGTCATTGACCCCCGCTTCCGCGAGGGCAGGCTCTGGTAGTAACACCCGAAGGCCTGCCACTGGCCTATGAGGTGCTTCCTGGCAACACCGCCGACAAGACGACGCTGCGGGGGTTTCTCGAACGCATCGAGCGGCAATACGGCAAGGCGCGCCGGGTCTGGCTGATGGACCGCGGCGTGCCG
>VAZG01000171.1 GCA_005885285.1 Alphaproteobacteria bacterium | reverse complement strand
CGTGGATGACGCGGAGAGGCTGTGCCGCGATCCGGCGATGCGCAGGGGAGGCTGTGCCGCGATCCGGCGATGCGCAGGGTTGTTGGCGACCGTGCGGTCACCGGGTCTGCCGTCTCGGCCAGCCAGATGGGGCGCTTCGAGACGAAGTGGCTGAGCCGGCCCGAGAACCTCGCCGCGCTCGCCGATTTGCTCCGTCAGTGGATCGACAAGGTGCGTCAGCGGCGACCGCCGAAGACCATCGTGCTCGATATGGATTCGAGCGAGAGCCCGACCTATGGCGAACAGGAGGGCAGCGCCTACAATGGCCACTTCGGCTGCATGTGCTATCACCCGGTGTTCGTGTTCAACCAGCTTGGCGATGTGGAACGGTGTGCTTTACGGCCGGGCAACGTCCACAGCGCCTGATCGGGCGACCACCGCGAAGAGCGAGGCAAGGGCAAATCAAATGGTGAGCATGTGCGACGCGCGCGCGGAGGACTTCGAAAAGGTCTATCCGCTTTTTTTGGAGTTCAACAATCCGTACGTCACTAAAGAGCATTGGCGACAGCTTTTCGTCGATCACAGCGGCTGCCAGGACGGGCGCTTCGGCTACATCTTGTTCGACGGCGAAGACGCGGTCGGCTTCCTGGGCACCACCTTCAGCGAGCGGACGTTCGGCGGCGAGAAGTTTCGATTCTGCAATATGTCGAACTGGATCGTGAAAAACGAATATCGCGGTCACAGCCTGGGGCTCCTGGCCAAAGTGATGGCGAACAAGAACGTCACCATCACCAACATCAGCCCCTCTCCGCAGGTGCTCAAGATCTGCCAAAAGATGGGCTTCACGCTCATGGATACAACGGAGCGGATCATCCTCCCCTCGCTCACCGGGCCCCACCGCCGCTCGGCGAAGATCCTCACCAAAAGGGGGGACGTAGAGGCGGCGCTCTCCGGTGAGCAGTTCAAGATTTGCCGCGATCACTCTTTGCCGTGGAATCACCACGCGCTCATTCGCTCTCCGGAAGGGGAGTGCTATTTGATGATGAACCGCAGCGAACAGACCATAAGCAGCGAACAGACCATAAAAGGCAACGTGCGCGTACCGTTCGCCCGCATTCATCATTTGAGCAACGCGGACGTATTCGCCAAATACGCCGATCGCTTGGTGCTGGCGGTGGCGGCGGATCTCAAAGTGGTGGGAACGATCGTCGACGAGCGCACGCTGCGTGGTCACAAGATATGGCACTCCTTCCCGCGCCCGGGCGGCGCGCGCACGGCGGCCTTCAAATCGAGTAAGCTCACCGCGCTCGACATCGACAATCTTTATTCGGAAATGGTGCTCCTCAATTATTAAGGCGATTTCCCGTTTGGACTAACACGATAACAGGAGCGAAAGCGCAAAGTCATGGAGCAGAAACTCATCACCGTGGTGGCGGCTGCACTGGGGGTGGATCCCGAGCTGCTCAAGCTGGATTCGGCCGCGGGGGAGATTGAAGCATGGGACTCGGTGGCGCAGATCAACATCGTGTCCGAGGTCGAAGAGGAGTTCGGTGTGAGCATCCCCATCGAGAAAATCGCAGAGCTACATACGATTCGGGATTTTCTCCTCTACCTAGGAGCGAAGTGATGAAATGCGCGCTCTTGTCCAATAGCAACATCGAGTCGCTCTCGCGGCGAGTCGACACCCGTCATGAGATGTTCATCGGGGAAGGCTACGGTTCTTGGATTCAGGAGCTTGCCAATCCCACTTCGGCAATGTGGCGCTTCGGGCCGGCGGCGGTGGTCCTCTTGCTCGACGGCACGGAGCTCTTACACGGGTACGAAGGGGCGAAGGAGGACACGCTCTTCGCAGCGGTCGACGAGCAGATCACCTGGATCGAGCGCGCCGCAGAGCTCGCGCCGGCGGTGAAGTTCTTCGTATCGAACATCGACGTGCCGCCGCTCTCGGTCCGCAGCATGAAGCAAGTTTCGATCGAGCGCCGCTTGGAGGCCTACTGGTACGATCGGCTCGTCGCGCTCGGCGCGCGCGTGCCGAACATGTACGTGATGGACGTGAAAGGGCTCATCGAGGGCCGCGGGCGCGAGCAGTTCTATTCGAAGAAGCGCTGGTACCTCGGCGGGATGAAATATTCCGTCGTTGCCGAGAAGACGCTGGCCAAAGAGATCACACGCACGCTCGACGCCATCGCCGGCACCGGCCGGAAGAAGTGCCTTCTTGTCGATCTTGACAATACGCTTTGGGGCGGCGTCATCGGCGAGGACGGGCTCGAAGGCATCCAGCTCTCCGAGACAGGTGAAGGGGCGCGTTACAGGGACTTCCAGCGTCGGATTCGCCAGCTCAAAGACTTGGGCGTGATATTGGCGATCGTCTCGAAGAACAACTATACCGACGTTCAAGAAGTGTTCGACAACCACGCGGACATGGTCTTGAAGAAGGACGACTTCGCCAGCCTAAAGATCAATTGGTCGACCAAGCCACAGAACATCGCCGAGGTGGCGCAAGATCTCGACATCGGGAGCGACAGCTTCGTCTTCATCGACGATAACCCGGTAGACCGCGAGGCCGTACGGAGCGCCATGCCGGAGGTGACGGTGCCCGATTTTCCGGCCGACACCACGCTGCTCCCGGCGTTCCTCGATCAGATTTATCAGGATTACTTCTTCGCGCTGGAGTCCACGGAGGAAGATCGCAAACGCACCGAGACATATTTGCAGAATGCAAAGCGCGCGGCCGAGCGGCACGCGGCGTGGTCGGTCGAGGAGTTCCTCACCGCGCTGAAGACGAAGATCACGGTCCGGAAGGTGATGGATGAAGATCTTCCGCGCGCGGCGCAGCTCACACAAAAAACGAATCAGTTCAACCTGACGACGCGGCGCTATACCGAGCAGGACCTGCAAGGTTTCCGGAGGTCGGCGGACTCGGCAGTGTACATCGCGTCAGTGTCCGACAAATTCGGCGACAACGGGAAGACGTTCTTGGCCATCCTGAAGAAGGCGCCCCCGGACACCGCTGAGGTCGATACGTTCCTCATGAGCTGCCGCGTGATGGGGCGCTTCATCGAGGATCAGATCCTCGATCACCTGGTGCGCGAGCTGCGCCAGCAAAACGTGGCGAAGCTGCGACTCCACTTCTTTCCCACGAAGAAGAACATGCCCGCGCGAGCGATGCTCGACAGGCTCAAGGGAAAGATCGTCTCTCAGGAAGAGAACGGCAACACCACGTGGGAGTACGATCTCACTCAGGGCTCGCCGGTGACGCAGCCGGCGTACGCGGAGCTCATGCCACGCTAGCTGGGTCTATACCACGAGCAACCTCTGGCTCTGGATCTTTGGCCTCGCCTGGAGTTTCGGATTCCTGGGTTTCTGGGGCCCGAGCACGACGCTCACCGCCGAGATCTTTCCGACCCGCATCCGCGGGGTCGCGAATGGCGTCGTGTGGTTCATGGGCTATTTCGTGGGGTGTGTGCTGTGGCCCTTCGCGACCGTCGCGCTCCAGCAGGCTACGGGTTCCTTCGCCCTCGCCATTCTGACATCCCGGTCTTCATGGTCGCGATGGCCGCGGGGTCTGGTTTACCGTCCCCGAGCACGCCGGCAAGGAGCTCAACGCAATCGCCGTCTGAGCACCGGTCATCAGCAGAGACGTCGCGGCGCTCTTGATCGAGGACGCCGCGCTGGGCACGAAGACCCTCAAAACTCATTGCATCCGCGGTCGAGTTGATCAGCGCGTATGCCAATAGCCGACGGCGTCGCGGCTATCCGGATCGACATCGCTGCGGATACGGTGTATTTGCGATCATGCCCTTCCGGGACCCAATCGACAAGCGGTCCTCCGCCAGACTTTTCCGAGATCGAGATTACGCCAAGGCTCAAGCGAATGCCGGGAGCGAGCCGCGCGATCCGTTCTGGTGGACAGCCGTGCTCGCCACGCGCGCGGCATTCGCGGCGCGGCCCGGCGCGAAGCTGATTTCGGTTCCACTCCATGGCGGTTCGCTCAGTGTCTCCGTTGGTGGCGGGTGGCGTGCATCGACGTCGTTGCCGGATGATGTCGCGGTGCAGCTCGACCTTTATCTTCCCTATTGCGTTCCGCACCCCCGCGGGCTCGTCGTCGCTCATATCGGGCAGAGTCTGGACAGCCGAATTGCGACCGAGAACGGCGAATCCCGCTGGATCACCGGCGAGGCCGACCTCTTGCATTGCCACCGCATGCGGGCGCTCGCCGACGCTGTCCTCGTCGGTGCCCGCACCGTGCGGGCCGATGACCCGCAGCTAACGGTCCGGCGATGCGCCGGAGACAATCCGTTCCGGGTCGTCATCGATCCTGAGCTGAGCCTGACCGGCCGGCATGCGATCTTTCGCGACCGCGCGGCTCCGACACTGATCGTGGCCGCAAAGGAGCATGGCGACCGCCGGGGCGAGACGCATGGGTACGAAGTCCTTGGCGTGCCGCGCGTCGGCGGCACGCTCGATGTTTCGGTGATCCGCACCACCCTGGGTGACCGGGGATTGTCTGTTGTATTCGTCGAGGGCGGCGGGATCACGATCTCGCACTTTCTCGAGGCAGGCTGCCTCAACCGTCTGCAGATAACGGTCGCTCCGATCATCATCGGGTCGGGGCGTCCCGGTGTCGCATTTCCCGGCAACCGTGCGCTCGACGGCGCATTGCGGCCGCGGATCCGCCGTTTCGACCTCGGTGGTGACACGTTGTTCGATTGTGATTTCGATGCGTGAGGTACTGGCGTTTTGGGTCGTCGCGCTGGGCCGGAGCGAGATCAGAACTCGGCCGTACGATCCCTCGCTTTCCGGATGGCGAAAGTGCATTTTCTCCCTTGCCCGATTTGATTATCGCATGTGCGGCCGCGCGGCGTCCTCTGTCAAACTCCCGGTATGATTGAGCCGAGGGGCCAGCCATGTACAGAATAAACAGCATCATCGTCAGCCATCACTTCGTGATTGCGCACAATTTAGGGCTGTGTATTCGCGCCGCCTCGGCAGCTGCACGGCACGACCTTTGTTGTTGAGGCTGAATTGCGGCGAGACGCGCCCGATGCCGATGGGATCATTTGTGATATCGGCCGCTCTCTTGACCTGTTGAAGACGGTGCTCGCCGAGTTTGACTATCGCAATCTCGACGAGTTCGCCGAATTGCGCGGGCGCAATACCACTAGGGAGTTCCGCGCCTGCGAAGTCCGCAAGCGGCTGGTGCGGCCGATTGAAGAAGGTGCGCTCGGGTCTCAGGCCAGCACCAGTCTCAGAGTAGTACTGCACGAAAATCTAGCTTGGTCGGCCTACGACGCGCCGCTCGGATGACCAAGCTCCCAGCGTTTGCTTCGCGAGCACCTGCCGTGGCGGACGAAGCTCCGCTTCGCCGGGAGCTCGTCTTCGTCGTCCCCGGCCGGCTCGATCAACTTACCGGCGGATATCTGTTCGACCGTCACATTGTCGAGGGTTTGCGCGCTCGGGGCCGGGTCGTTCGGGTCATCGAGCTCACTGGAGGTCGTCCAAAGGCAAACGCGGCGGTGCTCGCCGGCGTGGCCGACGGCACGGAGACAGTTGTCGACGGCCTCGCCCTTGCCAATCTCGGAGAGGTGGTGGCGGCGCAGGCGCGCCGCCTACCGGTCGTCGCATTCGTCCACGGCCCGCTGGCGCAGGAAAGCGGCCTTCCGCCGGCCGAGGCGAAGCGGGCGGCGCAGCGCGAGGCCGCGCTGCTGTCACGGCTCCGCGGCGTCCTCTGTCCGAGCCGGAAAACCGCCGCTGCGGTCGAGAGCTATGGCGTCTCTCCCGACCGGATCGCCATCGTCCCACCAGGCACTGTGAAGCCGAACAGGTATCTGAGGCCGCGGCTAGGCCCCGTTCGCGCGCTGCTCTGCGTGGCGAACTTGCTGCCACGCAAAGGTCATGGCGTGCTGGTCGAGGCGCTGGCCCAGATTCGCGATCTCGAGTGGCACTTGCTCTGTGTCGGGTCGCTCGAGCGTGATCCACCGACGGCGCGATCGGTTCGGCGGATGATCTCGGCCGCTGGGCTCGAGCAGCGTATCACTCTAGCGGGCGAGTGGCCGCCGCAATCGGTCGCGCACGCCTATCGGAAGGCGGACGCCTTCGTCCTGCCGTCCTTCCACGAAGGCTATGGCATGGTCTTTGCGGAAGCGATGGCATACGGCCTGCCGTTGATCGCCACCGCCGCGGGCGCAATCCCGGAGACGGTGTCACTTGAAGCTGCGCTGCTCGTCCCGCCGGGCGATTCGGCGGCTCTGGCGCGGGCGCTTCGTCGGATGATCGCCGAACCTGCGCTCGCCGCGCGGCTGGCTGCGGGGTCACGCGCGGCGGGCGCTCGCCTACCCGAATGGCCGAAGGCGACGGAAGAGTGGGAAAGGGCGTTCGATCGCCTTATGGCTCTCAATCCGCCCTCGTGAGGACGTTAGTCGCTTACGACCTGAGTGTTTGCATCTTGTGAGCAGATTTTTCAGGCCAGAGCAGGGATGATGGTGTGTTCGGGTCGAAGCGGCGAAGACGGGTTAGAGTCCGTCGAGGGCGGGACCTGTCATGCTGC
The DNA here is from genome assembly GCA_005885285.1 of Alphaproteobacteria bacterium. Taxonomy (GTDB): domain Bacteria; phylum Pseudomonadota; class Alphaproteobacteria; order Rhizobiales; family Xanthobacteraceae; genus Bradyrhizobium. The sequence goes on along the minus strand of VAZG01000171.1, from coordinate 4,059 downwards.
CCGGCATCGACATACTGCACGAGCTCGGTAACCGGGCGCTGTCAGGCTCCAAAAAACCTCGCCGACGTCGCACCCTCCAGACGTTTGACCATAGAGAACCTCTACTGCCTCTTTGCGATGCCTCAGCGACTGGCAGCACGGTGCAGTGTCAACACGAGCAGGACATAGTCGACCCACCCTCGATTATAGAACTTTTCCAGGAGCATCCCGCCGATATACCCCTGGTGGACACCGTCGAGGTGATACGCATGCAAGAGGCGGTCGCACTCCTCATCCGGCCGGGTATGCACGTGGTAGCGCTCACTCAGAACCACCCAGGCGAGCACGGAGAGGCCTGCTGCGTGCAACATGGCTTCTAGAGGCGCCCGCTGCAACAGCAAGGAAAAGTGCAAGGATCGCATGAACTGTTGTATCTCAGGATTTGTCGGAGACACCTCGGGTCGAAACAGTTCATCGATGATCACGACCACGCCTCCTGGCCGTAGGTGACTGGCCCAATGGTGAAGCGTTGCCGCCACGTTGGCGGAGTGGCCGAGCGATTCAATGGCGACAATCGCATCATACTGCCGCTGGAGGCGGTCATAACTCTGCAACAACGCCCGTGATTTCGACTGATGCAGGCGCGCCAATGCCTGCCGAGCAACGGCTCGTTGCACATCGCTCAGCGTATAGCCATCGACTGAGAGTGTCGGGGCTTGACGCGCCACGAAGACGGCAAAGCCTCCATAGCCACAGCCGGCATCGGCGACGAGCCGGGCCCCCGCCTGGTCCACCCACCGGTACGCTTCGCGGAATTGAATGAGAGGATCCTGATCCAGATGCTTGTGCACGGTCAAATGGTGCAGATGGTCCCCTAAATCATACACATTATCGGGCTGCGTATGAACATGATACATCTGATTGTAAAACTCGCGCAGCAGATGCTCGGTAGACATCTGACACCCTAAGGTTTTCCGTCCTGTTCCTCCCCCATGGGCGCGGTCATGCGTCCCAGGACGTCCAACTGATGGGCGATGTACACAAGTGCACCCTGCTCGATCTGGGCGTGACGCTGCGCCACCCAGGCGCCTAAGCGCTCTGCGTCCAGGTGGGGATGCCCGGTGAGCACCACGTCGATTGTGTGGATGATGTCGTGCAGGAAATAGGCTTCATCTGCGGGGTACCCGTTGGCGCCGGCGAAAACCACCCAATCGGAGCCGCCCGCCGCGAGCACTTGCACCGCAGCCGTCCGAAGGTGAGCAAACAGACGGCGCCCGGCGCGACTGTCTCCAGACGGCTTGCCGTCCAGCACACGTTGGTCGATCGCCTGATGGTAGCAGGCCTCAATGGCCCTATCGAACTCCGGGTCGTACTCCGGCTGGAAGGCTGTATCGCCGTCAAAGGTAGTGGGGAAATACAGCAGTCCGCCTGGGCGCACCAGGGAACAGAGGCCTGGCAACGTCGTGGGCATATCGATCAAGTCGAGAAAGGCCTGCCCGATCAGTAAGTCCCAGACCCGGCGGCCGTGCTCGCGGGCCATGAAATGCCCCACGTCGATCGCCTCGGTTTCCATCGTGATGTGCTGCCTCGCCCGCCACACATGCAGCTGTCCCTGGCGGTTCTCGTCCACCTCAAACCCCCGCTCGCGAGCCCACTGGCAGAGGCGGCGGTGGGCTTCCGCCAGCAGCGCGGGCGCCCGATCAATAGCCATGTAGGTCGCGTGGGTGAGCACATCGCCAGCCACGAGCCGCTCCACCATGCTGCCGATGCCCGCTCCGACCTCGAGGACGCGCAGAGGTTGCTGCGGGGTCGCTCGTGGCAGAGCCGTTACCAGGCGCTGCCAGACCTGCCAATTCAGCGCCCGGTCGTCTACGCTCTTCTTGGCAGCGAGGTAACGCAATAGGCTATAGGTGATGGGAATGGACAATGCGCATGCACCTTAGGTTTAACGGCTGAAATTACCACATTCCCCACCAGCAGAACCGCGGCGTATGATCCGGCGGCACCCCCTCGTTGCTGCCTGCGGGGCCGGGCGGTCGTCGAACACGAGATCGGCATCTGCGAAATCGAGGTCGCGCCACCTTAGGTTTAGCCATTTGTTTCATCCCATTCGGGCACAGCTAATCTTGGCGTTTTGTGTACATTAGGCGCAGCAGCCGGCCGCCGCGCGGTCGGTATCGCGAGCTTGCGCCTCATCGAGAGCGCCGCCGCAGAAAGTGGCGAGGTCCGGCCTTCGCCGGTGAGAGAGCTGATTGCTCATCATGCCCGCCTACCGCTTCCAGGGGAGTCCAAACGGTTCAAGGCAAATCCGCAGAGGTTGTTTCGTGAATACCGAAGAGATCAATCCACATCTAAGGAACGTCTGAATAAGGGCTGGAACTTTCTCATCAGCCGCCGCACGCGTCGGCGGCCGACCGAAATCCCATCCCGCAACAGCGCGACCTGCAGCCGGCGGCTGCCGTAGACCGGATTGTCGGTGAAAATCCGGTCGAGCCGCTTCAGAAGCTCGAGTTCCGCCCCAGATTCCGGCCGAGACCGGTAATAGAAGCTGCTGCGCGCCACCGCGAGCAGCGCGCATTGCCGGCTTACGGACAGCCCCGCCTCCGGCGCGATCATCGCCCGCCTCTCAGCACTCGGGAAATGGCGGGCTGCCTGGCAAGAAAATCGCACTCGACCTGAAGCTGCCCGACGCGCGCAAACAGCTCCCCCGCACGCTTCACCAGCTCCTGCTTCCAGTCGCTGATCATCGTCGGATGAACCCCAAACTCCGCCGACAGCTCCGCCAGGGTCTTCTCCCCCGAAAGCGCCGCCATCGCCACTCGCGCCTTGAATTCCGCGCTGTGCTGCTTCCTCTTTACGCCCACGTCTCACGCCCCTTTGGACCGGTCAGCCTTTAGCTTATCCCGCTGTCCAAAAATCCGGAGCCGCCGCAAGCAAGACATCCAGATAATCAGATAATCGGCCCAAGCGAAAAAGATCACCTGGAACCGGCCATCGGTTCGCGCAGGGTTAGGGCGAGCGGCAACGCCGCCGCACAGAGGGCCGCCATTGCCCAGAACCCGTGCGCCCCGAAGCGTTCGAAAATTGGCCCGCAGGCAAGCGTAAGGAGAGCGGTGGCAATACCGATGCCGACGGTACCGTAGATGGTCAGTGCTGTCGCCTCGAGGTGCCTTGGAACGCATTGTGCCAAAAGCCGCATGCACGTCAGATGCAAGAGCGCGAACGTTAGGCCGTGCAAGGGCTCGATCGCCGCCACCGCTGGAAGCCAGGCGGTCTCGGCCATCACTGCCCATCGCACGACACCGGCGCCGGCGGAGAGCATCGCGGCGCCTGCCGGCCCGATGCGGTCGAGCAAAGGACGGCCGACCAAGAGGAAGACGACGACCTCGGCAGCGACCGAAAGCGACCACAAGATGCCAGACGTGCCTGGACTGATTCCTGCTCTGCTCCAACGAATCATCGCAAAGGAGTCGTGCATTGCATGACTCCCCAGTATCAACATTGCGAGCAACACCATCTTGCGATAGAGCGACAGCCGCAACAACACTCCGACCCCGCGAGCCTGGCTCGGCGTGGCCCGGGCGTGGCCACCTGTCGCCAATAGTTGTGGAACGCCAAGTGGCATGGGTGCCGCGGCAGCAAGCAGCGCCGCGTTTAGCCAGACGATTACGACGATCCCGAAATGTCCGATGAGCTGGCCGGACAGCACCAAGCCCAGCGCAAAGGCGGCTGAGCCGCACCCGCGCAGCCAACCGTAGTGGATGACCGCGCCGCCGGACCCGGCGGGAGCCGCGGCACCGAGGGCGAGCGTGTCGCTGAGTGGCGGGAGCGGTGCCAGTGCCGCCGAGTGCAATACGCCGACCGCGATCAGCAACCATGCGCCTTGCGCCGGCAAATATCCCAGTCCGATCAACGCCGCCGCGGTCGTGCAAAGCGCCAGGATGACTTTAGGAGCATCCAAACGATCCGCCAGCCGGGCTACTGCTTGAGCAGCCATCAACCGCATCGCCATACCAGCGGCCAGCGCCAGCCCGATCGTCTCCGGACGCAAGTGGCGATTGTCGAGCAGAATTGGCAGGT
>VAZG01000567.1 GCA_005885285.1 Alphaproteobacteria bacterium | reverse complement strand
TTGATCGGCACGCTTTCCGGCGGCTCGGCCAGGTTGGCCAGTGTCACCAACATGTCGACGCGGTCGGCTTCCTCCTCGCCCATGCCGAGGATGCCGCCGCAGCAGACCTTCATGCCGGATTGCCGGACATTTTCCAGCGTGTCGAGGCGATCGGAATAGGTCCGCGTCGAGACCACCTTGGGATAATAGCGCTCCGAGGTATCGATGTTGTGGTTGTAGTAGTCGAGCCCGGCCGCGCTGAGGCGATCCGACTGCTCGCGGTCGAGCATGCCCAGCGTCATGCACGTCTCGAGCCCGAGCGCCTTCACCGCGCCGACCATTTCGACGATAGCCTCCATGTCGCGCGGCTTCGGATTGCGCCAGGCGGCGCCCATGCAGTAACGCGTCGCGCCGCTATCCCTGGCCTTACGCGCCTCAGTGACGACCTTCTCGACATCCATCAGCCTGGACGCGGCCAGACCGGTCGAATGATGCGAGGACTGGCTGCAATAGCCGCAATCCTCCGGGCAGCCGCCGGTCTTGATGTTGAGGAGCTTGCTCAGCTGGATGCGGTTGGGATCGAAATGCTGCCGGTGGACCGATTGCGCCTTGAACAGGAGATCGTTGAACGGCAGCCGGTACAGCGCCCAGGCCACCTCGCGCGTCCACGCTGGCGCTGCTTCAGGCGGCATCACTGTAGTCGTCCCGTCACGTACCTCAAGCATTCCATTCTCCGGAATTCCGATGGCTCCCAGATCGTTTAATCGCATGATCGCGAAGCTGAGGCCAGCACCGCTCGGCGGAATTTTTCGAAAATTGATCGGCGGATCAAACGGAGATTGACCACGCGTCGGCGCTCGTATCACTCTGTCGCTGGATAAACTCCAAAAAAACAGCGAGCAGAAAGATGCACGTCAAAAGCAAAGTCTGTGTCGTCACGGGCGCCGCGGGCGGCATCGGCGAGGCGGTAGCCCGCGCCTATGCGGAAAGAGGCGCGCGCGGCGTCGTGGTCGCCGACCTCAAGACCTCGCGCGATCGGCTGGCGAAAGTCGCGGGCGATATCGATGGATTGGCAGTGACCGCCGACGTCGGTCTCGAAGGCGACGTCAAGGCGCTGATCGCGGCGGCGGAGGCCAAATACGGTCCGGTCGACGTGTTCTTCTCCAATGCCGGCCTCTCGCGCAAGGGACAGGAGACGGCGTCGGACGCGGACTGGGACGTGAGCTGGCGGGTCCATGTCATGAGCCACGTGTTCGCGGCGCGCGCGCTGGTCCCGGGCATGCTGGCGCGCGGCGCCGGCTACCTATTGAACACCGCCTCCGCCGCGGGGCTGTTGGCGTCGCTGAACTCGATGCCGTATGGCGTGACGAAGAACGCCGCGGTGGCGCTGGCCGAACATCTCGCGATCCAATATGGCGACCGCGGCATCCGCGTATCCGTGCTGTGCCCGCAATCGGTGCAGACCGGCATGACGACGCCAGGCCCAAGCGCGGCGCGCGTCGATGGCGTGCTGCAGCCGCCTGAAGTCGCGCGCATGGTGATCGAGGCGATGGAGCAAGAACGCTTTCTCGTTCTGTCCCACCCGCAGGTCCAGGAATACATGGAGCGGAAAGCCTCCAGCCGCGACCGCTGGCTTGCCGGGATGCGGCGGCTGCGCGACAGGATCTACGGCGACCAGCGCGCGGGTTGATCTGCAACGGCCGTATGTGAAGTGTGCCTTCGCGAATTACCGCAGCTACGGCTTGTCTGCCTTCGAAACATACAGGAGCGCAACGACGGAGCCGATCACCAGCGCCGCGCCCGCAAGGCTCGGCATGGTGATGCGTTCGCCGAGCACCCACGCGCCGAGGATCACGGCGACCACCGGATTGACAAACGTATAGGTCGCAACGATCGGCGCCGACATGCGATCGAGCAGCCATAGATAGGCGGTGTTGCCGACGACGCTTCCGAGCAGCGCCAGATACAGCACCCCCATCAGCGAAACGACTGTGACTTGTCGTGGCGCAAAGTCTGGCCATTCGCCGGCCAGAACGCTGAGCATCAGCAAGCCCGCGCCGCCGCATATAAGCTGCATGCCGGCAAGATCATGCGGTGGGATATGGGCGGCGCGGCGCTGGGCGTACACGCTGCCGAGTGCCCAGGAGAGCGCTGATGCCAGCAGTAGCGCGATCATGGTGACCGGGAGCGGATGCTCGGGGTTTGACGTCTCGTGCCATGCGATCAGTGCGACGCCCACAAAGCCAGGCACCAGGCCGGCGAGTTTCTGCAGCGGTTCGCGTTGCCCGGTGGCGGCGTTGACCAGCACGATCCAGAAAGGAATTGTCGCCAGAATGATTGCCGACAGCCCGGAAGGAACAAAACGCTGGGCGTAGGCAAGCGCCCCGTGGCATCCGACGAACAATAGGACACCACTGATGGCGGCGTGCGACCAATCCTGCCACGGTCGTAACGCCAATCCACCCAGTTGCGAAAACGCGAACAACACCATGCCGCCAAGAATTGACCGCGATCCAATGAGGAGAAACGGCGGGATCGATTGCAGGCCCAGCGCGATCGCCAGGTATGTTCCGCCCCACAGCAAATAGATGGCGGCGAAAGCCGCAGCCAATTGCGCTCGGTTGGTTGTTGCGGACACCGGCCAACTGCCGCTCTTAGTGCAGGAGGCCTGTCAACGCATGGACGGGCCGCTGAGTTTCGCTTTTGGCACTTCGGCTTCCTCGGCCAGGGCCGAATGGACAACCTCCTGAAATCTCACACCTACACGATCGCGTCGGCGAGATCCTGCATGGTCGGGACAAGAATATCCAGTTGCTGCGGGGTCTCGCCGAATGGCCGGCGGCGGCGGTCGATGAAGGCGGTCCGCATGGCCGTTCGCGCCGATGGCCGGCGGCGAATGGCAGGGATCTCTCCAACGTCTACCGAGACTACATTGCTGCCTGAATAGGCAGGACTGGCCGAAGCTTGGACAGTTCGTTCATGATGAAGTGATCCACAACAGCCGGCGGGTCGGGTTATCAGGTTATCTCGAAATGTTAGAGAGAGACTTTGATGAAATTCCGGACCTTTATTTCAGCATCAAGATGCTGATTTCCGATCCGCCTTATATAGCGGCCCGGCTTGGCTTCGACTGTACCCCGAAGGGAACATTCCTTGGCCTCCATGTAAGCGGGAAGAGAGTTTCATTTACCGAGAATGTTTTCTATGAATTTCGGAGCGAAAAGATTCGCGAAGTATGGTCGGTGATAGACAAGGCGGTTATCGAAGCTCAGCTTTAGCGCGAAGATTATCGCGTATCTCGTCTCCAAGCGCGATTGCTCACCGGATTAATCGATCCTGAGCCTAGACGATCGCGTCGGCAAGGTCCTGCATGGTCGGGACAACAATGTCCGGCTGGTGCGGGGTTTCGCCGAACGGCCGGCGGCGCCGGTCGATGAAGGCGGTCCGCATGCCCGCTGATTTCGCGCCGATGCAATCGAAGGCGTGGTTGGCGACAAACAGAATCTGATCCGGCTTCAGCGCGAGCAGTTCGGCGGCCTTGGTATAGGTCGCGACATGCGGCTTAAACGAGTTCGCCTCGGCGACCGAGATCACCCGATCGAATGCGATCTTGTGATACTGCTTGGCGGTCTCCAGCATGTCGGGATCG
>VAZG01000191.1 GCA_005885285.1 Alphaproteobacteria bacterium | reverse complement strand
TGTCGTGATTGGGCGGCCGATGTTTGCATGTCGCCGCTCAGTTCGCAACGTCGCCGAACGCCGCGAATTCCTACGACTTTGATCCGACGACATCGCCGAAAAAGTCTGATAAGACCCCGGGTTAAACAAGAGGACAACCCGCGGAATTCACCGCGGGGCGCCGAGGTAGATCTAGGAGGGAATGGATGTCGTCGGTGCAAATTCGCGACGTGCGCAAATCGTTTGGCAACTTTGAGGTCCTGCACGGCGTGACGATCCCGATCGAGGACGGCGCCTTCGTCGTTCTGGTCGGCCCCTCCGGCTGCGGCAAGTCGACCTTGCTACGGATGCTGGCGGGCCTGGAAAACATCACCTCCGGCACGATTTCGATTGGCGAGCGCGTCGTCAACAACGTCCAGCCGAAGGAACGCGACATCGCGATGGTATTCCAGAACTATGCGCTCTATCCGCATATGACGGTTGCCGACAATATGGGTTTTTCGCTGAAGCTTCGCGGCGCCGGCGCCGACGAGATCAAGAAGGGGGTCGCCCGCGCCGCCGAAATCCTGGCGCTGACGCCCTTGCTCGACCGCTATCCGCGGCAATTGTCCGGCGGCCAGCGCCAGCGCGTAGCGATGGGCCGGGCCATCGTCCGCGATCCCCAGGTCTTCCTGTTCGACGAGCCCTTGTCCAACCTCGACGCCAAGCTGCGCGTGGCGATGCGCACCGAGATCAAGGAACTGCACCAGCGGCTGAAGACCACCACCGTCTACGTCACCCACGACCAGATCGAAGCCATGACGATGGCCGACAAGATCGTGGTGATGCATGACGGTGTCGTCGAGCAGATCGGCTCGCCGCTCGAGCTCTATGACCGTCCGGAAAACCAGTTCGTCGCCGGCTTCATCGGCTCGCCGGCGATGAACTTCCTCAGGGGCAAGGTGAAGGCCAATGGCAGCGCGGCGTTCGAGGGCCCGAACGGCGTCAGCCTGCCGCTCAAATCGGCACCGGCCAATTCCGACGGCCGGCCCGCGGTTTATGGCATCCGGCCCGAGCACTTCACCATCGCCGATGACGGCACTGAGGCCGAAATCATCGTGGTGGAACCGACGGGCTCGGAGACCCAGGTGTTCGCAAAACTCGGCGGCGAGCAGGTCGTCGCCGTGTTCCGCGAACGTCACCAGTTTAATCCGGGCGAGAAGATCCGGCTGAAACCCGACCCGTCGCTCGTGCATCTGTTCGATGAGACGACGGGCAAGCGACTAAATGGCTGAGCAACAAGAAACACCAAAAGGAGGAAAGACGATGCACGACTTTACCCGCCGCTCTCTGCTTCAGGGCGGTACTGCGCTCGCAGCAACCGGAGCACTGACCGGACCGGCGCTATTCGACTTCGCCAAGGCCTGGGCGCAAACAGCGCCATGGAAGGCGGAGTCCGGCGCCAAGCTCACGGTGATGCGCTGGAAGCGCTTCGTGCCCGCGGAGGATGACGCATTCAACGCGATGGTGGCGGCATTCAAGACCGCGACCGGAACCGAGATGAACGTGTTCTCAGAATCCTTCGAGGACGTGCAGCCGAAAGCCTCCGTCGCCGCCAATACCGGTTCCGGCCTCGATCTCGCCTGGGGCTTGCACACACTGCCGCAATTGTTCCCGACCAAGGTCCTGAAGATGAACGACGTCGCCGATTACCTCGGCAAGAAGTATGGTGGCTGGACCGATGCAGCCGCAAAGACCTGCAAGCATGGCGACGATTGGCTCGGCATCCCCGTCGCGACCGTCGGCGGCTATATGACGTACCGCAAGTCGGCGACCGACAAAGCCGGCTTCAAGGAATTCCCGACCGATTTCCCCGGCTTCCTTGCAATGTGCAAGGCCTTGAAAGCGAACAACACGCCGGCCGGCTTCGCGCTGGGCCACGCCACCGGCGACGCCAATGGCTGGCTGCACTGGATACTCTGGGGTCACGGCGCCTACACCGTCGATAAGGACGACAAGGTCATCATCAACTCGCCCGAAACCGCCAAGGCATTGGATTATTGCAAGGCGCTCTCGGACACGTTTATTTCCGGTGTCGCGTCCTGGAACGATTCCTCCAACAACAAGGCGTTCCTGGCGGGTGATCTCTATTGCACCGCCAATGGCATCTCCATCTACATCGCCGCCAAGGACGACCCGACCAAGAAGGACCTCGCCGAAGACACCTACCATGCGCTGTACCCGGTCGGCCCGATCGGCAAGCCCACGGAATTGCAGCTCGCGGTGCCGATCCTGGCGTTCAACTTCACCAAATACCCGAACGCCGCGAAGGCCTTCATCGCCTTCATGTTGGAGAAGGAGAATTTCGACAAGTGGCTCACCGGCGCACGGGGGTATCTGACCCACACGCTCAACGCCTACGACTCGGCGCCGGTCTGGACGGCGGACCCCAAGAATGCGGTGTTTGCGCAGGCCTCAAAGCGCGCGCTGCCGGCCTCCGGCATCGGCACGCCAGGCGAGAAGGCGGCAACTGCGATCGCCGACTTCATCGTGGTCGACATGTTCGCCAACTACTGCACCGGCTCTAAGGACGCCAAGAGCGCGATGGCGGACGCCGAGCGGCAATTGAAGCGGATCTATCGCTGACAAACGGAAGCGGGCGGTGGCGACGCCGCCCGCTCCCTCCAACTGATACGGGATATCGCCGATGGCTGACATTGCACTCGCGCCAAGAAGCGCCAAGACGCAAATCCGCGAAGCGACCACGTGGGATCAGCTCAAGCACAACCGCAACTGGCTCGGCTTCTGGTTCATGCTGCCGGCGATGGCGTTCCTGATCTTCTTCCTCGCCTATCCGCTGGGCCTGGGAATCTGGCTGTCGTTCACCGACACCCGCATCGGCCGCATCGGTCAATTCATCGGAACCGAAAACTACGAATGGCTATGGGACGATTCGATCTTCTGGCTGTCGGTCTTCAACACGCTGCTCTACACCTTCATTGCGAGCGCCTTCAAATTCGCCATCGGTCTCTATCTCGCGCTGCTGCTCAACGAGAACATGCCGTTCAAGGCGATACTGCGCGCGATGGTGCTGATACCCTTCATCGTGCCGACCGTGCTGTCAGCGCTGGCGTTCTGGTGGATCTTCGATTCGCAATTCTCAATCATCTCGTGGTCGCTCAAACATCTCGGGCTGATCACGCAGAATATCAATTTCCTCGGCGACACCACCTGGGCGCGGATCTGCGTGATCTTCGCCAATATCTGGCGCGGCGTTCCCTTTGTCGCGATCACGCTGCTGGCGGGCCTGCAGACCGTGCAGCCCTCGCTCTATGAGGCCGCGACGCTTGACGGCGCGACGCGCTGGCAGATGTTCCGCCATATCACCTATCCGCTCTTGACCCCGATCATTGCGGTGGTGATGACGTTCTCGGTGCTGTTCACCTTCACCGACTTCCAGCTGATCTGGGCGATGACCCGCGGCGGCCCCGTCAACGCTACCCATTTGATGGCCACTCTGTCGTATCAGCGCGCGATCATCGCCGGCCAGCTGGGCGAGGGCGCCGCGATCTCCAGCGCGATGATCCCGTTCCTGCTCGCGGCGATCATGATTTCGTGGTTCGGATTGCAACGCCGCAAGTGGCAGCAGGGCGAGAACAATGACTGATCTCCGCGGCGCTGCGTTATTCTTTGCGCGAACGGGGCAGGCCCCGCGCGCGCTGCCGCAAATGGAAGCAGGGAGAGTCGAATGACTGATCTGCCCACCAGGTCCATCGATCTCAAAGCCGTGCTGTCCGGCTCTTCGCCGACGGTGGCGAAGGGCGATCACAGCGAGGGCATGAGCTACCTGCAGTCGTTGCCGCGGAAGTTCGTGACCGTCTATCTGCCGCTGTCGATCATCATCATCATCTTGCTGTTTCCGTTCTATTGGATGGCGCTGACGGCGATCAAGCCGGACGACCAACTGCTCGATCTCGACAAGTTCAATCCGTTCTGGACCTGGAACCCGACTTTCAAGCACATCCATAAGCTGTTGTTTGAAAGCTATTATCCGCACTGGCTTTGGAACACGATGTATGTCGCGGTCTGCGCCACCGTGCTGTCGATCATCGCGAGCGTGCTGGCGGCCTATGCCATCGTGCGGTTGCGTTACAAGGGCGCGAACCTGGTCGGCGGGTTGATCTTCCTCGCTTATCTGGTGCCGCCGTCGATCCTGTTCATTCCGCTCGCGACCGTCGTGTTCCAGTACGGCCTGTTCGACTCGCCGATGGCGCTGATCCTGACCTATCCGACCATCCTGATCCCATTCTCGACCTGGCTATTGATGGGGTACTTCAAGACCATTCCCTTCGAGCTTGAGGAATGCGCCTTGATCGACGGCGCGAGCCGCTGGCAGATCCTGATCAAGATCGTGCTGCCGCTCGCGATCCCCGGCCTGATCTCGGCGTTCATCTTCTGCTTTACGCTGTGCTGGAACGAATTCATCTACGCGCTCACCTTCCTGCAATCGACGCAGAACAAGACGGTGCCGGTCGCGATCGTCAACGAATTCGTCGATGGCGACATCTATCGCTGGGGATCGCTGATGGCCGGCGCGCTGGCGGGCTCGCTGCCGCTGGTCATCCTTTACGCCTTCTTCGTCGAGCATTATGTGTCGGCGATGACCGGGGCCGTGAAAGAGTAAGCGCGGGCCGGCGCCTGATAATCACGACGGGCGTCTGACAACAATCAGCAAGAAGGAGATGGCTCTTGCACGTTCTGGTTCTGGGCGCAGCTGGCATGGTCGGCCGCAAATTGTCAGCGCGGCTGCTGCGTGACGGGCGCCTCGGCAAACGCGATATCACCCGGTTGACCCTGCACGATGTCGTGGCGCCGGCGAAGCCTGACCAGCCAGGATTTCCGGTCGATGTGATCGCCTCCGATTTTGCCGTCCCGGGCGCCGCCGAAAAGCTGGTCGCGGGTCGCCCCGATGTGATTTTCCACCTGGCGGCGATCGTTTCGGGCGAGGCGGAGCTCGATTTCGACAAGGGTTACCGGATCAATTTCGACGGCACGCGGATGCTGCTCGATGCCATCAGGCTGATCGGCGGCGGCTACAAGCCGCGCGTGGTGTTCACGTCCTCGATCGCCGTGTTCGGCGCACCGTTCCCGGAAGCCATCGGCGATGAGTTCTTTCACACGCCGCTGTTGAGCTACGGCACGCAGAAGGCGATCGGCGAACTCTTGCTGTCGGACTATTCGCGCCGCGGCTTCCTGGACGGCGTTGGCATCCGGTTACCGACGATCTGCATCCGCCCCGGGCTGCCCAACAAGGCGGCCTCCGGCTTCTTTTCCAACATCCTGCGCGAACCGCTGGCCGGCAAGGAAGCGGTCCTGCCGGTGTCCGAAGACGTCCGCCACTGGCATGCCACGCCACGCTCGGCGGTGGGCTTCCTGATCCACGCCGCGACGATCGATAGCGCCGCGGTAGGCGCACGCCGCAATCTCACCATGCCCGGCCTTTCCGCGACCGTCGGGGAACAGATCGCGGCACTAAAGCGGGTTGCCGGGGAAAAGGTGGCGGAGCGCGTCAAACGCGAGCCGGATCCCTTCATTAAGGGCATCGTCGCCGGCTGGCCACGCAATTTCGAGCCGAAGCGGGCGCTCAGCCTCGGCTTCACGACGGCTGAAAAAACCTTCGACGACATCATCCGGATTCACATCGAGGACGAATTGGGTGGTAAGTTTGTTGCCTGATCTAGTTGCCGAATTGACGGGAGAACGACCATGACAGCCAGCATCGTCGGATGGGCGCATACGCCGTTCGGCAAGTTCGATACCGAAACTGTCGAGAGCCTCGTGGTCAAGGTTGCCAACGAGGCGCTGGCGGACGCCGGCATTTCGGCCGCCGACGTCGACGAGATCGTGCTCGGGCATTTCAATGCCGGCTTCTCGCCCCAGGATTTCACGGCCTCGCTGGTGCTGCAGGCCGATCCGCAACTGCGCTTCAAGCCGGCAACGCGGGTCGAGAATGCCTGCGCCACCGGTTCGGCAGCCGTGCATCAGGGCGTCCGCGCGATTGCATCGGGCGCTGCCAAAATCGTGCTGGTGGTCGGCGTCGAGCAGATGACGCGCACGCCAAGTGCCGAGATCGGCCGCAACCTCTTGAAGGCATCCTATCTGCCCGAAGACGGCGATACGCCCGGCGGATTTGCCGGCGTGTTCGGCAAGATCGCCCAGGGCTATTTCCAGAAATACGGCGACCAGTCCGATGCGCTGGCGATGATCGCCGCGAAAAACCACAAGAACGGCGTCGCCAATCCCTACGCGCAGATGCGCAAGGATTATGGCTATGAGTTTTGCCGCTCCGAAAGCGAGAAGAACCCGTATGTGGCGGGGCCGCTCAAGCGCACCGATTGCTCGCTGGTGTCTGACGGTGCGGCCGCGCTGGTGCTCACGGATGCGGAGACCGCCAAGACCATGGGCAAGGCGGTCAATTTCCGCGCCACCGCGCATGCGCAGGATTTCCTGCCGATGTCCAAGCGCGACATCCTGCAGTTCGAGGGCTGCACGGTGGCGTGGCAGCGCGCGCTGCAACAGGCTGATGTGACGCTTTCGGACCTGTCGTTCGTCGAAACCCACGACTGCTTCACCGTCGCCGAATTGATCGAATATGAGGCGATGGGACTGACGCCGAGGGGGCAGGGCGCTCGCGCCATCAAGGAAGGCTGGACCCAAAAGGACGGCAAGCTGCCGGTCAATCCGTCGGGCGGCCTCAAGGCCAAAGGCCATCCGATCGGCGCGACGGGAGTTTCCATGCATGTGATGACGGCGATGCAGCTCGTAGGGCAAGCGCCCGAGGGTATGCAGATCAGAGACGCCAAGCTCGCCGGCATCTTCAACATGGGTGGTGCTGCGGTCGCCAATTACGTTTCACTGTTGGAGCCGTCGAAGTAAAGCGTGGGCTGAGCAAGGACACGGTTGCGCCGTGTGGCCTCCTGGAGAATGCATCATGAGCAACGAAAGGACGTTGTCGCTGCCGGAACTCAACAATCGGATCGCGATCCTTCAGGACAACATCAGGCAGCTGGTCGAACAAGCTGCCGTCGCTTCAGGTGAACTCAACGAACAACGGGTAGCTGACCGCATCTATCAGCAGAATGAAGAGCTCGAAAGGCTGACGAAAGTGCGCGAGGCCCTGTTGAACAAATAGCCGTCGGATCGCGATCCACCATCAGCATCAGTATCGGATCGGACAGATCGAACGCAGCTGTTCCCGTTAGCGTCGTAGCACCATTATGGCAGCTGATAGCTCATGTATCGAAGCCACTGACGCTCGTCGTAACCATTCGACCAATTCTCGCTTGGAGTTTCAACAATCCCTGTGACGACCTCATCGCGCCGAACGTCGAGTTCCCGCGTCGACAGGTCGGCGATATGGCCAAAAAGCTTTCTCTTGGCTCGTGCTCCAAACTTGTCGGCTGCAACGATGAGAATCGCGATCCGGATTTCGTCTCCTTGGTATCGTTGAGGATTTTCGGTTTCCCTGCTTCCAACGATCACCTGGACGAAAGCTCGATCAGCATCGCCCCCCAGTGCCTTCCGCATAGCCACTCGCACCACGCCGGCGATCCCGTTCTGAACGGACGAGGATTCGCCGGCTCGCAATGCGATCTGAACTAGCATTTTAGGCCTCCTGAATCTGGCCGACCTGCTCCGGCGCTTGTAAGTCTACATGCTGCAGCAAAAGCCCGTTTGCGCCAAATTCATAATAGTCATAATCTTTATTCCGGAGGCGCACATGCTTGGTGAAATGCGGGCGTTCTCGATCTTTGCGGAGGTGGGGTCCGTGCAGGCCGCCGCCGCGCGGCTCTACCTGACGCAATCAGCGGTGACGCGGCAGATAAAGCGTCTCGAACAAGAACTCGGCACGCCACTGCTCGACAGACGCTTCAAGCCGCCGATACTGACGCCGGCCGGTTCGACGGTTCTTGAGCGGTCTCGCGACATCCTGCAGCAGGTCGCCGAACTGAAGGCAATTTCGTCGCCGACAAAGGAGCCGGCGGGCAAGCTTCGCGTGGGTGTCGGCTATGTTCTGTCGGATGACGAATTCATCGGTTGCCTCCACGAAGTCACGATCCGCTTTCCGCAAATCGTGCTCAGCATCAAGACGGACTGGCATCATGCGCTGGTCGAAATGGTGCGGCAGAACCAGCTCGACGTCGCCATCATTCCGCGACAGCCGGAGCTGCTTCTTCCCCAGGACGTCACGGGAAAGGTCGCGGGATCAGAGCCCTTGGTATTCGTTGTCGGTGCCAAGTCTGATCGAAGCAGGCGGCCAACCATCGGGGAGTTGGCGCAGCTTCCGTGGATCGTCAAGCCGAGGGGCACGGGCTCGCGTGAAGTGTTGGAGGCGTTTCTCTCAGGCAAAGGGTTGCCGTTCGAAGTCGCCTCCGAGGTGCGTGACGAGAACTTGCAGCTTTCTCTGGTTGCCCGAGGCATCGGCATTGCGCTGGTCACCAGCCGTTCCGCGCGCCGTCATCCGAGATCGAAGCGCCTGCGCGTGCTGAAACTAGGGACGGAACCGCTCAAATTGGACGTCATGGTCATTCGCGGCAATCATCCTGGGTGCCTTAAGCCGGCCATCGATACGATCGAAGAGCAGTTGAGCGCCATGTACGCGCGCCGATATCCCAGGCGAGCTGCCGCAATCACGAAGGCCGGCAGAGGACCGCACACCTAATCCACCCGGCGCATCTGGATATGGATCAAGACGCATACGCCCATACGCCCGCCGCTCTTGATCTCGGCGACAGCCTGCCGTTACGTGGGCCGGATAAGACATCGGGAGCAAACGCCACCATGGGACCGCTCGAGGGCATCAAGGTCATCGACATGACGACCGTGCTGATGGGTCCCTATGCGACCCAAATGCTCGCCGACTACGGGGCCGATGTCATCAAGGTGGAATCGCTCGAGGGCGACGTCACGCGCCTGATCGGCCCGACCCGCCATCCCGGCATGGGACCGGTGTTCCTCAACACCAACCGCGGCAAGCGCTCGATCTGCCTCGACC
This sequence comes from Alphaproteobacteria bacterium, assembly GCA_005885285.1. GTDB lineage: Bacteria > Pseudomonadota > Alphaproteobacteria > Rhizobiales > Xanthobacteraceae > Bradyrhizobium. The sequence goes on along the minus strand of VAZG01000191.1, from coordinate 16,977 downwards.
TGAAGAAGGTGGCCGGGCGCGATGCCGTGTTGCGGCTGATCGCCTCCGCCGACGTGCTGGTCTACAACGTGCGGCCGCAGGCGATGGCGCGGTTGCAACTCGGCTATGACGTGGTCTCGAAGACCAATCCGCGCCTGATCTATGCCGGCGTGTTCGGCTTCGGCCAGGATGGGCCCTACGCCGCAAAACCCGCTTACGACGACCTGATCCAGGGCGCGACCGCGCTGCCCGCCCTAATGGCACAGACCAGCGACGGCGTTCCGCGCTACGTGCCGAATGCGCTGGTCGATCGAATCGTTGGCCTCACCGCGGTCGGCGCGATCTGCGCCAGCCTCGTGCATCGCGACCGCACCGGGCGCGGTCAACGCGTCGACATCCCGATGTTCGAGACCATGGCCGGTTTCGTCATGGGCGATCACATGGGTGGGCTCACCTACGAGCCGCCGCTGGACAAGGGCGGCTATGCTCGGCATTTGTCGCGCGACCGCCGCCCCTACAAGACATCCGACGGCTATATCTGCGTCATCGTCTATAACGACAAGCAGTGGGAGAATTTCTTCAAAGCAACCGGCCGCGACGATCTGCGCCAGAACCCCAAGTTCGCAACCTTCGCCGGCCGTGCGACCAACATCGACACGGTCTATGCCGAGCTCGCCCGCATCTTTCAAACCCGCGGCACGGCCGAGTGGACCGAACTGCTGACCAAGGCTGACGTGCCGGTCATGCCGATGCACGACCTAGAGAGCATGTTGCAGGACCCGCATCTGGTCGCGACCTGCTACTTTCCGGTCGTCACCCATCCGACCGAAGGCGCGATCCGCAGCATGAAGGTTTCCGCAAGCTGGTCCGAGACACCGGCCGAGGCGGTCCGGCTGGCGCCACGCCTCAACGAGCACGGCGCCGAAATCCTGCGCGAGGCCGGCTTCTCAGCCGACGAGGTCGCGGCAATGGTGCGGGACGGCGCGACCAGAGCCGCCCCCGCCGCTCCTCGATAGGATCACTCAGATGGATTTTGCGCTTACCGCCAACCAGGAATCGATTCGTGATGCCGTCGCCAAGATCTGCGCGCGCTTCGATGACGCTTATTGGCTGAAAAAGGACAGGGAGGGCGGTTACCCCGCCGATTTCCATCGCGCGCTGGCGGATGCCGGCTGGCTCGGCATCTGCATTCCGGAAACCTATGGCGGCTCCGGGCTCGGCATTCTGGATGCCGCGATCATGATGCGGACGATTGCAGAATCGGGCGCCGGCATGTCCGGCGCCTCCGCGATCCACATGAATGTATTTGGACTCAATCCGGTGGTGGTGTTCGGCACGCCAGAGCAATGCAGGCGCATGCTGCCGGGAATCGTCTCGGGTGCGGAAAGGTCCTGCTTTGCGGTCACCGAGCCCAATACGGGCCTCAACACCACACAGTTGAAGACCCGCGCGGCGCGGTTCGGCGAGAAATACGTCGTCAACGGCCAGAAGGTCTGGATCTCTACCGCGCAGGTGGCCGAAAAGATTTTATTGCTGGCGCGCACCACGCCGCTGGAAGAGGTGAAGAGCCCGACCCACGGGTTGAGCCTGTTCTACACCGATTTCGACCGCCGCCGCATCGCGGTTCATGAGATCGAGAAGATGGGCCGCAAGGCGGTCGACTCCAATGAATTATTCTTCGAGAATTTCGAAATCCCGGTCGATGATCGCCTGGGCGAGGAAGGCCGCGGCTTCGAATATATCCTCCATGGCATGAATCCCGAGCGCATCCTGATTGCGGCCGAAGCGGTCGGCCTCGGCCAGCTCGCGCTGTCGCGTGCCGCTGACTACGCTAAGAGCCGCATCGTGTTCAACCGCCCGATCGGCAAGAACCAGGCGATCCAGCATCCGCTCGCGAAGAACTGGATGGAGCTCGAGGCAGCCTGGCTGATGACGTTGTCGGCGGGATGGCAATATGACCAGGGCTTGCCGTGCGGGCCCGCCGCCAATGCCGCGAAATATCTCGCGGCCGAAGCCGGCTATCACGCCTGCGAGCAGGCCGTCATGACGCATGGCGGCTTCGGCTATGCCAAGGAATTCCACGTCGAGCGCTACTTGCGGGAGTCGCTGATCCCGCGCATCGCGCCGATCAGCCCGCAGCTCATCCTGAGCTTTATCGCAGAGAAGGTGCTCGGCCTGCCGAAGTCGTATTGAATATTTTGGCGATATGAGAGCCAGAAACTCTAACTGGTCATTCCGGGATGCGCCGCTTGGCGCAGGCCCGGACTGACGAAGGGTAAAAAGGCCGCCATGGGCTTCATCACCGGGGTCGGGCTGACGTCCTAAGGTAGGAAGTTATTTTGACAAGAGGAATAGTCACCGCCAATAGAGGACGACGCTGGCGATGACGAGCATTGCCGTCACCGCCATCATCTGCGCAAACGCTTCCGAGGCCGCCCTCTTGGTGGCTTCCTTCATGTCTTTCTCCCTAGACTTGGGCGCACGTCATCGTCCTCCGAAAAGGCTCGATGACGCGATCGGTTTGATACCCGGAACACCCCGCGACGACTATTCGCTCCTGAGTCCCCACTCAGCGAATATCGACGGTCCCAGAGTCGAACAGTAATGCGGCGGCAATTTGACTCACTTATGTTGCTGTTGCGTCGGCGGCTCGATACTGCTTTGGCGCAAGCGCCAAACAAAAGATCAACGATAAGCTCGGAAAACCCAAGGTGATGAATGGCCCGCATCGACTATAGCGATCCCGCGAAATCAAGCGAGCGTACCCGCGAAATCCTCGGCAAGAATCGCAACGCCAATATTTTTCGCATGATGGCGCACGCGCCGCGTTATCTCGAACAATACTGCCGGCTCGGCCGTGCCATCCGCCACGAGGGCGAACTCGATCCGGTAGTGCGCGAACTTGCGATTACGCGCACGGGGATTTTATGCGAAGCGCCGTATGAGATTGTCGCGCACAAGCGCATCGGCAAGAACGTCGGCGTCACCGACGAGCAGAACGAGGCGCTGGAAAACTGGCAGTCGGCGACCTGCTTCAGCGATGTGCAGCGGGCGGCGCTCGCCTTCACCGACGAAGTCGTCGAGCTGCGCAAGCCGACGGAGGCGACCTTCAACGCGATTGCCGCGAAGCTGACGCCGGGCGCGCTGGTCGAATTGCAGCTTTCGGTCGGCTTCTACATCATGACATCGAAATTCCTGGAGACTTTTGCCATCGACCTGCAGCCGGTGACGGAAGTGGTGTGAGCGATGCTCAAGTCGCCGTCAGCAGATCGACCTTGGTATTGGCCACGATCAGGCGATCGGCAAGGAGCTGCGCGAGATTGCGCATGATCCGCTCGCCGGCTTTGGGGTGCTGATTGCGAAAGCGCTCGAAACCGGAAATCGGGATTTCGACGGCGCTCGCCGACGCATCTGCCAGCACGTCGGCCGAACGACGCGGCTCCAACAGCGCCATTTCGCCGAACGCCATGCCGGCGGTCAGCGTCGCGAGCCTGATGCCGTCCGGCAGCGTGATGTGAACCACCCCGCTCCGGAGGAAGAACAGCGAGGTCGCGGGGTCGCCGGCAGCGACGATCTTCTCGCCGGTTCGATAGTTCCTGATCGTACCAAGCGAAGCGAGAGCGGAAAGTTCTTCGCTGGTGAGGCCCGCCAGCAGCGGCTGCTCGGAAAATGCGGTCACATCGCGGAAATCGATCGATCCGCCGTGGCGATAAACCACCTGGTCTTCGGCCCATTCGATCGCGGTATCGAGCAGATAGAAGTCGCGCAGATTGGTTAGGCCGCCGGTCCATTCGCGCACGATTTTCCATCCCGCCGAGGAGCGTTTGATGCCGGACAGGATCACCACGACATGGAAATTCGCCAGTTCGCGGAATTCTTCCGCGAGCAGGCGGGCGCCGGCGTGGGTCACGGCCGCGACCCGGCGCAGGTCGAAGATGACGAATTGCGGACGCGGCGTGGCCGCGAGCCGGCGCGAGACGTAATCGACGTTGGAGAAGGACAGCGTGCCGACAAGCTCGATGACGCGGACATCGCTGTGATGCGTGTCAAGAATTGTCTGCTCGTGCGGCCGCCGGCGGCGCCGCGACGGATTCTTGCCGATAGTGTAGTCGGCAATGATGCTGTTGCGCGCATCGTCGCTGCGGTTGAGCATGTGCAGGTCATAGTGCGACGACAGCGCCTCGCAGACCTTGATGCCGCGCACGCTGTTGCCATGCTTGTCCAGCCGCGGCGAATAGCAGCCCAGCCCCAGCCGCGCCGGCAGCGCCGCCAGAATGCCGCCGCCGACGCCGCTTTTGGCGGGAATGCCGACGCGATAGATCCATTCGCCGGCATAGTCGTACATGCCCGAGGAAGTCATCACCGACAACGTGCGCGAGATGGCGTAGGGCGTCATCACCTGCTCGCCGGTCACCGGGTTGATCCCGCGATTGGCGAGCGTGGCGGCCATGATGGCGCTATCGCGCGCCGTCACCAGGATCGCGCACTGCTTGAAATAGACGTCCAGCACCGCGCCGACGTTGTCTTTGATCACCGCATTGGTGCGCAGGAGATAGCCGATCGCCCGGTTACGGTCGCCGGTCGCGCTCTCGGAGGCATAAACGGCTTCATCAACGCCGAGTTCACGTCCGGCGAAGCGGCCGAGCGCCTGACGGATATAGTCGAAGGCATCGCTGCCCTTGGTCTCGTGGAGCAAGCCGGAGCAGGTGATCGCACCGGCGTTGACCATCGGATTGAAGGGATGGTTTTCGGAATTGAGCCGGATCGAATTGAAGGGATCGCCGGATGGCTCGACGCCGATCGCGCTTTCGACGTGCGCTGCGCCGAGCGTATCCAGTGCCAGCGCGAACACGAAGGGCTTTGACATCGACTGGATGGTGAAGGGTATCGTGGTATCGCCGACCTCATAGACGTGGCCGTCAAGGGTCGCGAGGCTGATCCCGAAATGATCGGGGTCGGCCTTGCCGAGTTCGGGGATGTAATCGGCGACGTCGCCGCCGGTCTCCGACGAGAAGTCGGCATGACAGCGATCGAGGAACCGCAGCAAAGGCGGTTTCGCGCTGGCCCAACCTTCGGATTTCGAAGCTGCCGGTTTCATGCGGAGCAGTTGTGCCGCGCAATGGTGGTGCGCGCAACCGGGTCACAAAACAGGCATTTGCTAGGTCTCGAGAACGGCGACGGCCTGGCCCTCGGCGATGACGTCGTCGAGCTTGACCAGAATGGATTTCAGCTTGCCGGCGGCGGGCGAGGCGACCGGAATTTCCATCTTCATGGCTTCGACAAAGGCGATATCATCGCCATTGCCGACGCTGGCGCCGGTCTCAAGGGGAAGCGCGCAGACGCGGCCGGCCACCTCGGTCACAACCTTGATTTCAGGCATTCGCCCTCCGGGGACAGCCACTGCACGCAATCACGTTTCGGATGCGCGCACTATGAAGGGCGGGCGCCCCCTGGCTTTTTGTTGTGGCGGCAGATTGCCTGAGGTAGCTTGTTCTGCAAGTGGAATTTTATTCCGCAACCCGGAATGGGAGCCATCGCATGGGGCGGCGCTCGGAGCGGCTGAGTAGGCAGGGAATGCTCGCCGGCGATGGCGCGGGCGAAGGCGATGTCATTCAGGTGGTATCGCGGGCATTCGACGTCCTGCGCTGCTTCGAGGGCCATGAAGCGCGCCTTGGCAATCTGGAGATCTCCAATCGCTGCGGGTTGCCGCGATCGACGGTGTCGCGGCTGACCCACACGCTGACCCGGATGGGCCAGCTTGTTTACCTGCCGCGCGACCAAAAATACCGCATCGGTCCGAGCGCGGTAGCGATGTCTACTTCGATGATGAAGGGGTTGCAGCTTCGCAATCTGATCCGGCTGCGGCTGCAGGATGTCGCCGAGCAATTGCCGGGTACCGTCGGCTTCGTCATTCCGGATCGCTTCCATCTCGTCTATCTCGAATATGCCCGTGCCGCCAACGCGCTTGGGCTGCATGAGAGCACCGGCAGCCGGATCGCGATCGCGAGCACCGCCGCCGGTCACGCCTATGCCGCAGCACTTGATGCCAAGGTCGCCGACGTCTTGATCGCCGAGATGGAGCGTGAGATTCCGGACGGCGCCAAGCTCTTGAAGCCGCGGATCGAGGTCAATCGCGCGCTGCTGCGCGAGCGCGGCTATGTCGTCGCCTGCGGCTTGTGGAGCCCGCATATCAACGGTCTTGCGGTGCCGCTCTGGTCGCCGCAATACCAGACCTTCGTCGTGGTCACGATCGGACTGCTTGCCGCGATGTATGATGAGAAGCGGCTGCACATGGAGGTCGCGCCGCAGATGCTCGAGCTGAGCGTGGCGGTCGGCGGCCTGCTCGGGGGCGCCGACAGCGACATCTTCCCCAATGGGCTCTCGAGAAAGGTGCTCCCGGAAGCCACCCGCGACAATAAAAAAATCATCGATACGGAGGAGACGAATGAACTGGAAGCCGGAACTCGACGACCTCGCTCGGCGCGAAGCGTTCGCGCGCGAGATGGGAGGCGTTGACAAGGTCAAGCGGCAGCGCGACCAGGGCCGGCTCACCGTCCGCGAGCGCATCGACCGCCTGGTCGATGCCGACAGCTTTCACGAGATCGGGGCGATTTCCGGCGTCGGCGAATATGACGAGCACGGCGGGCTCAAGCACCTGACGCCGGCCAATTGCGTATTCGGCCGCGGCAAGGTCGACGGCCGCACGGTGGTCGTGGTCGGCGACGATTTCACCGTGCGCGGCGGCTCGGCGGATGCCTCGATCTCGGCGAAGCCGCTGATGGCCGAGGAAATGGCGCACGATTTCCGCCTGCCTATCATCCGCATCATCGAAGGCTCCGGCGGAGGCGGCTCGGTCAAGACCATCGAGACCAAGGGCGCGGCTAACCTGCCCGGCGGCATCGGCGGCACGCGCTGGTACTGGTACACGACCTCGAACATGGCGCGCGTGCCGGTGGTGGGGCTGGGCCTCGGCTCGGTCGCGGGTCTCGGCGCGGCGCGGCTGGCCGCGACGCATTATTCGATCATGACCAGGAATTCGGCGATGTTCGTCGCGGGGCCGCCGGTGGTGAAGCGGCTCGGGCAGGACCTCTCCAAGCAAGAGCTCGGCGGCGCCGAGATCCAGACCCGCGCCGGCGGCATCGATCATGCCGTCGATACTGAAGATGAAGCCTTCGAATGTGCGCGGCGCTTCCTGTCTTATTTGCCGTCCTCGGTCTATGCGCTACCGCCGACGCTTGCCTGCAGCGACGATCCGGAACGAAGCGAGGAGCAGCTGATCAAGGCGGTGCCACGCAGCCGCCGCCAGGTCTACAAGATGCGCCCGATCATCGAGGCGGTGGTCGATAAGGGCTCGTTCTTCGAGATCGGCGCCAATTTCGGCCGCCCGATCATCGCCGGTCTCGCGCGCCTCGAAGGCCGTGCCGTGCTGGTTTTGGCCAGCGATCCCCTGCATTACGGGGGAGCGTGGACGGCGGAGGCCTGCCAGAAGGTGGTGCGCTGGGTCGATTTCGCCGAGACCTTCCATCTGCCGATCGTCTATCTGATGGATTGTCCGGGCTTCATGATCGGGCTCGAGGCGGAAAAGGCCGCCACCATCCGTCACGGCGTGCGCGCGATGGCCGCCGTCAACCAGACCACCGTGCCCTGGTGCACCATCATCGTGCGCAATTCCTTTGGGGTTGCCGGTGTGGTGCATCAGCCGGCGGACCGCTTCTCGATCCGCTATGCCTGGCCGTCGGCCTATTGGGGCTCGCTGCCGCTGGAGGGCGGCATTGAGGCGGCCTATCGCGCCGATATCGACGCCGCGCCTGATCCAGTGGCGAAGTTGAAGGAAATCGAGGATCGCCTCAACAAGCTGCGCTCGCCGTTCCGCTCGGCCGAGAAATTCTGGGTCGAGGAGATCATCGATCCCCGCAAGACGAGATCGCTGTTGTGCGAGTTCGCCCGTCTCGCCGAGCCGCTGCGCACGCCGGGCCTCGCGACGAATATGACGATAAGACCCTAAAACCTACGACTCGCTTTCGCGATGCACGTCGTGAATGACGATGCCCATGCCTTCTTCCGGCATTTTGATCCAGTCGCGCCGCTTCAGCGTGCGCTTGGTGTCCTCATAGCCGCTCGTCCAGTGCTCGCGCATCGAGGTGCCCGAGAATTCGTGATCCTTGGAATCACCTTCGTAAGCCTTCTGCTGGTAGATCAATTGCAGGATGGCGATCTCCGGCAGATTTCCGAGGCCGCGCTTGAGCTCACGCTCCTCCTCGGACAATTGGTCTTCTGAAATTTTCGACAGCGCCTTGTAGAGGCTGGCCTTCAGATTGTGCGTCTTGCGGTAGACGTCGGTGTTATGGCGCGTGCGCGAGGAATACATGATATCCTTGTGGCGGGCCAACACGTCCTGGATGTCGCGCGGCAGCACGCCCCGCGCCGAGAACAGGTCGACCTGGAACACCAGCGAGTTGAGATTGTCTTCCTGGTCAAGCAAATGCTGCAGCGGCGTGTTGGAAACGATGCCGCCATCCCAGAAATGGTCGGTGCCGACCTTCACCATCGGTAGCGCAGGCGGCAACGCACCGCTCGCCATGACATGTTCCGGGACGATCTCGTCATGGGCATTGTCGAAATAGATGAAATTGCCGGAGAGCACGTTGACAGCGCCCACCGCAAAACGGATTTTCTTATCGTTGATCCGGTCGAAATCGACCAGCTCGAGCAGCGACGCGCGCAGCGGCGCCGTGTCGTAATAGCTCGTCGCCGTCCTGGCGCCCGCGGGACTGAGCCAGGGATTGGTCGGGTGCGGCGCGAAGAAGCCGGGCTGGCCGAGCGTCGTCGTCATGAACGATGAGGTGAAATTGCGCGCTTTGCGGAAAATGTCGCCGTCCGGGGTGTAGTGCCAAATCTTGCGGCTGGTGATGCGGTCCCAGAAGGTGTGTAGCCGTTCGAGCCGCCGCTCCGGCGGATTGCCGGCGATGATCGCCGAATTGATTGCGCCGATCGATACACCGCAAACCCAGTCCGGTTCGATCTGGGCTTCGTGCAAGGCCTGATAGACGCCGGCCTGATAGGCGCCGAGCGCCCCGCCGCCCTGCAACACCAGTGCGACGCGGTCGCAGCGTTGTGGCCGCCAGCCTCGCGCAGCGGTTGGCTGTTCTAAATTCGGGCTCCGTGCATCCATTGAATGTGAGCTCCCAGCATCCCGACAATTCCGGGTGAGCGTGACGCGGTGATGACAAATTGGACGAGCGAACGGCTGCGAAATGGCGCTCTTGCCTGCGGTCGATGCATGGGCTTAAGGGAAAATTGCAGGTCATGCGGTTGAAGGAATTCCCTCACATAACTGTCAATCTCCGCCGCTAGCAATTGACCGAACGCATTTCAGCAGGGGGACAAGCGGTGCGCAGGGAAGATTTGCTCAAGCTGCCGTCGATGCCGGCGGCAGGACCCAGCTATCCCGCGGGTCCCTACCGCTTCATCAACCGCGAATTCCTCGTCATCACCTACGAGACCGATGCCGCGTTGATCCGCGCTGGGCTGCCTGAGCCGCTCGAACCGATTGATCAGTCGATCGTGCACTATGAATGGATCAAGATGCCCGACAGTTCGGGTTTCGGCAGCTATACCGAGTGCGGCCTCGTGATACCGGCCCGCCTGCATGGCCACGAGGTCAATTTCGTTTCGCAGATGTATCTCGACGACGATCCGCCGATTGCTGCGGGTCGCGAAATCTGGGGCTTTCCGAAGAAATACGCGCATCCGAAGCTCGAGATTGTCAAGGACACGCTCACTGGCACGCTGGAATATGCCGGCCAGCTCGTCGCGATGGGAACGATGGGCTACAAGCACGAAAGCATGGCCGGCAATGGCGACCTGACCCGCGCCACGCTGTCGAAGACCCAGATCAATCTCAAGATGATCCCCGGCGTCGACGGCCACCTCGAAGTCTGCCAGCTCGTTGCAATCAATCTCACCGATATCGTCGTCAAGGGATCGTGGGTTGGCCCGGGGCGGTTGCATCTGGTGCCGCATGTCAATGCGCCGGTCGCCGATTTTCCGGTTCGGCGCGTCGCCGGCGCCCACCACTTCCTGGCCGACCTGACGCTGCCGTTCGGCCGTGTCGTGCACGACTACAATAAGGAAGCCGGGCAAATCGCGCCGACGGGTCTTGCGGCAGAATAGCGCAGCCGCGTCCCGCGACATCAAACTGTAACAACCAGGTAATTCAGTCGCTGGCTCTAGCTGACGAAGAAGTCATATTCCCTTTGGGTGGGTGTCATGTTGGCCGAACCGGAGCGCGCGAAAATTGCTGCCACGCCGGCCTTGTCGTTACTGGATGCAGCCATTCCGGGCCTGGTATGGGCGTTTCGGCTTCACCACGACGGCAGTGCGGAGCCGCTGCCGATCGACGCGGCCATCGAATTTACCCATGACGGCAGGCTCTGGCTGCATTTCAATCTAACCGACGCTCGCGCGCGTGCCTGGCTCGCCACCGCCGACATTCCCGCGCTGGCGCGCGAACTGATACTGTCCAAGGACAATTACCAGCAGCTCCATACCACCGAAAATTGCGTCTACGGGGTATTTTCAGATCTCGTGCGCGAAATCGGCGATGCAACCGAAGAGACCGGATTTCTTCGTTTCGCGATGACCGAGCGCCTCCTGATCAGCGGCCGGCATCAGGCGTTGTGCGCCGTGGACGCGACCCGTCGCGTGCCGGAGGGCGGCCATCGCGTCGAAACTGTCGCGGCGCTTCTGGAAAAGATCATCGACGAGGTCGCCGACACGATGGACCGGATCGCCGATCGCATCGGCACCGAGATTGATACGATCGAGGAAAAGCTTGTTGCGGCCGAGACGACGGCCGACATGCGCGTTAGCCTTGGCCGCCTGCGCCGGACCTGCGTCAGGCTGCACCGGCAGTTATCCGGCCTGCGCGTCCTGTTTCACCGGCTCGAGCAGAAAAACACCGATGACCTCAATCCGGCGCTGCGGCTGCAGGCCGGCAAGCTGGCGCAGCGGCTCGATGGTCTCGATCACGATATCGTCGAGCTGCGCGAACGCAGCCGCCTGTTGGAGGAGGAGCTTCACTTCAAGATGGAGGAGGAGAGCAACCGGCACCTCCACACCCTGTCGATCGTGACCACCATGCTGCTGCCGCCGACGCTGGTGACCGGCATTTTCGGCATGAACACCAAGGGCTTGCCCTTCACGGACATGGATACCGCGTTCTTGTGGGCATCATTGGTAATGGTGCTGACTTCATTCGCAGCTTACCTCATCATGAAACGCATTGGGATCATCAGGTAATCCGGGCTTGATCGTGAGACGAGACATCCGCGAATGCTTTCCTTGCGCAGATTGCTTGTATTGGCCGCGCCCTTTGCCGGAATGATCGCGACCAGCCAAGCAACCGCTGGCGCAAAGGACGAAAGCGCCGCCGAATGGTTGGCTCCGAAATGGTTTAACGACTACCACGACGGGCTTGCAGCCAAAGGCCTGAATTTCGGCGCAACCTATATCGGCGACTTCATCGGCAATGTCTCCGGAGGGACTTCACGCGGCTTTATCCATCTCGGTCGCTTTGATCTTTCGGTCGATGCTGATCTCGAAAAGCTGGTCGGCTGGACCGGTGGCAGATTCTTCACCAACACTTACGAGATCTACGGCCGCGGGCTTACTCGCAACTACATTCATAATCTGGCGACCATCAGCGAGAGCGAAGCTTTGCCGGACACGCGCCTTTACAACGCATATTTCGAGCAAAGCTTCTACAATAACGCCCTCAACATAAGGATTGGCCAGCAGGCGGCCGACGTCGAATTTTTCGATAGCGAGACCGACGATTTGTTCATCAATGGCACGTTCGGCTGGCCGGCCATCAAGGCCTCCAACCTGCCGGCCGGCGGTCCGGCGCCGCCGATCGCGGCCGTTGGCATTCGCGTAAAGGCCGCGCTGTCAGACCGGATCACGGCTTTCGCCGCGGTCTTCAACGGTAATGCGGCGAGGGCCGGCGATGGCGATCCCCAGCTTCGCGACAATCACGGTTTGGCATTTCGAGTGAATGACGCGCCATGGGTCATCGGGCAGGTCCGCTGGGACTACGACATCGACATTGCCGGCCGGCCGCTCGCCGGCAATTTCACACCGGGCGGCTGGTATCATACCGGCCAATTCGACGACCAACGCTTCACCGCGCAGGGCGCCTCGATCGCGGATTCCACCGGGACCGGCATAGCAGCAAAGCTTCGCGGCAATTTTGGAATATTCGCCGTTATCGAACAAACACTCTACCGGCCGGCACCCGTGACGGAGAAGGGCGTTTCGAACTCCTTGCCGGGAATAACCGCATTTGGCCGCATCGCCTACAGCCCGCCCGATCGGAACCTGATCGATCTCTATCTGGATGGCGGCGTCGGGTTTGTTGGTCTTGTTCCCCATCGGCCTCTCGACCGGATCGGCGTGGGAGTAGCCTACATGCGGATTTCGAACGCCGACCGAAACCTCGATCTCGACACGCAGTTCTTTACGGGAGCGGCTAGCCCCGTACGAAGCAATGAAACGCTGATTGAGCTGATATACGAGGCGCATATCAAGCCGGGCTTGTTGGTCGCGCCGTATTTTCAATACGTGTTTCGACCCTCCGGGGGCATTCCAAATCCGAATGATCCAAGCGGTTTGACCAGAATTGGCGATGCCGCCGTCTTTGGGGTGACCACTACGCTTAGAGACTAGGCGCGTAGGGCACAGCCGGCATCACCGAATCCTGCGCTCCACCGCAATCGCAGTGGCTTCGCCGCCGCCGATGCAGAGAGCCGCGACGCCGCGCTTGAGGTTTTGCGCCTCGAGCGCGTGCAGCAGGGTCACGATCAGCCGCGCCCCTGTCGCGCCGATCGGATGGCCGAGCGCGCAGGCGCCGCCATTGATGTTGAGCTTTTCCCCGGGAATACCGAGGTCGCGTTGCGCGGCCATTGCAACGACCGCGAACGCTTCGTTGATCTCGAACAGGTCGACGTCGCCGACAGCCCAGCCGACCTTGTCGAGCAGTTTGCGGATCGCCGGGATCGGCGCGGTGGTGAACCATTGCGGCTCCTGGCTGTGGGTCGCATGGCCCTTGATCTCGGCAAAGACCGGAAGGCCCTCGCGATCGGCGAGCGATCGTTTTGTCAGGATCAGTGCTGCCGCACCGTCGGCATTGGCCGAAGAGGCGGCCGGGGTAATGGTCCCATTGGCGCGGAACGCGGGCTTGAGGCCCGGAATTTTGGCGGGATCGACTTTCAGCGGAATCTCGTCGTTGCCGACCGCGCGCGGACCGGTCTTTTCCGTCACCGTGAGCGGAACGATCTCGGCCTTGAAGGCGCCGGTTTCCACCGCCTTGCGTGCCCGCGTCAGCGTCTCCATCGCGTACGCGTCCTGGTCCTTGCGGGTGAATTGATAGGCTTCCGCGGTGGCCTCGCCGAAATCGCCCATCGAGCGTCCGACCTCATAAGCGTCCTCGAGGCCGTCGATCATCATGTGGTCGATGATCCGGTCATGGCCGGCGCGATAACCGGCGCGTGCTTTCGCCAGCAGATAGGGCGCATTACTCATGCTTTCCATGCCACCGGATACGACGATGTTGGCGGAACCGGCGGTGATGATGTCGTGCGCCAGCATGGTCGCCTTCATGCCGGAACCGCAGACCTTGTTGACGGTGGTCGCACCCGTCGCATCGGGTAACCCCGCGCCGCGCGCGGCTTGGCGAGCCGGCGCTTGGCCCTGTCCGGCCGGCAGCACGTTGCCCATGAAGACTTCCTCGACTTTTTCGGGTGCCAGCTTCGCCCGCTTCAGCGCGGCGCCGATCACATGGGAGCCAAGCTTGTGCGCGCTAAACGGTGTCAGCTCGCCCATGAACCGGCCAAGCGGGGTGCGGGCGGCGGAAACGATGACGACGGGATCGGAGCTTAAGGCCATCGCGGAACTCCCAGGGATGTGTCTTGCCAACTTTACATGACATTCATCATATGATGCGGCGCAAAATTTGCAACGGCGGTTCGGGGCTAAATTTGTCGTGATCCAGGCCAGCTGGCGCGACCAACACAACTGTCATCGTGCGCGAAGGCGGACGATCCAGTAAACGCAGCTATCTCGAGTCTCACAAACGTCACGGCGTACTGGATGCCCCGCTTGCGCGGAGCATGACGGCTGAGACCTACCGCTTCCGGTCGATAAATCCCTGCATCAGCCGTTTCGGCTCATCGGTCAGGAACGATCTTCCAAAGACGCCGATGCTCAAATTGACCGATTCGGTCAGCGGCAGTTCCTGCCATTGCCGCAGCAGGGCCTTCTGCGACCGCAGCGCTTGCGGACCGCATTTGAGCAGCGCGCTGACCGTGTGCTCGACGGCCGCATCGAGGCCGCTTGGCGGCGCGACCATATCGACCAGACCCCACGCCAGCGCGGTTGGAGCGTCGATAGTCTCGGCGGTCATCACCAGCCAGCGGGCGCGCCCCCAGCCGACCAGCCGCGGCAACAGGGCGGCATGGATGACGGAGGGGATGCCCACCCGCACCTCCGGCATGCCGAATTTGGCATCGTGTGCGGCGATCCGAAAATCGCAGGCGGCTGCAACCTCAAGTCCGCCGCCGAGGCACCAACCGGGGATGCGCGCGATCACAGGGGCCGGAAACGCGCGCACGGCCTCACAGAAGTCGCGCAGCCGCGTGATGAAGGCTTCCGCGGACTTCTGGTCGAGACCGGCCATTTCCTTGATATCGGCGCCGCCGATCATGCTCTTTTCGCTCTGGCCGGCCATGACCAGGACGCGGATCGCACGATCCGTCGCGAGCACCTCCAACCCGTCGCGGACGCCGTTGATGACACTCGATCCAAGGATGTTGAGCGCGCCGGCATGGCAGATGGTCAGGCGGACCACGCCGCGCGGATCACGGTCAACGCCGCAGTGATGATTGAGCATTTCCATTGATAGCCTCGACATTTCCCTAAGGGAGCGATGGCGTCACTTCCTGGACGGAAAGCAACCTTGTCAAGGGCGACCCGCTTGCCGCAGTGCGAGAGGCGGAAGCGCTTTTCGTAATGAAATAGATGCAGCATTTCCGAGATAGCAATGCTATTATATGACTACAAACATCTAATGAGACTGCCGATGCGCTATTCCAGGGAACACAAGCTCGAAACGCATGCGCGGATCGTGAAGAAGGCCTCGGTGCGGCTGCGCGAAAAGGGCGCGCACGGCATCGGCGTCGCCGACCTGATGAAGGAAGCGGGGCTGACCCATGGCGGGTTCTACGCCCATTTCGACTCCCGCGAGGCGCTGGTGATCGAGGCCTTCGGCTATGCGATGGACCGCGCCACCGAGCGCTGGCGCAAGGTCGCGGAGCAGACCCCAGCGGACAAGCGGCTTTCAACCATCGTCGAGTCGTACCTGACGCCGCTGCATCGCGACGATCCCGGCAACGGTTGCGCTATACCGACGCTGGGCGCCGAGATCGCCCGTGAAAGCCCCAAGACGCGGAGGGCCTTTGCGGCCAAGCTGGAACAGATGATCGAGCTGATGGCCGACCAGATCCTCGACGTTCCGCGCAAGACCGCGCGCAAACAGGCGATGGCCATCCTCGCCACCATGATGGGAACGATGGTGATGTCGCGCATTGCCGGCACCGGCGAGTTCTCCGGTGAGATTTTGGACGCCGGGCGCGAGACCGTGCTTGGCCGCACGGCAGCGGCGAAGCTGGCCGCGAAGAAGCTCGCGTCCAAAAAGGGTGCTGCTGCTGCCCGGCCCTGACACGGCCAACACGGTATCGGCCTACGCCATTGGTCGAATGCTCGGCAACTGCCGGTTCAGCCCGCAATTTCGCAAACGCGATGCGCGCGGAAAGCCTTCCCAAACGTCGTAAAGACTGCAAGATGCCGCCCAAAATCGGCATTCGGCCAGAGCATGATCCGGAAAAGTGGATACCGGTTTCCCTTAGCTAACAAACGGGGAACGCGTTTGCGCGGAGATCACGTTCACCTAAAGGACGGAATAGTGGAGGAACACATGCGTTCAATCGGACATTTCATCGGCGGCCGCGAGGTCAAGGGCACATCCGGACGCGCGGCTGACGTTTTCGAACCGATGACCGGCGACGTCCAGGCCAAGGTGGCGTTGGCGTCGAAAGCGGAAGTGCGCGCCGCGGTCGAGAACGCTTTGGTCGCGCAGGCGGAGTGGGCGGCGACCAATCCGCAGCGCCGCGGCCGGGTGATGATGAAATTCCTGGAACTCGCCCAGCGCGACTACGACAAGCTTGCAGACTTGCTGGCGCGCGAGCACGGCAAGACCGTTCCCGACGCCAAGGGCGACATCCAGCGCGGGCTTGAAGTGGTCGAATTTGCCTGCGGCATTCCGCATTTGATGAAGGGCGAATACACCGAAGGCGCGGGCCCCGGCATCGACATCTATTCGCTGCGGCAACCCTTGGGCGTGGTCGCCGGCATCACGCCGTTCAATTTTCCGGCAATGATTCCGATGTGGAAATTCGCGCCGGCGATCGCCTGCGGCAACGCTTTTATCCTCAAACCGTCGGAGCGAGATCCCGGCGTGCCGATGGAGCTTGCGAAATTGATGATCGAGGCCGGGCTGCCGCCGGGCATTCTCAACGTCGTCAATGGCGACAAGGAAGCGGTCGACGCGATCCTGGACGATCCCGATATCAAGGCGGTCGGATTCGTCGGCTCCTCGGCGATCGCGCAATATATCTATGAGCGGGCGGCGGCCACCGGAAAACGCGCGCAATGTTTCGGCGGCGCCAAGAACCATGCCATCGTGATGCCCGACGCCGACATGGACCAGACCGTCGATGCCTTGATCGGCGCCGGCTACGGCTCGGCCGGCGAACGCTGCATGGCGATCTCGGTCGCGGTGCCCGTGGGCAAGACCACCGGCGACCGGCTGATGGAGAAACTAATTCCCCGCGTCGAGAACTTGAAGATCGGCACCTCGATCGATCCATCGGCGGACTACGGCCC
>VAZG01000566.1 GCA_005885285.1 Alphaproteobacteria bacterium | reverse complement strand
ACGAGGTATCGCGTAAAATGCTCGCCAACTACCGGGTCGCTGAGCACGCGCGAATAGCGGCTGAGATCGCCTTTTGCCGCGCATTTGAAGATCTTGCCCTCGCGCCAGCGATTGCCGTGGCCGATGACATTACGGGTATGGAAGGCGCGAATGTAGTCGCTCGAAGCTTGGGCGACGATGTCATCAAGGGCGGGGTGGATTAGGTAGTGCCGCTCCGCGGGCAGCGTCGGCTTGGACCCGTCGTGTTCGATTTCGTGCGGCCGCCTAAAGACCTGGATGTCTTTTTGCTCTCGGTTGCGGCGCACGACGCCCAAGAGACCGAGGCGATAAAGAGCGCAGAACGGGTGCCCAATCGAAGCGTCGAGCCCCTTTTCCTTCAGCCGAGCGACGTAGGTTTCGGCGATGCGCTTCAGCGCACTCCTGTCCAATACGTTGCTCGGGATCAGGCCGAACAACGACCGATCCGGAACCTCGGTCAGGCCGCGCATCTCCGCGAGGTAATGCCAGACGATTTCGCCGGCGGCCTGGTCGACCGCCGCCCTGAGACGTTCTTGCGTGCGCAAGCCCGCCGGAATCTGCGAGATCTTGCCGCCGATCAGCATCAAGTCGCGTGGCCGATACAGGCTATGACGGAGCACGAAATCGTAAAAGACTTCGCTCTTCTTTGTGATCGGGTTGACGATCATCGCGTTGGACGCGCCGATGAAGCGCGCGATTGGCATCGCTTCCCTCGGCTGGGCCAGGTCGTCGCGCTGCATCGCCTCGATGTTTTTATCGAAAATACGGCTCAGGTCTTCGCCCGAATAATGCAGCTGCACGACCAGACTGCTGATGTTGACTGCGTTGCGATCATAATAATCCAGGTTGTTGAAGGCCTCCTTGCGGATCGAAACAAAGATCTTGATGTGCGGATTGACACCGAGCAGCTCGCGGATCGCGCGGCAGATGCCGAGCTGACCGACGATCCAGATGCGGGAATCCTTGTTGCGGTGGAGATAGCTCGCATCCGCCTCGTGTGAGCCGCCATTGTCGACGTAGCCCTCGAAGTATTCGTCGATCGTATCGACGAACACGGCCACCGGGCGCCGGATCTGGCGGTAATAGGACATCAGCGTGGTCAGATCGTGCGAGCGGCGCGCTTGCTGAAATTCGCGGTCGGAGTTGATCAGCCGCTTCAGCGCATCGAATGGCGAGACCGGGTACGAAGACAGCAGCAGTTGCCGCATGACGGGCGAGCGGAAATCAGCCGGGTCCAATGGGTGGAACTTCGCGCTGCTCTTGACGACACTGACCATCAACGCAGCCGACCATATCTGGCACCAGAACGCATAATCGACGAAACGCTGCAGGTCGGCTTGCGACAGGCTCGGGCTGTCGGAAATCGTCGCGTCCACTAATTGATTGTCCGGCAAGCACGACAAATTTTCCGAATTGCGCTGCAGCAAGATCCGTTTGGATTTCAGAAGAAAGGTCTTGCCGTAGCCCTTCGGGGCCACGACGATGCGTTTATTGGTTTCGTTTCTCAGAAAATCGCCGATGGCTGGGGTTTCCAGCAGGATGCCGCGGGCCGAGTTCAGAAGCTGCTCGGCATTATCGAGGTTGCGGGCATCCTCGACCCATGCATCTGGCGAGTTGGCCATCGAAGCTGCCTCCCGTTTTTTAATCGCCCCCGGCTCGACTTCAGCTACAACAGGACGGAAAGCGATGCGCCTCGGACATCGATCGTCCGGCACTGTTGAGTGATAGCACGACACTAAAGCCGTTCGGCGGCGAAAGATAGCTCTCGCGCCGCTGTCTCCGCGTCCGCGCCAGTTCTCTGAACTACCACGATTACCTCGTGGTCATCGGCGGCATCCTGAACCCCGGAGGGCCGCCGTCATGTCGGACGGCGCCGGCGAGGCGCTGGCGGCCAGAATTGGCCATAGTCCCGACCTCCCGTGAACTCCACAGCCAGTTCGAATGAGCAACGCATGAACCCGAGGCGCTCCGCGAAGGTATCTCCTGTGGGAAAGGCGAAGCGGTGCGCGGGACCAATGTGGCGCCCCTCGGAACGCTGGCGTTCAGGGTG
>VAZG01000565.1 GCA_005885285.1 Alphaproteobacteria bacterium | reverse complement strand
AACGGCAGGTAAGCACCGAGCAATCCGAACATGGCGCCATAAAACAGCGACAGCCGCACGGCGAATCGCCCGGATGCCTCGCGCGATCCGATGGGGATTTGTGAATAGGCTGGCATCAATTCAATTGCGATTCGGCTGATATCGTGATGATCGTTAGCGTAACGCGCGGTGATTTGCGCGGAAGAGTTTGCCATGGCCGACGAAGCTTTCGCCCTATCGCCGATATCCGCTCGCGCGGCGCTGCCGAGCGAGGCGGATTATGACGCGATCCGCGAAGCCTTCATGGAGACGTCGCGGGGCCGCTGGTTCCTCGGCGAGTTTGCCAAGCGCAACCGCAACGCCGATACCAGCATGGTGCTGGATGCGGTGGCGCGGATCGAGGAAACGCTGGCGCAGCGGCCGCAGCCAGCAACTGACGATGGCCTTGAGGAAGCGCTGGCGGCGATTCGCGGCGCAGTCGATCAGGCCGGAGCGAGCATCTCGGCGACATTGGACGGCCTCGGCCTTGCGGAAAAACTGGCGCCGATCCGCAAAGGTGCCCGCATCGTCAAGGAAATCTCCTGGCGGTGGCGGGAGATCGGCGCGGATGGCAGGATCTGCGACCTGCTCGATTCCCAGGTGGGTGCCATCGAAGCGGGCTGCGAGCAAATATCGGCGGCCGATCCCCGCGCGGCCTTGGGCGCCGCGTTCGAACGGATCAGGGCGCGGCTCGACGAGTTCGGCGACACCGACGTACCGGCCCAGGCCGCGGGAGCCTTCGCGCCGGCGGCCGCTCCCACACCCGAAATGCCCGCCGCTATGCATGAGGCAGCGGCCGATGCCGATGACGAAGCGGTGTTGGATCTGGTCGCGATGGAGATGGCCGCGCTTGACGACGCCGACGACCTCGAATTGGCGGAGCCCGAATTCGAGCAAGCGCCGATCTCGGCGGCACGTTCGCGCGAGCCCGAGACAGTACCGGCAAGGGTCGAGCCAGTGGCCGTCGCGCAACAGCCGCCGGCGATCCCCTCGCCGCCTCAGCCCGTCGCCGAACCGCCCCGCGAGGCTTCGCCGGAGCCCTCGCTCGGTTCGACCATCATCGCGAGCGGGATTTTGCGAAAGCCCAACGTTCCGGCCAACGATCCGCTGGCGCCGATCCGGCGCATGAGCCAGACCGAGAAGATCGCGTTCTTCTCTTAGCGACCGAGCGCCTTTTCGATCGTGACCGCCGTCACGTACGACCAATCGAACCCGGCTTAGCGTGTCCGCAACAAATCTCGGCAATCGAGATTTGCTTGAGGAGGACACCATGTCCCGTTGCAAAATGTCCGGTTTCAAATCACTGCTGTTGTGCGCCGGCCTGCTGGGTAGCCTGTTGAGCTTCTCCGACGGCATTGCCCTGGCTCAACCCGCCAACGCCGCAATCGCCAACGCTGTTCAAAGTCCCGAGCAGCGGGTTGCGCTGGTGATCGGCAATTCGAAATACCAGAGCGCGCCGCCGCTTCTCAATCCCGATAACGACGCGCAGTCGATGGCGCAGTTCTTGAACTCGGCGGGCTTCGAGGTGGTTGAAGCGACCGATCTGACGCACAGCGACATGATCAAGGTCGTGCAGGACTTCTCTTCCAGGGTTGCCGCACGCGGACCCAACGCGGTCGCCATGATCTATTATGCCGGACACGGCGTGCAGCTTGCAGGAGAGAACTACCTTGTCCCGGTCGACGCGAAGATTTCCTCGCCGTCCGATCTTGCCGCCAACTCGATCCGCCTGGTCGACGTGATGGCGACGCTGGAAGCGATCCCGAGCCGGATGCGCATTGTCGTGCTCGACGCCTGCAGGAACAATCCATTCCCAACCATCAACGATGCCGGGCGCGGACTTGCGATCGTCGATGCGCCGAACGGCTCGATCGTCGGTTACTCGACGGCGCCGGGAACGGAGGCGCTCGACGGATCCGGAGGCCACAGCCCCTATACGTCGGCTTTCCTGCAGCTCGCGCGCGAACCGAACCTGCCGATCGAAAAGCTGTTCAAACGCATTCGTCTTGACGTCAATCATTCGACCGACGGCCAGCAGACGCCCTGGGAGAGTTCGTCCTTGACCAGCGACTTTTATTTCTTCGGAGACACGGCCGTGGCGGCGACCCGTCCGCCCGCTCGAGGCCCCATCATCCAGACGGCATCGAATTTGCCGGCACGCTCGGTGCGCCAAGCCTATGACTATGTGCTGTCTGAGGGCTCGCCGGAATATTATCAGGAGTTCATCACCTTGTTCCCGCGCGATCCCCTGTGCGACCACATCCGCCGGCTGCTTGGGAACCTGATGGAGGCGGCGGCGTGGCACAAGGCGGTGCTCGCGAACTCCCCGCTTGCCTACAAGGCGTTCTACGACGGCCACGCCAATAGCCCCTACGCCCGGGCCGCGCTG
>VAZG01000564.1 GCA_005885285.1 Alphaproteobacteria bacterium | reverse complement strand
CGTTATGCACGCCCGTCTCTTGCACGAAGAACCTCCTCGAACCCGCATTTCTCTAGCGCGAAAGCCGCTCGACGCGCCTTGGTCGCGGTGACCGTCAATATAGCCCTGTGGGCCCGGTTCCGCGACCTAATACTCATGAACGCGCGGCTTGCCAAGCCGATCCCTTCGGTTTTGGTTTATTCGAAGGCAGGTCTCTAATTTCCTTCAATGACTTGCCGCAGCGCGAGGCATATGCGTTGGACTTGGGCTTGTGCGACAATCCGCCGTGATCTCGAGGGGCTTTTTTCTCTATTGCGACGCACAACTGGCGGCCTAGCGGGCCTCGCCGATCAGGGCAAACGGCCCCCACAGAGGCGGATAGGCATTTGCGGGAGATGAGGCGTCGATGAGATAGCCAGGCATCGCTTGCCGTAACGCCTCGGCCCGTCCCATTTTTGGATTCGCGGAAATCGTCAGCCTGGTCGCGGCTGCTGAATCGACCGCCCAGTGCGACACCAACAGCGCTCGCGCGCCGGCACGCCAGGCCCATGACCACAAGCTTCATGGCACATGTCCCGAAACCGAATTTCAGGATGTCGAGCTCAATGGGAGTTTTCAGGTGAACGGTCGTTCGCCCTGGCGCACCGTCTCACGTTGGCTCGATCCCGCGCGCAACGAGTTGCATCTGTTTGAAAGCGAGAACCTGTGGTTCGACCCCGCGCCCTTCATCACGTGGAAGCGCATCAGGGTGTCCATCGACTCCAAGCGCTACAGCATGGACGTGTCGTTTTTGCCGAACCTTGCGACTGACGGCGACATTCCGCCAAGCGCGTAGAGCGGATCAGTTAGCGCGCGCTTCGTTGGCAAGAGCGACCAGCATCTTGCGCAGCTCACCCGGCGCGGTCACCTTTTCGGGAAAATTGAGTCGCAATGCCGTGTCGCCCGCCTGCAGGTCGATGCCTTCGGGATCGCAGCCGGTGCAGCGCCAATCGGCGCCCTCTGCACCGAGCAATCTGGTCGCGTAGAGGTTCATGGCCTCGCGGTGGTCGGCATTCATGTGCTCGATTGCGCCCTGCTCGGCCTCAAGCAACGCTGTGGCATCGGCGATGTCGGTCAGGAATTGGTCAGGCCTGAGGTCCACGATCCGGCCGAAGCCGGCCACTAGATGCGCGCCCGAAGGGCGGATTCGGAAGAAGGAAAAGTCCTTGAAATTTGCAAAAGCTTGCGCGGAGGGATGAGCGTTGAGATAGCGGCGGCGCAGGTTGTCGAGCTCATCGGTGCCGGCCCCTTCCGCCCGGCCCGCCAGCATGATGCGCGCGCCCTCGAGCGGATCGCCCGCCGCCCGTTCGTCCAGCATCAGCGAGACCCTGGGATCGGCCAGCACGTTCCTGGTATGCAGCGCAAGCCGCGAAATCAGCAGAATCGGCGAGCCGTCGGGGTGGCTTGCGACATTGACCAACGAGCAATAGGGGTCGCCAATGCCAGCCATCAGGGTTGCCAGTGCACCCTGCCGGCGTCGCCGCAACAGCGATTTAGCCAGGTTCTGAGGGTCGAAATCGGCGGTCGTTTGCATCGATTTTACCTAGTTATCCTATTGCAATGCGGGCCATTTTTCGGGTAAACGGACGTTCACAAGAGTTGGGACGCATCGCCGAGCGAGGCGTTTTTGCGGAACTCGGTCACACTTCAGCCCAGCTTGCATTGCTCGTTGACCGTGTTCGAAGCCCATTTATGCGGCGCATCGCTGGATTGCTCGCCGTTTCAGCCACTGTCTATCTGAAAGCAGGCTCATGCCCACAATCGCCCTGGTCGATGACGACCGCAACATTCTCACCTCCGTTTCGATCGCGCTGGAAGCTGAAGGCTACCGCATCATGACCTACACGGATGGTGCCTCCGCGCTTGACGGCTTCCGCACCAGCCAGCCGGATCTTGCGATCCTCGACATCAAGATGCCGCGCATGGACGGCATGGAGACGCTGCGGCGGTTGCGCCAGAAGTCCGATCTGCCGGTGATCTTTCTCACCTCCAAAGACGAAGAGATCGATGAATTGTTTGGCCTGAAGATGGGCGCCGACGATTTCATCCGCAAGCCGTTCTCGCAGCGGCTGCTGGTCGAGCGCGTCAAGGCGGTGCTGCGCCGCTCGCAGCCAAAGGATCCGACCGCGGTGCCGAAGGAGAACGACGCCAAGGCGCTGGACCGCGGGCTGTTACGGATGGATCCGGAACGGCACACCTGCACCTGGAAGAACGAGCCGGTGACGCTGACGGTGACCGAATTCCTGATTCTGCAGGCCTTGGCGACGCGCCCCGGCGTGGTGAAAAGCCGCAATGCATTGATGGACGCGGCCTATGACGACCAAGTCTATGTCGACGACCGCACCATCGACAGCCACATCAAGCGGCTGCGCAAGAAGTTCAAGGTGGTGGACGACGATTTTGAAATGATCGAGACCCTTTACGGCGTGGGCTACCGCTTCAAGGAGGCTTGATTTCAAGGCGCCATGCGCGCCTTGCGGACTGACGCCACGGTCCGCCTGGGGTAGGCTGTGAGGGCAACGAGCATCGCAAAACGACGCATCGCAAGACTACGGATCGCAAGACTACGTGGGCACTAGCCATTGCTAGATCGAACGCAGCCTGATCAGAGCGTGCATGCCGACGGCGCTTCGTCGTCGCTCGCGCTGGACAATACCGCCGCCGAAAGTCCGCCGGCGCAGCGTTGGCAGGGACCGCTGCGCTGGCTGAGCCGCGCCGGGCAATTCCTATTCACGCTCAGCTTCTCCAGCCTCACCCGCCGCATCGTTTCGCTCAACATCGCAGGGCTCCTCGCGCTG
>VAZG01000170.1 GCA_005885285.1 Alphaproteobacteria bacterium | reverse complement strand
GTTGGTACAATGCTGCATGGTCATGTCGGGCAGGCCAGCGCCGGTCTTGAGGATCTTCATTTCCCACAGCCCCGCCTTGCGGACCGGCAGATCGTCGGCGCGCGCCGGCAGCACGCAGCACCCCAGCCAAAGCGCCAGGCAAAACGATAGCTGCAATGGGCGAAGTTGCCGCGTCATGTTGCGCGCTCCTGTCTCGCCATTTCCTTATCCGGTGGAGGTGTGAGCTCAGTAGAGGGTGCGCAACGGCCGTTCGTTGGCGCCATACGGCACCCAGCGGCAGGCAAACGACACATAGCCGCCATAGTGCGGCTCGACGGCGAGGAATTTCACCACCTTGCCGTAGCGTGCGCAGTGATCGACCGCGAGCTGGCGGGCATCCACCGTGGTCGCGAGCTCATAGGCGATGATGCCGCCCGTGTCGTTGCCCTTGAAGGGCGGCACCCAATCGGCCCGCACCGGCGAGGCCTGTATCCCGCACACGGCAACCAGGCTTGTGGCAACCAGGCTCAAAGCCGCTATCGTTCGCATTCGCCGACTCCCATTTTCACCGGCATCTTAGGGCCCATCCGGCGCCAAAAAAAGGCCGCCCGCGCGCCGGTCGCGGACTTAACTCCAAGTGTTGCCGCGCTGCACTTGACCAGGTCGCGGCTTCGCGGCACGGTCATTACGTGCCACCAGCCCTCGGATTGCATATGCGTGACGTCGCTTCGGCCGTAAAGAGACTAGCTTTGGCAGCCGCCTTCGGCGCCGTATGCGGCCTGTTGGCGTTGGGCCAGCCGGCTTCCGCCGCCAACCCGCTGGAATTGAATTTCGGGCTGTTCGGCCCAAGTTATGACGGGCGGGTCGCCCCTTGCGAAAAGGCAATGGGGATGATCACCAACCAATTCGGGGAAAAGGAAAGCACCTACTGGAATTCGCAGCTCAAGATCACCGGCTTTAGCGGCATCCATGAAATCGCGTTCCGGCCCTGGCAGTCCGACAACATCCCGCGCCGTTACTGCGCCGGAAGCGTCATGTTGAGCGACGGCAAGGCGCGCAGCCTGTACTATTCGATCATCGAGGACGGCGGATTCGCCGGCTACGACCAGGGCGTCCAGTGGTGCGTGACCGGGCTTGACCGGAACTGGGCCTACAATCCGAACTGCAGGGCCGCCCGCCCCTAAACCACAATCCAGCCGGGAAGATCGCCGTTTTCGCTGCGCTGATCCCATTTTGTTCTTGAAATGTTCTACGCACGCCTGCTAGGCTTCCGGTACAGTCTGGTTGAGAGGGCGGCGTCATGTTTCATTCCCGTTTAGATTCGCATTCCCGTTTTGATTCGCGTTCCCGTTTTGATTCGATCGTGCGGTTCCTGATCTTCTTGAGCCTGCTCGTCTTTGCAGGGATCGCGTCCGCGGGGGGCGCGTTCGCCCAGGACGGCCGGCAAAATGCCCCCGGCGAGTTCGATTTCTATGTGCTGTCGCTGTCGTGGTCGCCCTCGTTCTGCGAGGAGGCGGTCGAGCGCGGCAATAGCGGGCGTTCGCAGGCCCAATGCGGCGGCCGGCCGTTTTCCTTCGTGGTCCACGGGCTGTGGCCGCAATACGAGCACGGCTTTCCCGAATATTGCCAACGGCCGTCACCGCGGCTTGAGCGCAACATCATGACCTCGATGCTCGATCTGATGCCGGCGCCGGGACTGATCTTCAACGAATGGGACAAGCACGGCACCTGCTCGGGACTTTCCGAGCGGGCCTATTTCGAGACCATCCGCAAAGCGCGTGCGGCGGTGAAAATCCCCGAGGATTTCCTGCAATTGTCGGACGCCAAGACGGTTGCGCCCGCCGAGGTCGAGGACGCCTTCATCAAGGCCAATCCCGGGCTCTCGAACGCCGCGATCTCGGTGACCTGCAACCGGACGCGGCTTTCCGAAGTGCGCATCTGCATGAGCAAGGACCTGCAGTTCCGCGCCTGCGAGGAGCTCGACGGCCGCGCCTGCCGACGTGACCAGGTGACGATGCCCCCGATCCGGGGCGGGTAGGTCTCTCCGCCGTCATTGCGAGGAGCGCAAGCGACGAAGCAATCCAGTTTTACTCGCCGCGCGATGGATTGCTTCGCTGCGCTCGCAATGACGTGGTAACCCCTCGCGCATGAACTACCGTCACGCCTTTCATGCCGGCGGCTTTGCCGACGTCATCAAGCACATCGTGCTGGTGCGCATCCTGCTCTATCTGCACGAGAAGCCGGCTGCATTCCGCGTCCTCGACACCCATGCCGGCGCCGGCCGCTACGATCTCACCAGTGAAGAAGCGCGCCGCGGCGGCGAGTGGCTGACCGGCATCGCGCGGATCATGCAGGCGCGCTTTTCGGAAAAGACATTATCGCTGCTAAAACCCTATCTCGACGTCGTCCGCGCCTTCAATCCACAAGGCGCGTTGACCGCCTATCCGGGGTCGCCGTTGATCGCGCGCGCGTTGCTGCGGCCGCAGGACCGGCTGACCGCCTGCGAGGTCGAGCCGGACGCGCGCAAGCACCTGATCGACGGCTTGCGTCGCGACACCCAGGCCCGTGTCGTCGATCTCGACGGCTGGATGGCGTTGCCGGCCTTCGTGCCGCCGAACGAGCGGCGCGGCCTCGTGCTGGTCGATCCGCCGTTCGAGGCGAGGGACGAGTTCGAACGAATGGCTACGGGCTTTGAAGCTGCTTTCGCAAAATGGCCGACCGGCAGCTATCTCCTGTGGTATCCGGCCAAGAGCCGGCGCGCCGCCGACGGCCTCGCGCAGC
The DNA here is from genome assembly GCA_005885285.1 of Alphaproteobacteria bacterium. Classification (GTDB taxonomy): domain Bacteria; phylum Pseudomonadota; class Alphaproteobacteria; order Rhizobiales; family Xanthobacteraceae; genus Bradyrhizobium. The sequence continues at coordinate 17,254 of VAZG01000170.1, read as the reverse complement.
ACGTGGCAGCAATCGCCGGCACAACCACAGGCGGCGGAAAATGCCTGCGGCTGGAGTTCAGCGTCGGGCCGCAGACGGCGGGTGCTGCGCTCGCCTCTGCCGGTGTTCTCATCGTCAACCCGCCATGGACGCTTCAAGGCGAGCTCAAGGCGATCCTGCCCGAACTTGAAAAGCCGCTCGGCCAGGGCGGCGCCGGCCGCTTCAAGCTCGAGGCGCCCAGAGCTTAGGCCGCAGCTGTTGAAAGCCGTAGTCAATTTACGAAGAACCGTATTATGCTCAGGGGCGTAGGACTGGCTTTACGTTCCGCTTCCGCGAATGGTTGCGGCGGAGTGACCAAGGCCTCAAAGAAATCCAGGCGGATCGGGACGTGAACCGATCCGCTCAAGGTGGCCAAGCTTCCGGCAGCGAATGTCCGGTCGGCCGCTACGCGATATGCGCGTAGCAGCAGAGCAGTACGGGGGAGGAGTTTCCCGATGGCCATGACTGGAACGGTCAAGTTCTTCAATGGAGAACGCGGCTACGGCTTTATCAAGCCCGACGACGGCGGTCGCGACGTGTTCGTGCACATCACGGCAGTCGAGCGGGCGGGATTGAAGGATCTGACGGAGGGTCAGCGCATTACGTTCGAGGTTGAGCCGGACAAGAAGGGCAAAGGTCCCAAGGCGGTCAACCTCGTGGTTTCATCGTAAGCGCTGTGCCAAAAAATTCCGGCCGCTGAACGAGCGGCCGGAAGGCTGTGGTCCGATATTTTCTTGTTACTATCAGAAATGATAGTTCACGCCGGCGCGCAGCACGCCGAACCGGTAACCGTTTTGCACGCCGGTGACGACGAACTGGCTGTCGTTTAGATCGACATAGAGATATTCGATTTTGGCGCTCCAGCGCTGGGCCAAGCCGAACTGACTGAGCCCGAACTCGGCGCCGACGCCCGCGGTCCAGCCCGCATTGGTATGGGAGTCCGAAAAGCCGCCGAACGTCAAGCCGCGCAACTCGCCGAAGGCGAGGCCCGCGGTGCCGTAGAACAGGATGTTGTTAAAGGCGTAACCGGCGCGGCCGCGCACGGTTCCGAACCACGGATTTGAGAATTTCCAGGGCGCAAACGTGTCATCGGCACCGGTCGCCTGGATATCGCCTTCAACGCCGAACACCCATGATGGGCCGGTCTGCCAGCTTCCGGTCGGCAAGTTGTAGCCGGCCTGGACCCCGCCGACGAAGCCCGATGGCTTGGTCGGATTGTTGTCGACCGAACCCCAGGCGTAACCGATATTGCCGCCGAGATAGGGGCCGGCCCACCAGTAGCCGTTGGGCGGCGGGTTGTGCACGGTGAAGTCGGCCGCCTGGGCCGACGGCGCCCAGAGCGCGGCGAGCAACGCCACTGCGCCCAACACCAACCTGTCCATTGGTTACTCCACGCAACTCACCGCGACCGGCGCGCCGCAATCTCGAAGGTTCGCAGCCCGCATGGTTACGGAATTCCATTTTCTTCCGACCAGATTTATCGAGAGTTTTAAGTTAAAGGCTTGTTAAGGGCGGTTACCGCCCGCTCATCATTATTAAAGATGTGTTACCGCCGGCCCTGCCCTTGCGCCTCCGCCGGCGTGAATTCACCCCGCCGCGGGCGCTGGCGATGGGCCGTGGCAGCGCCTAAATTCGGTTTGATGGATCACGATTCTACCGAAAATCCCAAAACCTCGCCCAAGACCTCAGGGCCAGCGAAGCCGCCGCGCGGTTCCGAGCCGGATCTGCCACCGAACGATCTTGCCGCCGACGTCGATCCCGCGACGTCAATCCCCGAGGAGGACGAAGAAGCCCGCCTGCCTGAGGTTCCGGAAGAGCCTGCCGCAGCTGTCGCCGAGGGCCCGCTCGCCGTCGGCCACGCCGCGATCGAGAACGCGGTGCGCCTCGCGCCGATCTCGCCCGGCGTCTACCGGATGCTGAATGCGGCGAGCGACGTGCTCTATGTCGGCAAGGCGAAAAACGTCCGCAAGCGTCTCGCCTCCTACGCTCGCGTCAGCGCGCCCCAGCCGGCGCGCATCCTGCGCATGATCGCGGCCACCGTGACGGTCGAGATCGTCTCGACGTCGACCGAGACCGAAGCGCTGCTGCTCGAGGCAAATCTGATCAAGCAATTGCGGCCACGCTTCAACGTGCAGCTGCGCGACGACAAATCATTTCCCTACATCCTGATCACGGGCGATCACTGGGCGCCGCAGATCCTCAAACATCGCGGCGCGCAGACGAGGCCCGGGCGATATTTCGGACCGTTTGCTTCGGCCGGCGCGGTCAACCGCACCATCACGGCGCTGCAGCGCGCGTTTTTGATCCGCTCCTGCACCGACGCGTTTTTCGAAAGCCGCACACGGCCGTGCCTGCTCTATCAGATCCGCCGCTGCTCGGGACCCTGCACGCGGGAGGTCGATTTCACCGGCTATACAAATCTGGTGCGCGAGGCGACCGACTTCCTTTCCGGCCGCAGTCATCTGGTAAAGCAGGAGCTCGCAGGCGAGATGGAAAAGGCGTCAAGCGAGCTCGAATTCGAAACCGCCGCGCTCTATCGCGATCGTCTCGCGGCACTGTCGGCGATCCAGTCGCAGCAGGGCATCAATCCCCGCACGGTGGAGGAGGCCGACGTGTTCGCCATCCATCAGGAAGGCGGCTATTCCTGCGTCGAGGTGTTCTTCTTCCGCACCGGCCAGAACTGGGGCAACCGCGCTTATTTCCCGCGCGCTGAAAAATCCTTCACTCCGGAAGAGGTGCTGGCCTCGTTCCTGGCGCAGTTCTACGACGACAAGCCGCCGCCGAAACTGATCCTGCTCTCGCACGAGATCGAGGAATGCGAGCTGCTCGCCGATGCGCTTTCGGTCAAGGCCGGATCCAAGGTCGAAGTCTCGGTGCCCAAACGCGGGGAAAAGAAGGAATTGATCGCACACGCGCTGACCAATGCGCGCGAGGCGCTGGGGCGCAAGCTCGCCGACACCGCGACCCAGAGCCGGCTGCTGCAGGGGCTGGTCACGACGCTCGGCCTGCCGCATCCGCCCAAGCGGATCGAAGTCTACGACAACAGCCACATTCAGGGCACCAACGCGGTCGGCGCCATGATCGTGGCGGGGCCGGACGGCTTCATCAAGAACCAGTACCGCAAGTTCAACATCAAGTCCGAAGGCCTGACGCCGGGCGACGATTACGCCATGATGCGCGAGGTCTTGCAGCGGCGCTTCAAGCGGCTCTTGGCGCCTGCCGAAGGCGATCCGGCCAAAGCAAAAGCGGATACAAAAACGGATGACGATTCGTTTCCGCAATGGCCCGACCTCGTCATCATCGACGGCGGCCGCGGCCAGCTCAACGCGGTACGCGAAATCTTCGAGGAACTGGGGCTTGGCCAGGTATCGTTGCTGGCGGTCGCCAAGGGTCCGGAGCGCGATGCCGGCCGCGAGACGCTGTTCATGCCGGACCGCGAGGCGATCAAACTTGAGCCACGCGACCCGGTGCTGTATTTCATCCAGCGGCTGCGCGACGAGGCGCATCGCTTTGTGATCGGCTCGCACCGCAAGCTGCGCAAAAAGGACATCCGCGAAGCCGGTTTGCAGGAAATCCCGGGCATCGGCCCGTCACGCAAACGTGCCTTGCTGCATCATTTCGGAACGTTGAAGGAGATCGAGCGGGCCTCGATCGCCGACCTCGGCAAGGTTCCCGGCGTCAGCGCCGAAAGCGCCCGCAAGGTTTTCGAGTTTTTCCACGCCCGGCCGGGTTGAAAGCGGCTTTCGCGACATATGAGCGTCGTCTGAGGCGGGTCATGTGGGCCCAGCGGTTGACCTTCACGCTGCAGCGGTATTGGTAAGACGGATGAACATCGCAACGACCAGGGGACAGCCCAAGAGCCTGTCCATCCCGAATATCCTGACCTATGCCAGGATCGCCGCGATTCCGGTGGTGGTCGGCTGCATCTATGCGCAGTCCATCATGGACGGCCCGCTGTGGTTGCGCTGGGTGGCGGTCGCCGTGTTTATCGCCGCCGGGGTCACCGACTATCTCGACGGCTACTATGCGCGCATCTGGAACCAGCAATCGGCGTTCGGCCGGATGCTCGACCCGATCGCCGACAAGCTGTTGGTGGCATCCTGCCTCCTGATGCTGGCGGCGGACGGCATCATCCATGGCTGGTCGCTATGGGCCGCGATCGTCATCCTGTGCCGCGAAATCCTGGTGTCGGGCTTAAGGGAATATCTGGCCGCCCTGCGCGTCAGCGTGCCCGTGACAAAACTGGCCAAATGGAAAACCACGATCCAGCTGATTGCGATCGGCTTCCTGCTCGCGGGCGAGGCCGGCGATCTGGTGGTGCCGGTCGTCACCCAGATCGGCCTCTTGCTGCTATGGGTGTCGGCGATCTTCACGATCTATACCGGCTATGACTATTTCCGCGCTGGCATCCATCACCTCATCAAGGAGGACGAGGGATGAAGCTGAAATATTTCGCCTGGGTGCGCGAAAGGATCGGCAAGGCCGAAGAGACGATTGAGCCGCCGCCGAACGTGCGCACGGTAGCAGACCTGATGGCGTGGCTGACCGCGCGCGACGATGCCTACGCGCACGCCTTTGAGACGCCAAAAGTGATTCGCGCTGCGATCGACCACACCCATGTCAAAGCGGATGCCGTGATCGCCGGCGCCCGCGAGATCGCCTTTTTCCCGCCGATGACCGGCGGTTAGAGCCGCCTGCATGAGCGCCCCAGTCACGATCCGCATTCAGGACGCCGATTTCGACATCGCCAAGGAAATCGCGGCTCTCACCATGGGTCGCACCGATATCGGGGCCGTCGTGAGTTTCTCCGGTATTTGCCGGGGCAGCGAAGGGACCGAGAAGATCGCCGCGCTCACGCTCGAACATTACCCCGGCATGGCGGAGGCCGAAATCAAGCGCCATGCCGACGAGGCGATGTCGCGCTGGCCGCTCGATGGCCTGACCGTGATCCACCGCTTCGGCCGCATTCAGCCTGGCGAAAACATCGTGCTGGTGGTGACCGCCTCGCAGCACCGCCAGGCGGCGTTCCACGCCGCCGAGTTCCTGATGGATTACTTAAAGACCAGCGCGCCGTTCTGGAAGCGCGAGGAGAGCGCCGGCCGAGCGGATTGGGTGGAGGCGCGCGAGCACGATGACGCCGCCGCCGCGCGCTGGACCAAATCCTGATGGCCAAATCCTGATGGCAAAGCGCGTCAAGCCGGCGAAACGCGGCCGTGCCGTCTCGAAACCTCCGAGAGCCGCGGCCGACGAACTCCAGACGCTGCTCGATTTCGTCCGCTATGCGGTGAGCCGTTTCCTCGCAGCCAAACTTGCCTTCGCGCACGGCACCACCGATCCGGTCGCCGAAGCCGCGTTCCTGGTGTGCGAAGCCTTGCATCTTCATCCCGATCAATTCGAGACGTTTGCCGCGGCGCGGGTGACAGCGGCCGAACGCGAGAGGATCCTCGACTTGGTTGAGCGCCGCGTCAGCACGCGAAAACCCGCCGCTTATCTCGTCAACAAGATCTACATGCGCGGCCTGCCGTTCTATGTCGACGAGCGCGTGATTGTGCCGCGCTCCTTTATCGGCGAACTCCTGGATTCGCATTTCGGCGGCCGTGATGCCGCGTTGATCGACGATCCCGGAGCCGTCGAGAGCGTGCTTGACCTCTGCACCGGTTCTGCCTGCCTTGCGGTTCTCGCCAGCCGGCGTTTTCCAAACGCGCAGATCGACGCGGTCGATATTTCCAAAGATGCGCTCGACGTCGCCGCGCGAAATATCGCCGAGCACGGTCTTAAAGACAGGGTGGCGCTCTACCGAGGCGATCTATTTGGGCCGATCGGCCCAAAGCGTTACGACCTGATCATTTCCAATCCGCCCTATGTCGATGCGGAAGGGATGGCGGCGCTGCCACGGGAATGCCGCACTGAACCAAAACTCGCCTTCGATGGCGGCCCCGGCGGGCTCGATATCGTCAGGCGGATCCTGGACGAGGCCGCACACCACCTGACGCCCCAGGGCGGGCTGTTGTGCGAAATCGGCCGCGGCCGCGACAACCTGGAGACCGCTTATCCCCAATTGCCGCTGCTCTGGCTCGACACCGAGGATTCGGAAGCCGAAGTGTTCTGGATCGGCGCCGCCGACATCCAGTCCCATCCAAGCCGCAGCAAATGCATAGACAGTCGGTAACACTTGTGTTACCCGCTGGAATGGTTGAAATCCGCTACTACGTTGCTTCGGGCAGCACGGAGCCCTTCGCCAATTGGTTCGCGGAACTAGACCCCATTGCAGGCGCTAAGGTTACCCGCGCTATAGCCCGCATGCAGCAGGGTAATTTCTCCAATGTTAAGAGCGTTGGAGAGGGCGTGTTGGAATACAAGATCGATTTCGGACCAGGCTACCGCATCTATTTTGGGCGGGACGGCGACGAGATCGTGATCTTGCTGACTGGCGGAACGAAGAAGCGGCAGCAACGGGACATTGATGCGGCCCAGGGCTATTGGCGCGATTACAAACAGAGCAAGCGCGGGGAGCGCTGAACGGAAACATACGATGGCAAAAACCAAGCTGTTCGCGGATCTGGTGCAAGCCCGGGTCAAAAGGGACAGGAAATTCGCCGAGGCGCTGCTTCGCGAGGGCATCGATGCCATGCTGAGCGGCGACGTCGATACCGGAAAGACTATTCTGCGCGATTACATTAAGGCGACGGTCGGCTTTGAGAAACTGGGTGAGGCAACCGGCGCGCCGGCGAAGAGCCTCATCCGCATGTTCAGCCCGCGTGGTAACCCGCAGGCGAAAAACCTGTTCACCGTGATCGGTTACCTTCAAAAGCATGCGGGTTTGGAGCTTCATGTCGCTTGACGACCACTAGGCTATTTCGACGTGGGCTCGATAATGCACCCAGCAGCTGACGCTGCAGTGCGGATTCGGAAGCCGAAGTGTTCTGGATCAGCGCCGCCGATCTCTGAAAAATGCGCGCCCGGCTTGCCCCGTCACCCTCGAATTCCCCCACAGCAGTGCAAATATGCGCGGTATCGGCGTTTCCGTAGGCCGGCGAAGCTGATAGCTTGAGATCAAACTCGCCCACACCAGAGCTTAAAGAGGCCGCCATGCTGGACAAGAGCCCCCGCCCCACCAACGTCAATGTGCCGAACGACCTTGCCGCGCATTGGATGCCGTTTACCGCGAACCGGGCGTTCAAGAAGGCGCCGCGGCTGCTCGCCGGCGCCAAGGACATGCATTACATCACCGTCGACGGCCGCAAGATCATCGATGCGGCGTCCGGCATGTGGTGCACCAATGCCGGCCACGGCCGCAGCCAGATTTCGCAAGCGATCGCCAAGCAGGCCGAGACGCTGGATTACGCGCCGCCGTTCCAGTTCGGCATTCCGCAGGCTTTCGAGCTTGCGAGCCGGATCGCCGATCTCGCGCCGGCCGGGCTTGATCATGTGTTCTTCTGCAACTCGGGATCGGAAGCTGCCGACACCGCGCTCAAGATCGCGCTGGCCTATCATCAGATCGCGGGTCAGGGCACCCGCACCCGCCTGATCGGCCGCGAGCGCGGCTATCACGGCGTCGGCTTCGGCGGCACTTCCGTCGGCGGCATCGTCGGCAATCGCAAGATGTTCGGCACGCTGCTGGCCGGCGTCGACCATCTCCCGCACACCTATGACCGCGAGAAGCAGGCCTTCACCAAGGGCGAGCCGGAATATGGCGCACATTTCGCCGACGAGCTGGAGCGGCTCGTCAATTTACACGGCGCCTCCACCATGGCCGCCGTCATCGTCGAGCCGATGGCGGGGTCGACCGGCGTGCTGCCGGCGCCAAAGGGTTATCTGAAGCGGCTGCGCGAGATCACCCAGAAGCACGGCATCCTCTTGATCTTCGACGAAGTCATCACCGGTTACGGCCGGCTCGGCCATGCCTTCGCCGCGGAGCGCTATGGCGTGCTGCCGGATATGATCACCTTCGCCAAGGGCATCACCAACGGCGCGGCCCCGATGGGCGGCGTGATCGTGCGCGACACCATCCATGATGCCTTCATGAGCGGCCCGGATCACGTCGTCGAGCTGACCCACGGTTATACCTATTCGGCGCACCCGATCGCCTGCGCCGCGGGACTGGCGACGCTCGATATCTACCGCGACGAAAAACTGTTCGAACGCGCCAATCGACTGGAACCTAAATTCGCCGACGCCGTAATGTCGCTGAAGGGCCTGCCCAACGTGGTCGACATCCGCACTGTGGGCCTCACCGCCGGCATCGACCTCGCCGCTCGAGCGGAGGCGCCGGGCAAGCGTGGCTTCGACGCGCTCAACAGCGCGTTCCATGACAACGACCTGATGCTGCGCATCGCCGGCGACACCTTAGCGCTGACGCCACCCCTGATCGTCAGCGAGGACCAGATCGGCGAGATCGTCGAAAAGGTCGGCAAGATCATCCGCGCCGTAGCGTAAGCTTCTTCCACCTCGCCCCGCCAAGTCCATCCACAAGTGCGGGGCGCAAGGGAGTTCCAAGGGCGCCAAAGAAAACACTAGCATCGCGAATCAAAACTGGTGCTAGGATGGCATCGGCGGGACGGAATCGGCCATCGTGGCGCTGACCGCGCTGACCTTCCTGATCCTTTACAACGCGGTATCGATGCGGCTGCGCGACCGTACCGATGTCGGCAGCCAGATCGCGGATTTGTCGCGCGGCACCGCCGACCTCGCCCGCCAGGTTGCCGAATTCGGCCGCCGGCTGGCCGCGGTCGAAGGCCGGGTGGTTTCAGCCAATTCCGCCGGCGTCGACCGGATTCAGTCCGTGGTCGGCGAGATCAACGAACTCGGCTCCCTGGTGAAACAGCTCGCGGCAACGGTCGAGACCCACGAGGAAATGCTGGCCGCGGGCGCGCCCACCGCTGCGCCCCCGCCGCCTGCCGCCAAAGCGGAAAGTAGCCCGCAACAGGAATTGCCGGCCCCGGCCGGGGACAACAGCCCCGTGCTCGCGCCCGCGGTGGCGGCTCCCAACGCTGTCGCCAGCAAGGCCGTCACCAGCGACGGCGCACCCGCCCGCAGCCATGCGCAGCTCTTGGCCGCGGTGCGGAGCGCGATAGAGGAAAACCGCGTCGACATTTATCTGCAGCCGATGGTGAGCCTGCCGCAGCGCAAGGTGCGCTTCTACGAAGCGGTGACGCGGCTGCGCGACGAAAAGGACCAGATCCTCGCTGCCGAGGATTTCATCGGCACCGCCGAGAACGCCGGGCTGATCGGGCGGATCGACCACATGGTGATGCTGCGATGCGTGCAGGTGCTGCGGCGGCTGATGGTGCGCAACAAGGATGTCGGCGTATTCTGCAATGTCGCGGCGGCGACCCTCGGCAATACCGGCACGTTTTCGCAATGCCTCGACTTCCTCGAGGCCAACCGGGCGCTGGCGCCGTCGTTTGTGCTGGAGTTCAAGCAGGCGACATTCCGCAATCTCGGGCCGACCGAGATCGAACATCTCGCCGCGCTGGCGCAGCGCGGCTACCGCTTCTCGATCGATCATGTCGCCGACTTGCGGATCGAGCCGCGTGAACTCGCCGACCGCGGCGTCCGCTACATCAAGGTGCCGGCCGCGCTGTTGCTCGATCCGAAGCAGACCTCGACGTCGGACATTCACCCCTCCGACCTGTCCGATTTGCTCGGCCGTTTCGGCATCGACCTGATTGCCGAGCGGATCGAGGGCGAACGCGCGGTGGTCGACCTGCTCGACTATGACGTGCGGTTCGGCCAGGGATTTTTGTTTGCCCCGCCGCGGCCGTTGCGGCCGGAGGGGACATCTGCGACCGGCCCAACGTCTTCGAACAAGGGGCAGGAATCCAAGGGGCAAGAATCCAAGGGCCAAGAATCCAGGATCCCGGAATCCGCAATCCCGGAATTCCAGGGAATTCATGGGTCGGGCAGTGGCTTGGGCAAGGCTCCGTCGATCGAGGCGGCGGCCATCGATCTGCCGGCGCGCTCCAGCGGCAATGCCGCGCTGGCGCGCCGCCTCGCCGGGCCGGGCTAGGCGGCATCGCGCGCCATGACCCTGCGGTTTATCGAGCGGCTGCGCGACCTCGTCGACGGCATCGATGTCGTGCTCTCGGATATCTGGGGCGTGGTCCACAATGGTCTTGAGGCGTTTCCCGACGCCTGCGAGGCGCTGCATAAATATCGCGGTCGCGGTGGCACGGTGATCCTCATCACCAATGCGCCACGGCCTGCAGATTCGGTGCAGCGCCAATTGCGCAAGCTCGGCATTGCCGACGAAACCTACGACGCGATCGTCAGTTCGGGCGACCTGACGCGGCACTACGTTGCCGACCATCCCGGCCGCAAGGTGTTCTGGCTCGGCCCCCAACGCGACTATTCAATCCATCGCGGCCTCGATCCGGTGCTCGCGCCGCTGCAAGAGGCCGATTACATCGTCTGCACCGGGCTGCTCGACGACGAGACCGAGACGGCGGAAGATTATCGCGGCATGATGATGCAGGCCCGCGAACGCAAGCTGACGCTGATCTGCGCCAATCCCGACATCGTCGTCGAGCGCGGCGACCGGCTGATCTATTGCGCCGGCGCGATCGCCGAACTCTATCGCGAGCTCGGCGGCGAGGTGATTTTCTACGGCAAGCCGCACCGGCCGATCTATGAGCGCGCAATCGAGCTTGCCGCCGAGCGGCAAGGTCACGCGATTCAACTCGACCGGGTTCTCGCGATCGGCGATTCCGTGCGCACCGATCTCGCCGGCGCTCACGGTTTCGGGATCGATTGCCTGTTCGTGACCCGCGGCATCCATGCCGAGGATTTCGAAGGCATCGATCAGCTCAATCCGGCAGCGGTGAAGGAGTTATTCGGGCATCCGCCCCGCGCGCTGACGCGAGAATTGCGGTGGTAGTCTCTGTTCTCCCTCGCCCCGCCCTTTCGCGGGGAGAGGGTTGGGGTGAGGGGCTGCTTCCACGAACACTGAATACGCGGTAAGTCCCCCTCACCCGAAATTCGCCACCGCGAATTTCGACCTCTCCCCGCACGCGGGGCGAGGTGAAGAGGCAGCGGGAGAGAGAGAAAGAGCCGCCCTTACGCGCTCGCCATATCCGGAAACACCGCCTCGATCTTGGTCTTGAGAGTCGCGGCGTTGAACGGCTTGACGATGTAATTGTTGACGCCGGCCTTCTTGGCCGCGATCACGTTCTCGGTCTTGGATTCCGCGGTGATCATGATGAAGGGGGTGGTGGCGAGGTTCGGATCGGCTCGGACTTCCTTGAGCAGGTCGTAACCGGTCATCGGCTCCATGTTCCAGTCCGAGATCACGAGCCCGTATTTCTTGCCTCGCATCTTGTTCAACGCCGCAGATCCGTCACTGGCATCGTCGATGTTCTCGAATCCAAGCTGCTTCAGAAGATTTCTGATGATACGGATCATGGTCGAATAATCGTCCACCACCAGAACCGACATCGACAAATCAACCGCCATCTCGACTTCCCCCAAGCAGTACCAAACGAGCAAATCAACAACGCGCCTTGCAACAGTCTTGCCGCCCGCGCATTCCGCCTCCACCACTAGCATCAGCCCTTAAACAGCGCGTTAACCGGCCGCCGCGGGAAACCCTATAAACCTGCCTAAATGCTTCGATTTCGGCCCGGCTTGACTTCGCCCGCGACGTCACGTCACGGTCGCGGCCGCAGCCGGAAATCCCCTTGCAAGAACGCCAGCAATGACGCCCGATTTTATTGTCATCCGCGACACCACCCAAGCGACCGCGATCCCCCGGGGGGCCGTGGTGGCGATGGGCAATTTCGATGGCGTTCATCTCGGCCATCGCGCCGTCATTGCCGCGGCGCTGGAGATGGGCCGGACGCATGGCAGGCCTGCGCTGGCGCTCACCTTCGAGCCGCACCCGCGCAGCTTTTTCAGCCCGAACACGCCCCAGTTCCGCCTCACCGACGAGGCGGCCAAGCTGCGGCTCTTGGCCGGGACCGGCTTGGCCGGAGCCGTCGTCATGACTTTCGACAAGCTTCGTGCCGAAACGTCGGCGCAAGATTTCATTTACCACGACCTGATCGGGCGGCTCGGCATCAGCGGCATCGCGGTGGGCTACGACTTCCATTTCGGCAAAGGTCGCGTCGGCTCGCCGGGCCTCTTGGTCAACGAGGCGCCGCGGCTCGGCATCGAGGTCGACGTGCAACCCCATGTCGATATTGCGGAACGGCCGGTCTCTTCCAGCGCGATCCGCATGGCGCTCGCCGAGGGTCAGATCGCGGATGCCACTGCCATGCTGGGCGGTCCCTGGTTCGTGTCCGGCGAGGTGATCCATGGCGACAAGCGCGGCCGCGACCTCGGCTATCCCACCGCCAATATCCGCCTCGACAAGAATTGCGGTCTCAAGCACGGCATCTATGCGGTGCGGGTCGGCCGCGGTGGCGAGCGCTTCGACGGCGTCGCAAGCTTCGGCCGCCGCCCGACCTTCGACAATGGCGCGCCGCTATTGGAAATCTTCCTGTTCGATTTCGATGGCGAGCTCTACGGCCAAACGCTTGATGCCGCCTTCATCGGCTTCATCCGGGAAGAGCTGAAGTTCGACAGCGTCGATGCGCTGATCCGGCAGATGGACGATGACAGCGCGCGGGCACGCGCTGCGCTGTCGGCGGCGCCCAATGCATTCCCGAAGCTTGGGGACATCGGATGAGCAAAACCGAGAAGCAGAAGATGCTTGCGGGCGAACTATATCGTCCCGATGCCGAACTCGCCGCCGAACAATTGGCGACCAAAGTCTGGATCGCACGCTACAACGCGGCGCTGGCGCTGCCGGTATCGCAGCGTCATGCGATCCTGTCCGAGCGCCTTGGACACGTCGGCAAGGATGCGGTGATCCGGCCGCCGTTCTTTTGCGACTACGGCTACAATATCCGCCTCGGCGACGGCGTGTTCCTCAACTTCAATTGCGTGATCCTCGACGTCGTCGAAGTCTCGATCGGCGACCGCACCCAGATCGGACCCGCGGTGCAGATCTACGCCGCCGATCATCCCCGCGAAGCCGAAACAAGGCGCGAGGGCCTCGAATTCGGGCGGCCGGTGCGGATCGGCAGCGATGTATGGATCGGCGGCGGCGCCATCATCCTGCCCGGCGTCACCGTCGGTGACGGGGCCCTGATCGGCGCCGGCAGCGTGGTGACGCGGGACGTCGGCGCCGGCGTGACGGTGGCCGGCAACCCGGCCCGGCCGCGGAAGAGCTGAAATTCCCGTCCGGCGACGCGCTGGTGGCGCAGATGAACGACGAATCCGCCCGCGCCCGCGCGATATCGGCCGCCGAGCCGGCCGCGTTTCCGAGGCTCGGCGTGGTCGGTTGAGCTAGAACCGAAGACGACGCTGGCGGGCACGCTCCATCAGACCCACCGCCGTACCCGCGCCTTGTAGGCGCGATATGCATCCCCGAACTTCCGCTCCAGATAGCTCTCTTCCCGCACGATGACGCCGCTATTGATGATCCACAGCAACGGGACGACAAGCACGATCGCCCAAATACTCCCCGCCGCGACGCCCACGCCCAGATAGACCAGCGTCATTCCCAGATAGAGCGGGTTCCTGGTTCGCCGATAGATGCCGTCGACGACCAGTGCCGTCGTCGGCAGGCTCGGCGGAATGTTGGTGCCGGCGGCCTGAAAGCGCCGCGTGCCCATCAGGATCATGACGAAGCCACCCGCCGCGAGCACGGCGCCGGCCAGATAGCGCGGAAAGGCATGCGCGCCCAGGACCGCAAGCGGCACCACCGCCTCGAGCACCGCCGCCGCCGCCAGGAATCCGAGAAAGATCAATGGCGGCAGCGCGATGACGCCAGCGACGTCAGGCGCGTCGGATGCGCCTGACGCCGACGCCTCCCCGCCATCCGGTCGCGGCGCCGCCGCGTCGCCGCCTGCCACCGCCCGGATGGCGACACGAATGCCGAACATGATCGCCAGAACGGCGGTGGTGGCGGCCAGGATCAGGAACGTCTCCGAAATAGCCATCGATTTGCCTCGCAAAACGCTTCAAGCACACGGGCAGCGCCGCGCCAAAAAGCAATACAGCCGACACGTTATATTGGTCTCGCTCAAGACCGGGACGACATCAACCTCCCCCCGGGCTTTGCGATTCCTGCGCCCGGCTGCTAGGAAGGCCCCCATGTTTGCGCGGCGCACCATCAGCATTAGCGGCCCGGCTTCCGCCTGAGCTTTTCAAGCTCGGCGCAAGACCGGGATTGCCCTCGTTCACCCGCGATTGATCGCGCATCTCGCGCCCCACCCAAGCGAAAACCAGAGCCGTTATGTCCGAAAAGCCGCAAAAGTCCGAGGTCACCGATTATTCCAAGACCCTGTTCCTGCCGCAGACGGAATTCCCGATGCGCGCCGGCCTGCCGCAGCGCGAGCCGGAAATCCTCAAACGCTGGAACGAGATCGGCCTCTACGACCGCTTGCGCAAGTCATCCGCCGGCCGGCCGAAATTCGTGCTGCACGACGGCCCGCCCTACGCCAACGGCAACATCCATATCGGGCACGCGCTGAACAAGATCCTCAAGGACGTCGTTACCAAGAGCCAGCAGATGCTCGGCTTTGATTCCAACTACGTGCCCGGCTGGGACTGTCACGGCCTGCCGATCGAATGGAAGATCGAGGAAGAGAATTACCGCTCCAAAGGCAAGGCGAAGCCGGATTTTCGCGACTCCACCGCGATGGTGGCGTTCCGCAAGGAGTGCCGCGCCTACGCGACACGCTGGCTCGACGTGCAGCGTGAGGAATTCAAGCGGCTCGGCATCATCGGCGACTGGGATCATCCCTACGCCACGATGGATTATTTCGCCGAAGCCCAGATCGCGCGCGAATTGATGAAGTTCGCCGCCAACGGCACTCTCTATCGCGGCTCCAAGCCGGTGATGTGGAGCGTGGTGGAAAAGACCGCGCTCGCTGAAGCCGAAGTCGAGTACGAGGACTACACGAGCGATACGGTATGGGTGAAGTTTCCGGTGTCGTCGCCGGCGCACGGTGCGCTTGCATCGGCGTCCGTCGTCATTTGGACCACCACGCCATGGACGCTGCCAGGCAACCGCGCCATCTCTTTCTCGCCGAAGATCGCCTACGGCCTCTACAAGGTCACCGACGCACCAGCCGACAACTGGACCAAGAATGGCGATCTTCTGATCCTGGCGGATGTGCTCGCGGAAAGCGTCTTCAAGCAGGCGCGTGTCACGGGTTATGAAAAGCTGCGCGATATTCCCGCCGATACGATGGACGCAGTGGAGTGTTCGCACCCGCTGAAAGGATTTAGTGGCGGATATGGGTTCACGGTGCCGCTTCTCGTCGGCGATCACGTCACCGACGACACCGGTACCGGCTTTGTGCATACCGCGCCCGGCCATGGCCGCGAAGACTTCGACGTCTGGACTGCGAATGCGCGCGAACTGGAATCCCGCGGCATCAACACCACTATCCCTTATACCGTCGATGAGAACGGCGCCTTCACCGATCAGGCGCCCGGCTTTGCCGGAAAGCGCGTCATCAACGACAAGGGCGAAAAGGGCGATGCCAACGAGGCCGTGATCAAGGCCTTGATCGAGCGCGGCATGCTGCTGGCGCGCGGACGGCTAAACCATCAATACCCGCATTCCTGGCGCTCCAAGAAGCCGGTGATCTTTCGCAACACGCCGCAATGGTTCATCGCGATGGATAAGGCGATCGCGGACAAGGGCAAGGCCAAATCCGGCGACACCCTTCGCGTCCGCGCCCTGCACGCGATCTCGGTGACGCAATGGGTGCCGCCCGCGGGCCAAAACCGCATCAACGGCATGATCGAGAGCCGCCCCGACTGGGTGATCTCGCGCCAGCGCGCCTGGGGGGTACCGATCGCGGTGTTCGTGCGCGAGAAGGGCGACGGCTCGGCCGAAATCTTGCAGGACGAGGCCGTCAACAAGCGCATCGCGGACGCCTTCGAGCAGGAAGGTGCTGACGCCTGGTACATGGATGGCGCGCGCGAACGCTTCCTGGGTTCGCACGCCAACGAGGACTGGAAGAAGGTCGACGACATCTGCGATGTCTGGTTCGATTCCGGCTCAACGCACGCCTTTGTGCTGGAAGACCCCGTGCATTTTCCGGGCCTTGCCGGCATCAAGCGCAAGGTCGATGGCGGCGCCGATACCGTGATGTATCTGGAAGGAAGCGACCAGCACCGCGGCTGGTTTCACTCCTCGCTCTTGGAGAGCTGCGGCACTCGCGGCCGCGCACCGTATGACATCGTGCTGACCCATGGTTTTACGCTGGACGAGAACGGCCGCGCGATGTCGAAATCGCTCGGCAACGGCGTCGAGCCACAAAAAGTGATGAAGGATTCCGGCGCCGATATCTTGCGGCTCTGGGTCTGCGCGACGGACTATGCCGACGACCAGCGCATCGGCCCGGAAATCCTCAAGAACACGGTCGAGACTTATCGCAAGCTGCGCAACTCGATCCGCTGGATGCTCGGCACGCTCGCGCATTTCAGGGCGGGCGACGAGGTCGATCATGCCGACATGCCCGAGCTGGAACGATTGATGCTGCACCAGCTGGCGGGCCAGGCCGCGATCGTCCGTCAGGCCTATGCCGAGTTCGACTACAAGACCGTGGTGGCGAGCCTTTCCGCATTCATGAACACCGAGCTATCGGCGTTCTACTTCGACATCAGGAAAGATACGCTGTATTGCGACCCGCCGTCGTCGCTGGCGCGCAAGGCCGCGTTGACCACGATCGACATCATCTGCGATGCGATCCTGAAATGGCTGGCGCCGGTTTTGAGCTTCACCTGCGAGGAGGCGTGGCGGATGTACAAGCCCGACGCCGAACCATCGGTGCATCTCACGCTATTCCCCGCCGAATTAGACGGCTTCCGCAACGACGCGCTGGCAGCCAAGTGGGAAACCATCCGCGATGTCAGGCGCGTCGTCACCGGCGCGCTCGAGCTCGAACGCGCCGCGAAAAATATCGGCTCGTCGCTCGAAGCCTCGCCGCTGGTCTATGTGTCGGACAAGGCGATCTTCAACACGCTGTTCGACGTGGACCTGGCCGAAGTCTGCATTACCTCGAACGCGATGGTGACGAACGAGGACGCGCCGGCCGATGCCTTCCGCCTGAACGACGTGGCTGGGGTCGCGGTGGTGGTCGAAAAGGCGGTTGGCACCAAATGCGCGCGGTCCTGGAAAATCCTGCCGAGCGTCGGCGAGGACAAGGAATACCCCGACGTGTCACCGCGCGACGCC
>VAZG01000563.1 GCA_005885285.1 Alphaproteobacteria bacterium | reverse complement strand
CGCCGGGCGCGTGCAGGACGAAGTCCCACAGCATCCTCAGGAACTTGAGGAAGAGCACGGCGAGGCTGACGACGAGTCCGACATAAAACGGCAACATCAGCCAGCGGCTGGCGAACAGCACGTTCTCCAACATGCGTCCGATGCGCTGCAGCACAGGGTTGGGCCGGGAAGGAGCCGGTTGCTCGGACATCGCGTTTTCCCGGCTCCCCGAACCTGCCTTACGCCGCCTTTTTCTTGGAGCTGAGCAGCTTGCGGTTGATCAGGCTCTCCGCGATCTGGATCGCGTTCAGCGCGGCGCCTTTCCGCAAATTGTCCGACACGCACCACAGCACGAGGCCGTTTTCCACCGTTGCATCCTCGCGGATGCGGCTGATGTAGGTCGCGTCTTCGCCGGCCGCCTCGTAAGGCGTGACGTAACCGCCCGGCTCGTGCTTGTCGATCACTAGGCACCCCGGCGCGTTGCGCAGGATGTTGCGCGCTTCATCGGCCGTGATCGGCTTCTCGAACTCGATGTTGACGGCCTCGGAATGGCCGACGAACACCGGCACCCGCACACACGTAGCGGTCAGCCTGATTTTGGGATCAAGAATCTTCTTGGTCTCCATCATCATCTTCCACTCTTCTTTGGTGTAACCGTCCTCCATGAACACGTCGATCTCGGGGATAACGTTGAAGGCGATCCGCTTGGGGAATTTCTTATTGATCAATTCAGCATTGGTGTAGACCGCCTTGGTCTGCGTGAACAGTTCATCCATCGCATCCTTGCCGGCGCCCGACACCGATTGATAGGTCGAGACCACGACGCGCTTGATCACCGCCCTGTCGTGCAGCGGCTTCAGTGCGACCACGAGCTGGGCGGTCGAGCAGTTCGGGTTGGCGATGATGTTTTTCTTGACGAATCCCGCGGCCGCATCCGCATTGACCTCGGGCACGATCAGCGGCACGTCCGGATCCATGCGCCAGGCTGACGAATTGTCGATCACGACGGCTCCGGCGGCGCCGATCCTCGGCGACCATTCTTTCGATACCGCGCCACCCGCCGACATCAGGCAGATATCGACATCGGAGAAATCGTAATGTTCGAGCGCTTTGACTTTGAGAGTACGGTCGCCATAGGAAACCTCGACGCCGATGCTGCGGCGTGACGCCAGCGCCACCACCTCGTCGGCCGGGAATTTGCGCTCGTCGAGAATATTGAGCATTTCCCGTCCGACATTGCCGGTCGCGCCAACCACTGCGACTTTGTAACCCATCGTTCACTCTCCGAAGAAAAATGCCTCTCCACCGCTGCGAGCGGAAAGGGAAGAGGCAGCGCTTCTATGCGAGAAACACCGTCAATACAACGTTACCATGGCGTTTTGATGCGTTCGTTTCCGCCCTGTCCCGCCAATTCCCACTATACGACGAGAATTCACCCCGCACTGACCAGCTTTGCCGATGAAGTCTGTGCTACGCTGGCGCGGCTGTTTGCCTATGTGGGGGCGCTCGCATGGCTTGGCATCGTCGGGGTACATTTTTTCGACCTATGGTCGGCGGCATGGGGCGCGGCGGAGCCGCCCGTCAGGGCCGGGTGGAGCGCTGCCAGCCGTTCGTATCCGACCTTCGCCGTCAGCCCGCTCGATCCGCCAGAGAAAACAGATACTTATAGTATCCTTCGGCATCCTCGGCATGGTCACGCTGCTCCGGCGGGCCGGCGAAACGGACGCGGCGCCGTCATGTCTTGGCTTCACCAGGCGCTTCGAGGCGCCCGATCCGCAGGTTTCAGGGTGGTCGTGCCGGGGCAACGGCTGGCCGGCGCAGCGCGCGGCGATTGCCTGCACGCTGAACCGGCTGATTTTGCTCACCTCGGGGAATGAACCGAAACTCGGTGAAATGTTCGCCCGCGCGGAGCTCAGGCGCGGCGGTTGCGGTGCCGCCACTGAGCCCACGGCTGCCGCCGACTGGGTGACGGCCGCCGCGAACCCCAGGCTGCGCGGCGCCTTCTAATTGCCACGGCGCATCAAGATACTGGTTTTGATGCAACTTTTTCGCTTCGCGGCGTATTATTGTGGCGCGGTGTGGCTCAATTGACCTAGTGACGACATACCCCGCCGGCCTAAGATGGTAGCCAAACCGATAGCCCCAACGAGGACGTGATGATTTGGAAATTCCCTGTCGCGAGCAAGCTCGCGCTGTTGCTGGCGGCAGGAGCCGTGATCGCGACCAGCTTCAATGTTCCCGCCAACGCCCAGTCGCCTCGCGCCTACGATAACCGCGGTCGGCCCTATTACGGACCGAACGGACCGAATGTGTCCTATCAGCAGGGGCCGCATACCCGGATCTATGTCACCAAGCGCTCCTGGCTCGATGCCGGTACCGAAGTCTTGCCGGGTGACCGCAAATTCCAGGATTATGCCTTCCCGCCGGAGATCGGATACCCATCCTTCGCGCGCGAGAACAAGAACCGCCCGATCGACCGGCAGCCGCTCAATCCGCCATCCGACCTTGGCGGATGGTATCCG
>VAZG01000562.1 GCA_005885285.1 Alphaproteobacteria bacterium | reverse complement strand
CGAGCACCAGCGCCAGGGTGAACGGCGCCAAGGGGATGCCGATCTTCTTGAAGACGTAGCCGACGACGCCAAAGCCGAGCATCAGCCAGATATCGAACATCGCATTCTGGATCGCGTAAGCGCCGATCGCACAGGACACCACGATCATCGGCGCAACGGCCGCGAACGGCACCCGGAGGATCGAGGCGAAAATCGGCACCGTGGTCAGCACGAGAATCAATCCGACGACATTGCCGAGATACATCGAGGCGATCAGGCCCCAGACGAAGTCCTTATGTTCGACGAACAGCAACGGGCCGGGATTGAGGCCCCACACCATCAAGCCGCCGAGCAGGATCGCCGCGGTGCCGGAGCCGGGAATGCCGAGGGCCAGCATCGGCAACAGCGCCGAAGTGCCGGACGCATGCGCCGCGGTTTCCGGCGCGAACACGCCCTCGATGCGGCCCTTGCCAAAGCTGTCCGGATCCTTGGCAAAGCGCTTGGCGAGGTTGTAGC
Source organism: Alphaproteobacteria bacterium (assembly GCA_005885285.1). Lineage (GTDB taxonomy): Bacteria > Pseudomonadota > Alphaproteobacteria > Rhizobiales > Xanthobacteraceae > Bradyrhizobium. The sequence goes on along the minus strand of VAZG01000562.1, from coordinate 1,836 downwards.
CCATGAAGGACGCCGCGATCGCGCCGCCCGGGGTGATGCCGAGCCAGCAGCCGATGAAGGAGGAACGCAATAACGTGACCCAGTATTTCGGCAGGTCTTTCCAGACCGACAACACCACCCGCAGGCTGATGGCGGCGGCGTGGCCGCGCAAGGCGAGACGCTCCTCCATCGTCAACAGGATTTCGCTGATGCCGAACAGGCCAATCACGGCGACGAGAAAATTGATGCCGCGCAACAGCTCCGCGGAGCCGAAGGTCATGCGCAACTGGCCGGACACCGTGTCCATGCCGACGCCTGCGAGCAAAAGGCCGAGCGACATCGAGATCACCGTCTTGTGCTTGGCCTCGCGCCCCAAGCCGACAAAGGAGCAGAACGTCAAGAGATAGACCGCGAAGAATTCCGGTGGCCCGAATTTGAGCGCGAACGACGAGATCAGCGGCGCCAGGAACGTGATCAGGAGCACCGCGACCAGCGAGCCGATGAACGACGAGGTAAACGCCGCGGTCAGCGCTTCGGCCGCCCTACCCTGCTGCGCCATCGGATAGCCGTCGAACGTGGTCGCGACCGACCAGGCCTCGCCCGGGATGTTGAACAGGATCGAGGTGATGGCGCCGCCGAACAGCGCCCCCCAGTAGATGCAGGACAGCATCACGATCGCCGAGGTCGGATCCATCGTGAAAGTCAGCGGCAGCAGGATCGCCACGCCGTTGGGTCCGCCGAGCCCGGGCAGCACGCCGACGAAAATGCCGAGCACAAGCCCGACCATCATCAGGACGAGTGTCTTCCACGTCAGCAGGACGGCGAAGCCGTGCAGCAGCAGTCCGAAGGCTTCCATCGCGCGGGTCCTGTCGCGGGCTAGTAGCCGAAGGCCGCTTCCAGCGGTCCCTTCGGCATGATGACGTCGAACGCGATGTCGAAGGTCACGAACATCACCGCGGTGAACACGACGGCGGTGAGCAGCGATTTCCACAGCGCGATCTTGCCGACCAGGCGCATGAAGCCCGCAATCAGCAGGAAGCTCGCGACGTAGAGTCCGAGAAATTGCGTCAGAAGGCAAAACAGCAGCGTCGGAACGAATACCGCCATCACCCGGCGGGCTTGCGCGCGGGTAACGAAGCTCTCGCGCGCCTCCTTGCGCGACAGGAAGGCTGCGACCAGACCATAGAGACTGGCGCCGCCGAGGACGACCGACAAATAGAACGGAAAATAGCCCGGCTGCGGGCCGGTCGAATCCCAGCCGATGCCGGTGCGCCAATTGTCCCACCCGAGCGTTGCCGCCAGCGCCAGAAGCAGTAGCGACGCCACGACATCGACGACGCGGTTGCTGGTTACATCTGGAGAATCGGCTTCCGGCGCGGTCGGATCGTCGACGACAATTTCGATTTCGGAGTTGGACATGGCGTCACGTAAGGTAGGAGTTTTCACCTCGCCCCGCTCATGTCCGCCGAAGCCCGCCTTCGGGGCGAAGGCGGATGCGCGGAGAGGAGAAGAAAGCTACTTCGCGACAAATCCGGCTTCGGTCATCAGCGATTTGTTCAGCGTATCGTCCTCCTCGAGGAATTGCAGCATGTCCTTGCCAGTGAGGAAGATCGGCTTCAGTGCCTGCTTTTCCATATAGTCCTTGTATTCCGCCGTCTGCGTCACCTTCTGGAACAGATCGACATAGAAGGCCTGCTGTTCGGCGGTCACCTTGCCGGGCAGGAACAACGCGCGCAGCATCAGATATTGAACGTCCAGCCCTTGTTCCTTGCAGGTCGGGATGTCGTGCCAGGACTGCGTTTCGGTCACCTTGGTGGTGTAGGAGATCCGCTCCTTGTCGAACACGCAGAGCGCACG
>VAZG01000561.1 GCA_005885285.1 Alphaproteobacteria bacterium | reverse complement strand
GTCGTTCGGCGGCGTTCCGGAACGCCTGGTCGTGCCGTTCAATGCGATCAAGAGCTTTTTCGATCCGTCCGTGCAGTTCGGCTTGCAGTTCGAACCGTCCGACGTCACGGCCGAGCCGGCGGTGACCGGCGATCCGGCGGCTAACCTTCCGGCGGCCCCCGCCGCTTCGGCCCTGGCCCCGCCCGAGCCCGAGCGCAAGGATGAACCTGAGAAGACCAGCGAGGGTGCCGAAGTCGTGCGACTGGACCGTTTCCGCAAGAAATAATCCGCGCGCGAGAAGCTCGCCGACCCTGTAAGATGCACGTTATGCTCCATCGCGGCGCAACGGACATCATTCATGCGAGCAGTATCCTCATCACCAAAAGCCACCCGCACCGAGACCGACAGCTTCGGCCCCATCGACGTTCCCGCCGACCGCTATTGGGGCGCGCAGACCGAACGTTCCAGGCAGAATTTCCGGATCGGCCAGGACCGGATGCCGATTGCGATCGTTTACGCGCTCGGCACCGTCAAGCTCGCCTCCGCACTGACCAATCGTGAACTCGGACTGCTCGACCAGCGCCGCGCCGCCGCCATCGCCCGCGCGGCACGGGAGGTGATCGACGGCAAGCTCGACGATCATTTTCCACTTGTGGTTTGGCAGACCGGATCCGGCACCCAGACCAACATGAATCTCAACGAGGTGATCGCCAACCGCGCCAACGAGCTATTGGGCGGCGAACTCGGCTCGAAGAAGCCGGTCCATCCGAATGACCATGTCAACATGAGTCAGTCGTCGAACGATTCATTTCCGACCGCCATGCATATCGCAGCCGCGCAGGGCATCGTGGCCGATCTCATCCCTGCTCTCGGCGAACTGCTTCGCGCGCTGCGCGACAAGGAAAAGGCGTTCGCCACGATCGTCAAGATCGGCCGTACCCATACCCAGGACGCAACCCCGCTGACGCTCGGTCAGGAGTTCTCAGGCTACGCCGCGCAGGTTGAACGCGGCATCGCGCGGCTCAACGTGGCGGTGAAGGATTTGTTGCCGCTGGCGCAAGGCGGCACCGCGGTCGGCACCGGGCTCAATTCGAAACCGAGATTCGCGAAGCTGTTCGCCAGGCACGTCGCCAAAATCACCAGACTGCCGTTCACCAGCGCCGCCAACAAATTCGAGGCGCTGGCGTCCAACGATGCCTACGTGTTCGCGCACGGCGCCATCAACTCGGTCGCAACCGGCCTGTTCAAGATCGCCAACGACATCCGCTTGTTGGGCTCGGGTCCGCGTTCGGGCCTTGGCGAATTGATCCTGCCGGAAAACGAACCCGGCTCCTCGATCATGCCAGGCAAAGTCAATCCAACGCAGTGCGAGGCCATGACGATGGTGTGCTGCGAGGTGTTCGGCAATCATGCGGCGATTACGGTTGCCGGCAGCCAGGGCCATTTCGAACTGAACGTCTACAAGCCGCTGCTGGCATATTGTATGATGCATTCCATTCAATTGCTGGCGGATGTCGCGCGCTCGTTCACCGAGCATTGCGTGGACGGCATACGCGCCGACGAAAAGCGCATCGGAGAATTGATGCAGCGTTCGTTGATGCTGGTGACCGCGCTCGCGCCGAAAATCGGTTACGACAACGCCGCGAAAGTCGCCAAGTCCGCGCACGGCCGCGGTACGACATTGAAAGAAGAGGCTGTGCGGCTTGGGTTTGTATCGGCAGCGGAGTTCGACCGTCTGGTGCAGCCGAACAAGATGACACGCCCTGGATGAACACGGCAGCAGCTTTGCGAATCCGTATAAGTACGGGTGAATAATTATCCATCTTCACGCCTAAAGACTGATACCGATGATCTATCGCGCTATCGCGTGGTAGTGCACAAAATAGTTGGTTTTCGCAGGGCGAAATTTATTTTTAAATGCTATCAGAGAGCGATTAAACGGGGACTTCTGGATGACGATCGGGTCTGCCGGCGCACAGCGCGGCCACTCCAATCATCGTAATAGGTTATCGCACCTCACAACCGCTCAATGACGGAGGCGAGCGTGGGGGATGTGGTCAACCTGAAGCGATTCAAGAAGCGTAGCGAGCGTGAGCAATCGGCGAAACGGGCCGATGCGAATCGCGCGCGGTTCGGTCGAACCAAATCCGAACGTGCCGATGACGCGCAACGCGCGAAGCGCGCGAGCGACCTGCTCGATCAGCACCGGATCGACGGCGAGGACGCGTCATGAAATCGCCGGTCGTGAAGCGCTCGATTGTCGTTGCAGGCCACAAGACCAGCGTCAGCCTCGAAGAGGCATTCTGGAATGGCATGAAGGAAATCTCGGGACTTCGTAACATGACGCTGTCCGAACTGGTGGGCGAGATCGACAGCAATCGCCAGCAGGGCAATCTGTCGTCCGCCATTCGACTGTTCGTGCTGGATTACTTCCGAACTCGCGCCGTTGCCGCATCCTCGGATTCAAAACCGCAAAGCTAGAGCATGATCCGGAAAAGTGGACACCGGTTTTCCGAAAAGATCATGCTCAATCAAAAACCTAAAGCGCGATGACGATCTAACTTAATCATCAGTAGATGAGGCCGGTGCCGGGCGGCTGCTCGAGGGCCGCGGCCAGCGAGCGATAATGTTCGCAATCGGTCCCGCAAATAGCCGCGATCCGGCTTAAATGGTATTGCGCCTGCTCGCGATTACCCTGCTCGATCTGCCACAGGCCGTAATACTGCCATGTCAACACATGATTGGGATCGGACTTCAGCGCGCGCTCGTACCAGACCTGGGAAAGCTTGTAGTCGCCGAGCTTGCGATAGGAATAGCCGATCAGATTGGCGACGTTGGCGTAGTCATCGTGGCCGAGCGCCTTCAGCTCTTCGATCGCAGCGCGATAGTCGTTGCGGTCATAGATGGTGGCATAGGCCGCGCGATAGCCGGCAATGAAGGCAGGATCGCTGAGGAAGGATTGCTTGGGTTTCTTGGCCTTGTGGGCGGAGCGAGGAGCGGGCGTGGACTTGGTCGTGGTGCTGGTGTCTGAAGCAGGAGGATCGCCTCCCCCGCCCCCACCGCCGCCGGCGGCAAACACCGGAACGACCGATGGCGCTGCGATCAGCGCCATGAAGAAAACTATAACCGTCACCACCTTGATCGCCGATTTGATCATGCGTGCCTCCTGTTTTGCCGTATGAGCGATTTCGCCGGCCGTTAGATGTAAACCCCGTCTTGAAGCTGGCATTCCGGCAGAATTTTCCGCTGCCGGCGTGCGGTGAACGAAAGCGTGTTTATAATCGCTCTAAGGTAAAGCCTCATTCTATCGGCCGCGCTTGACCAGCCGCTCCGCGATTGAAAATACAGGTCATGACCGAAAATGCCGATGTGCGGGCGCAAATGCCGTTGGGATTGGCCAGTCGTGGCTATTCCGGCGTGATTCAACACTTGAACGCCGGTGGCGCGGGCTCGGCGCTGCCGGACGCTGAACTCGAAAGCCGCCTGATCGAACTCGGCTTCGTCGAGGGCGCGAGGGTCGAGGTGCTGCACGAAGGCATCGTCGGGCGCGATCCGATCGCGGTTCGTGTCGAGAACGTCACCATCGCCGTGCGCCGGCGTGAAGCGATGGCGGTCATCGTTGCCTGACGCGGACCGGACCTTGAAGCCATGGAATTTCCGTTGATGCATCTCGCCCTGGTGGGCACGCCGAACAGCGGCAAGACCGCGCTGTTCAATGCGCTCACCGGCAGCCGCCAAAAGGTCGCGAACTATCCGGGCGTCACGGTCGAGCGCAAGGAGGGATCATTCGTAACCCCGCTCGGACGTCAGGTGTCGCTGATCGACCTGCCCGGCACCTATTCGCTGCGCGGCCGCAGCCCGGACGAAGAGATCACCCGCGATGTCGTGCTCGGGCGCACCAAGGGCGAGGCGCTGCCCGACCTCGTGCTTTGCGTCGCCGACAGCACCAATCTGCGGCTGACCATCCGCCTCGTGATCGAGCTGAAAAGCACCGGTCGTTCGCTGGCGCTAGTGCTCAACATGTTCGATATCGCCACACGGCGCGGCGTCAGCGTCGATGTGCCGCGACTGTCGGAGGCGCTCGGCATTCCCGTGGTGACCTCGATCGCGGTACGCAAGGGCGGCACCGCCGATCTGTTGCGCCTCACCGACGATATCCTGACGCAGGCGCCCTCGCCGCCTCGGCAAAATCTCTGGGAACCGCTCACCGTCTCCCAGTTGCGCGCCACCCAGCGCGAGGCCGATCGCATCATCTCAACCACGGTCAGCCTGCCGGCGCGGCCCGATACCTGGACCGCGCGGATCGACGCAGTCGTGCTGCACCCGCTGGCCGGTCTCGCGATCCTGATGCTGATCTTGTTCGTGATGTTCCAGGCGGTGTTTGCCTGGGCCCAGCCGCTGATGCAATTGTTGTCATCGGCGTTCGAAGCCGCCGGACAATGGGTTCACGACACGCTGCCTGCGGGGCTGTTGCAAAGTTTCCTGCAGAACGGGGTGATCTCCGGCGTCGGCAGCGTTATCGTGTTCCTGCCGCAGATCGTCATCATCTTCCTGTTCATCCTGCTGTTGGAAGATTTCGGCTACATGGCGCGCGCGGCCTTCCTGATGGACCGCATCATGGGCGGTGCCGGTCTGCACGGCCGTGCCTTTATTCCATTGCTGTCGAGCTTCGCCTGCGCGATTCCCGGCATCATGGCGACGCGGGTGATCGATAACCGCCGCGACCGCCTGACCACCATCCTGATCGCGCCGCTGATGACCTGCTCGGCGCGGATTCCCGTCTACACCCTGATCATCTCCGCCTTCATTCCCGCGAAGCTGATCTGGGGCTGGGTCAATCTGCAGGGGCTCATCATGTTCGGCCTCTATGCCGTTGGCATCGTCAGCGCGCTCGGCGTATCGTTCCTGATCAAATTCTTCATGCTGCGCGACTACGCGCCGGCGCCGTTCATGCTGGAATTGCCGGACTACAAGATGCCGCGCGCGAAAAGCATCGCGATCGGCGTCTACACGCGGGCGAAAATGTTCCTGCAGCGCGCCGGCACCACGATCTTCTCGATGATGGTGCTGATCTGGTTTTTGGCGTCGTTTCCGTTGGCTCCCGCCGGGGCCGTGGAGCCGGCCATCAATTACAGCCTCGCCGCGACCATCGGCAAGGCGATCGCGCCGTTGCTCGCGCCACTCGGCTTCAACTGGCAGATTGCAGTGGCGCTGATCCCGGGCATGGCGGCACGCGAAGTCGCGGTCGCGGCACTCGGCACGGTCTATGCGATCGAAGGCGGCAAGGAAGCCGCGGCGCAGATCGGGCAGGTACTGGCGACCAAATGGAGCCTCGCCACCGCGCTGTCGCTGCTCGCCTGGTACATTTTCGCTCCGCAATGTGCCTCCACCCTCGCCGTGATCCGTCGGGAGACCGGAAGCTGGAAATGGATGGCGGTCACCTTCGGCTACATGCTGACGCTCGCCTATGCCGCCAGTCTTGCGACCTACAACATCGCGGTCGCGCTCGGTGCAGGATAGAGCTGATGAT
>VAZG01000169.1 GCA_005885285.1 Alphaproteobacteria bacterium | reverse complement strand
GACCACATTGGGTTGCGACAGGAAGCCGATCGTGTCGGCGGAGACGTCGACCAGCGCGTAAGGCAAGGCCGCATTGGAACGCACGCCGGCGGTCGCATTGCTGTTCACAGCGTCGCTTGACGGTCCGGTTGCCGGCAGCAGCGAACAGGCCGGCAACAAGGCTGCGACGACAATTGCACAGAAAGAGGAACGAAATCGCTTCAGTATCGCGAAGGTTCGCTGGTTGCCACAACCGACGACCACTGGCGACCAGCATCTGACCAGGTTCGGCCGAGCCCCTGTCGCGAGAAACGGGATAATTCGGATACTCAAAGCCGCCCCTTAATGCCCATCGAGTGGCCAAATCTTTTTGTAAACTAGACGTTAACCTTGCGGGGATCGGCCCCCATCGCTCCATCCGATTGAGAACCTACAGGGGGACTTCGCCGCATCAAAGAGCGCAGAACGTTGTGAGGTCGTGTTTCGTGGCACAAGTTGCATTCGGGTCACACTTGCCCGGGCGGCCGGTTCCGAATGAGAAATAGTCGCAAATTTAGGCACTTGGATCGGACCGACGATTATCTCGGCTCGACAGCACCGCGCCTTGGGGGCGTTCGACGTTCCTCGATCCGCGCCCTCTGTGCGACTTTCGGGCGGCAAAAAGGAGCCTGTTAGCCGTCAAAAGCATCTCGTTCGCTGGCGCCCACGAATCGACGTTGTCCGGCTTATTTCACCGTTGACCGGTCGGCCTTTGGAGGTACGCAGGCCGGTGATGACGGCGGCTGGCCCTAATCGATCGAGCGGCGCAACTACTGGCCGCGCGAATGCCCTTCCTGCCGTTTGGATTGTAGCTGATTTTTTGTGAATGCCGTGATCTATTGAACAGAGTGATTCGTTTTTGCGGCAAGGGGATCAGGCGGCGGCCTGATCGAGCAAGCGAGTTACCAGTAGCCAAAGTATTTACCCTTATACCGGCAAAGTGGGGCTGCTCCGCCGCTCCCTGGATTTCCGCGCGCGTCGAGCGCGATAGAGGACGGAATCATTGTCATGGGATACGTCGCCATTTCGCTGGCCATGTTGGGGTTTGCGGTTGGTGCTGTTTTCCGATTGAAGGTCCTGATATTAATCGTCGCGCTGCTGCTTTTTGCGTCCATCGTCTTCTCGCTCGCCAGCGGGTTCAACTTTCTCGATACCGCGCTGACGATCATGGTGGTGCAGACGATCCTTCAAGGCAGTTATTTTTTGGGACTCGTGGCGCGAGCTTTTTTTGCCGCAGAACACCGCGTACGTCACATCCTTTGATGGCACGCTTTGATTTCGCGGTGGCCCGGTCGATTTTCAGGTGAACGGCCACTCACAGCTTTTGACACTCGGAATAGAACGTCCCGTTGGCTGCTTCCGTTCGTTCGACGCACTGCGACGGCTCCGTGATCTTGCCGGCGACCGTAAAATCATAGCCTTGATCCCTTAGAACGAGAACGTAGCGTCCAGGGGGCAGCGTAAAATCGGTCTTGTCCGGCTGCACCAGCAGCATCTCCGGGTTTCCGGCAATCGGCCGCACCCTGAACTCATAGGACACGTTCCGTATGTTCCACGCGTCCGAGATCGGCGAGAAGGTCGGCTTCCCCCTGGCATCGAAGGTCAAGGCCCGCATGACCCGGGCGACGACACGAACTTCCATTCGCTCGGGGGCGTTTCCGGCAAGATCGCGGCGGAAAAGGACGAACTTTGCCTTTCCATCTGGAATCGTTGTCCGGCTGGGCTGATCGACCGGGGTAGACATCGCAATTCTCTTGTCCGGCACTCGCTCCGGCAGAAGATAGAGCTCGCTAAGCGCGGAATCGCTCAAGGCGTAGACACCATAGTCGCTTGGCACCGGGAACGGCAGCGCATTCGCGGAGGCAAGGGCCGTCTTCGGATCGATGGAGGGAGAGGCCTGCTGGGGTGTCTCGGGGATCGGCGGCTTGGTTTGCGGCCTGACGAGCTTCGACAGCAGCTGCGAAGGCAAATCAATCCCCGCCCGTTCCTTGTAGAGCGCCAGGCCCGCCACGGCGCCGACCAGCACCACTCCGATGCAACAGCGGGTCAGCGTCGAAGCCAGCGACCGCGTTCGAACATCGAGAATTGGCAGCACTTGAGGGTGCCAATAAGCCCCGTTCGGAACAAAAGTATCCTCCGGAGCCTGGCCTGGCTGGCGGATCGCCCGCATCGGCGCAGGTGGCGGTTCGGCCGGCGATCTCGCTGACCCGATCTGCGCAGGTGCGGGTGGAGGCCCGAGTTGTTCTCGCTCCTCGCGGCGCACGGAAAAATCTTCGACCCCCTGGATGGCCGTTTCAAGCGCGGCCAAAAGCCGGTTTCGTTCGGCTTCGTCAGTCCACGACGTGTCGAGCTTCAGTCGGGCGCGCGCAAACTCATAGATTGTGAGGCGAATCTGCGAAGGATCTTCCTTCACGGTGTCGATCATGCGCGAAAGAATCAGGGCATACTCGATCTCTTGCGCATGAGGCGAGACCATTCTGCCCTGATCGATATTTGAAGATTCTGAGTTCATGACCATATCGGGCTGATCCACAAGGGCCCACTACACCATTTAATCTGTTGAAAAAGAAAGTCTTTCCCTCAGCGGGCCTACTCGCATGCTCATGCCGCCAGCATTGAGACAGCTAGCTAAAGCTGCAGTTCGGGCGGATTTGCGACATCGAAGACTACCAGCTCTCGCATGGGAATCGACCTTCTCGCGCTTGGCGAACCCTTAGGCTACGTCTATTGTCAGCCCTACCAGGCTTCATCATCTGAACAATATCTTTGAGGGGATCAGGGCATGTCGTATTTCACGAAGATCGCCGCTATTGCAATCGTCGCCGCCCTAGGCGGCATGTCGAACACGGCGTCGGCTCACGGCCGCCTGTATCCCCTGACCCGCTGCGGGCCCGATCTCGCTTATCTCTGCCCGATCCATGGTTACTTCGACTCACCACCTTTCCACTACAACCTGGCTGTCTATCCCGGCTGCATCTAGGTGGTTCCGGTGCAAACGCTCAATGGGGTGCAGCGCCAACGGACAATCGTTTGCGGAGCACCGGAAAGGTCGATGGTCTGGTGGTGGTAAAGAGCCGGGCGGCGGCGAGCCAGCCTCGTACTGGAGTGAACCCCTTAGCGGCTTGTGCCCCTGTCCGTACGCGAATTGGCGGTCGGCGGTTGCGCTGGCGCAGTGGCGACCGGTCCGTTGTTGACAGGGCCCTGATTGATACCTCTCGGCGAATATGTTCCGGTTGAGCGAACAAGATTGCCGTACTTATCCCCTTGGTTCGAAACACCTGACTGCGCCAGTGCCAACGTTGCGCCGGCAAACAAGCAGAAAATTGCCAACATGAACCTCATGTTTCCTCACTCCTGCTTGAGCACTACCATAAATGAGGATGCTTTGAAATGCATCCGACGCCATTGCTGCGCAGATCGCCCGCTAGGCCGCTGAGGCGAGGATAGGCCGGGAGAGACCGTATGGAATGGGTTCTTTTCGTGTCACTGCAATGGATTGTTTTTGGAAGTCCGACCCAACCCACCACGCAGCAGATTCAGTCGTTTCCCTCGGAAGAGCTTTGCAACAAAGCCGCCGAGGCCATTCGAAACGAGATCAATGCACCAATTCCCGGGCAGCGTGTTCAAACGCTTGGACGCGTCGTTTGCCTGCTGCGAAAGGACAAATGAAGATATTTCTCAAGCCCTCAACCGATCAGGTTCTTTTTCCCACCAGTCGGTAATCAGCTTCTGCCGGTTCTTGAACTGAACCGTGAGGTCTGAGACCGGTCTATCCTTTGCGGGAATAACGCCTTCGATTTTGCCAACCGCAAGCGCGCCTTCCTTCGCGTCCTCTTCACTGTTGAACCGGTAGATTTCGAAACCGCGATAGTTTGGCATCATGTGCTGAAAGCCGAGATGCGCCAACCAGCTAAGTTGCAGTAGCTCGTTGATCGAAAGGTCGACGCGGATTTTGCCCTCCGCCGGCGCCTTCCTTCTTATTCCGGAAGCATGCCCCTTTAGCCAGCATGCCTCGCCAATCGCATCGCCGAGTATCCAAAGCTGCGCATGATAGGGATCGGTTGTTTTCGTACCGGTCAGGTGGCGTCTTTTTTGAGCAACCGCGTTGACCGCAGCCATCGCCTTCTCCACTGCCGCCGGGACGATCCCACCCTCGCGTTCACAGTGCGAGGCGACACCTCTACCAATCTCACGTGTCGCTTCCTCCATGCCCCGAAGTCGTCCGGTCTCGAAATATGAACGTGCACAAGACCAGGACACCCACATCAACGTGGCAACTAAACAACCCAGCACCAACAGAATATCCACGGCCATTCCCCCACAGAGACCCCGAAAATCCAGCCGCAATACGGCCCAATTTAAACGGATTTGGTTAACATAGTCGTAGCCGTTCGCAATTGTTGGTAGTCGGCGCTTTATCGCGGCAGCCGCTAGGCGCATATCGATGCTGTCGTGAAGATCTGCGGCGAGCGAAGCGACGTTGTTGCACTATCGGGAAGAGGCGAGTAGGCGAGATGCATCAGGGATTTCGATCTGGGCGGCGCAAGGCAAAGGCAAGACAGACCGTTAGGCCCACGCAAGCCAGCGCCCCCTCTAAAATTTCTCTACGGGTGAAACCTGCATGAACGTGGAGAACGTGACGCAATACAGCCGCGGTGGTGATCGCAGCGAATAACACAACGAGCAGATAGCTCATGCGAATTTTAGTCGGGTCCATCAGGCATTAAAACCGCCGACACTGGAGCTTATCAAGAGCTTCGTTGCACGCGACGACGGCTTTTTGACCCATTGCGCCGCAACCGTTTGGCCGATGCCGCACAAAAGTAAGCCTAATCGGTTACATTAGGTCCGAAAACCGTATGCTCGGCAAAGGAGTCGCCCCGTGGTCACGCTATGATCCGCCTCTGTCTTGGATGTGAGCCGAAGGCGCGCATGAGTGGCGATTTCGAATACGTGCCGGACGAGCATGGCCATCGCATTCTCGTCGATCTTGCACCAAGTGAGACGGTCGAATTCGAGCATCTGGAAAAACTTCGGCGCGATAGCTCAACTGGACTGGCGTTAATTTCAGCCGAAGGCACCTTCAGCCGCGCCGGGGAAAAAGATGGCTCGATCTCTTCGAAAAACACGAACTGGCACGGTCGGCTCTGATCGAAGCGCAAAGCGCAACCAAACGCTCACGTGCTCGAATAGAACGCCGTGAATTCAGGCGGATCGGCTTGCTGGCGATTAGTACGGCGCAGGTCCATAAGCGACCGGCGCATAGGCGACCGGGCCATAATACATCCGACACTGGAAGAATGGACCCCAATTGGCGGCCGGATAGATGTAGCTGAATGGCGACAGGCTGTTGCTGTGGCTGTAGTCATAATGCAGGGCATGCAGGCAATAGCCGGACCTATGCGCGTATGTCCTCGCCTCCGATGCTCGGGGAGTTAATGCGGCAAAGACAAGCACTGCGAGTGCAACCAGTCCCACCCTTCTCATAACGCCCTCCGCGAGGCAGTTTGCTGGACAAGAATAGGTTCGAACGCTTAAGGCACAACCGACGACATTGTGACCGTACGGCCATAAGAAGCAAGGCCCAAGACGCCCTGACCGACGTCGGGGCCAAGCGACGTCAGGGCCAAGACAAGAGGTCGGGGCCTGGATAGACCGAAGAGCGATCCACGGCAGCCGATCCCCGCGAAAATCAAGAACCGGCCCGAATATCGCTGGAACCAAGCACTCCCGATGGCGGTTTAAACCGAAACCAGGAGCGAACCCCATGAAGATCCTTGGACCCAGAGTCATCACCCTTGGCCTACTCGCCGTGATCCTTCCTGTCGGATTGGCTCTTGCCCAAGGAAATGCTGTGCCTTCCGGATCGGTCGGCGCGCCAAGCGGGATAGTCGGCGTCGGCTCCCCGCCCAGCACCAGTACAGCGCCGCCTCCGCCCATCACGGGGCAATCGGCGCCGCCTGCGCCCACTTCGGTGCAAGGGGTTGCCGAGGAGGCCCCGAGTTCTACGGTCGGAATGTCCCGACCAGCCTCCGATGGATCGACCAAGATCGTCCCGGCGCGACGCTGCAGCACCGCGGCGCATGAGACCGATGGAACGACCACCTGCATTGGCATTCCAGAGCGCGGCATTCCCCGTTAGCGGTTATAGGTGCTATTATACCGTAGCGGAGATTACGCCAGCCGACGCTTTACAGCCGATACAAAGTCCATCCTGGCTAGTGCTTGGAATAAATGGGCGCTGGCCTCCGGGCGATCATGGAGGCAATGCCGCGCGATCCTGAAGCGTTCAAACGGCACACTGCCGCCGCGGGTGTGTTCTCGTCACATCGCCGAGAGGCCGCGAAGGTCACGATCTCATCCTTTCCACAATCGTCGTTGAAGAACGGCCTACAACGAGCGGAACGAGCGCAACCCTCCCTCCGCGGGACTTCACGAGGTCGCCACCCACCACTTTATCTTCCGTATAGTCGGCCCCCTTTACCAGAACATCCGGACAGATCGCATCGATCAGGGCCAAGGGCGTGTCCTCGTCAAACAGCACGACGAGATCGACCGCCCTGAGCGCGCCCACGATCCGAGCCCGGTCCATCTCGGTCTGGATCGGCCGCGTCGGCCCCTTTAACCTCTTGACTGAAGCATCGGAATTGAGCCCGACGATGAGACGGTCGCCTTCAGCGGCCGCCGACGTAAGCAATTCAATGTGGCCGGTATGCACGAGATCGAAGCACCCATTGGTAAATACGACGCGCTCACCTGCCAACCGCCAAGCGTTAGCCATCTCGGCCGCGGCCGCAAGATTCGTCAGAGCACCCGGGTGATAATCCGCCTCCGACGCGCGCAACAGCGCCGTGTTTAGTTCCTTTCGGCTAATGACAGCAGTTCCAAGCTTGCCGACCGCAATTCCAGCAGCGAAATTCGAGATCACTGCCGCGTCGTCGATTGACAGCCCCTCGGCCACCGCGACGGCCAGCGCGGCCAGCGCCGTATCGCCTGCGCCTGAAACGTCCGCGACTTCTTGGGCGACGGTGGTAATGTGGCGCACGGGTTGCCCCGGTGAAAACAGTGAAAGCCCGGCTTCGCCGCGAGTCACCACCAGTGTCCCCGCAAACTGCTTTGTTAGTTCGAGAGCCGCCGCCTCAAGATCCTGATCGGTGGCGCACGGCAGCCCGGTCGCGGCCGAAAGCTCGCCTGCGTTCGGCTTGATGACATCGGCGCCACGGTAGACTTCAAAAGTGCGCCGCTTAGGATCGACAAGCACGGGCTTGCCAGCCGATTTGGCCGCACCGATCACTTCCAGCAGCACGCGATCACCGAACACGCCCTTGGCGTAGTCCGACAATACGACGATGTCGGCTTTTGAAATCGCGGCCTCTGCCGCACGGATTATCCGGTCTTCGACCTCGGACGCGAGGCGCCCGGTCAGTTCGCGATCGATCCGGACCAACTGCTGGCGACCGCTCACAACGCGGGTTTTGCTGATGGTCGGCCGACCAGGGTCCACCACCAGCCACTCCGGCGAAATCCCGGCATCGGACAAAAGAGTCCTGATATCTTCACCATCGGCATCTGAGCCGATTGCTCCGACCAGGTGGACAGCGCATCCAAGCGAGGCGATATTCATCGCGACGTTTGCGGCACCGCCGGCAACGGTCCTCTCGTGGTTATGAACGAGCACGGGGACCGGCGCCTCCGGCGAAATGCGCTCGATCCTGCCCGTCAGGTAACGATCGACCATGATGTCGCCGATCACGGCAACGATTTTCCGGGGTCCATCGCTGGATCGCAACCTTAGGTCCCTCGATATAGCCGACCGCATATCAACCTCTTGGATAGTAGCCGCGCCGAAACCTGGCGTCGTAAGGCGCCGCATCTTATGGCGCGTTTATACCCTCAACGAGGAGTTAACTATACGAAAGATACGCCCCCTCGCACGCTCCCTTGGCAAGCTTCTTGCGATTGTCTGGTCTGAACGTCGAAATCGCATTTGTAGATGTACCAAACCGGGGCAGCCCATGGCGGACCAGTACTATCTCGAGACAACGGTGACCGAGCGCAGGAATCACCCAGAGCGCGTTCGCACGCGTGCTGGCAAGCGTTTCGTTCAGGACGAACGGCGCAGAGAAAAGGAAATCGAAAACAACCGCACGGCGGCAATGCGGATCAGGAACATGATCGCGGCGCTCGAACGCGCCGTGTCCAGCCTCAACGCCAGCATCGATGCCATTCTGGAAGGATCTCAGGTCCGCGACCCCACAAGCTTCGCCTATCCGGTCGCGGCAAGAGCGATGTGCACACGCCGGGACAACATCCAGGGCACCATCGCCGTTTTGTCCCGGCAGTTGGCAAAGATCAATGACCCTGAAACGGATTTCTAAAGCCCTATCCTTCGCGAGTCCCCACGCAATGACTGCCGACAGCGACCAACATGCTTCGATGCATCTCGACCCGCCAACCACCTGGACGCAGGTCTGGCATCTATGGAGCGTGATTGTCCCGCGGCGATCGATCACGGGGCGCCTCGTCCATGGCAGGGTATGGCGGCGCCATGACGGACACCGTTGGATCTATAAGAAGTTCATCGAGTACGCGCATGACGGAAGCGAGTGATCGGAGATCCATCGGAAGGACGAAGATATCCAAAGGCGCGCTGCTGTTTTTCAGCGAAGGCGCCGGCGTCCATGCTTGCACCGTTCACGACGTCACAAATTCCGGTGCCGGTATTCGCCTCCAAGGCCTGAAAATCATGCCGCTGGAATTTGCATTGTCCTTTGACAATTTCAGATCGGTTCGCATGTGCCGACTGATTTGGCGCCAAAGCGATTTTTTTGGCGTGGCATTTGAAAGCTGATCAACCGGCCCTTGAGCTTCGTGCTGCTGGCGATCGGTGGACTGGCTTGATCTTGTGTTCGCGCGTTGGGAACGGTATCCCGCAGCTTGCCTCGGTCACCGCCGGAAATCTGCCTGGTTAGTCTGGCGTTCTTCTTAGGCCACCCCCTCTTAACGTCGTATTATACGGTTCCCGTCTCCATGCTTTCTGTGGATTCGGCTGTTCGGCTCGCTGATGCGGCCGGCGGAAGTAGTGGACGATGTCCGCTTGAGCGGGCGACGAAAGCCCGATCATGCTACCCTTGAGTCGGCTCAACGGACGGGCGTTTCGGTAAATGACACTTCAAGCGATGCGGATTGCCGTTCTGGTGCCGTGCTTCAACGAGGAGACCGCGGTCGCGACCGTCGTCGGCGATTTTCGTAAAGCGCTGCCGTCGGCCCAGATCTATGTCTACGACAATAATTCGTCTGATCGGACCGCCGTGGTCGCCCGCGAGGCGGGTGCTGAGGTGCGTAGCGAATACCGCCAGGGCAAGGGCCACGTGGTCCGGCGCATGTTCGCCGACGTCGACGCCGATGTCTATGTGCTGGTCGATGGCGACGCAACCTACGATGCGCCGAGCGCGCCGCGCATGATCGATGTACTGCTGTCGGAGCATCTCGATATGGTCGTCGGTCTTCGCGTCGATCAGTCCGAAGCGGCCTACCGGCGAGGCCATCGCACCGGCAACTGGATGCTGACCAGCTTCCTGTCGCAGGTGTTTGGCAAGGCCTTCAAGGATATTCTTTCCGGCTATCGCGTGTTCTCGCGCCGCTTCGTCAAATCGTTTCCGGTACTGTCAGACGGATTTGAAATCGAAACCGAGCTGAGCGTTCATGCGCTCGAGCTGGCGCTGCCGGTCGCCGAGGTCGAAACTCCCTATTATGCGCGGCCGGAGGGATCGTTCAGCAAGCTCAATACTTGGCGCGACGGTTTGCGGATTATCGGCACCATTTTAAAGCTCTACCGGTCGGAAAAGCCATTGCGCTTCTTTACCGCGGTCGGGATTTTTCTAGCGTTGGTCTCGATCGGCCTCGCCATTCCGATCGTCGTCACCTACCTGGAAACCGGCCTTGTCCCCCGGCTGCCGACCGCGGTGCTGTCGATGGGCCTGATGATCGTGGCGTTGTTGTCGGCATCGTCGGGACTGGTACTGGACACGGTGACGCGCGGTCGCCGCGAAATGAAGCTGCTGGCCTATCTGTCGCAGCCTGCCGCTAGTGCGAAGTGAGCGGCACGGATTTGGCGGGCGCAGACGATGGAAGGCGCGAGCGCCCAGCGCAACACGGGCCAAAACAAGAAAGCCGCCCCCGAGGGCGGCTTTCTCAAAACCTCATGAAATCAGAGGCTTTGTCTGGTTGCGGGGATAGGATTTGAACCTATGACCTTCAGGTTATGAGCCTGACGAGCTACCGGGCTGCTCCACCCCGCGATAAAGAATTGCGCGCCTGATACGAAAACCTGAGACGGAAACGGCTTCGAACTGGCACCTCGAAAGGCGCCGATCAATCCCGTCCCAAAAGGCTTCCTGAGAAGGCAACCCCGGGCCAAAGCCCTAAGGCGCGAGCGGTATGTACCAACGCCAACCCGCTTTGGAAAGGGCCGCGGCGGCGTTTTTTGCGGATTTGTGACCGCCGGATCAGGCCAAAACTGGTCGAAAACGAGCTCCCCTTGCCAGAAGTTCCACAATGGCCCAGCCTCGGCCCAACCAACAATCGGGACATGCCATCGGCCGAACCCGAAAATGACAGCACAAACGGGGGGCCAAGCGTGGCCGACACATTCGATTTCGTGGTGGTGGGCGGGGGCTCGGGCGGCTGCGCGGTCACAAGCCGGCTGTCGGAGGATCCCAAGACCTCGGTGGCACTCCTGGAAGCCGGCGGCAAGGACGACAACTGGGTCGTCACCACGCCGGGTGCGATGATCCTGATGATCTCCGGCAAGGTCAACAACTGGGCGTTCGATACCGTGCCGCAGGCCGGCCTCAACGGCCGCATCGGTTATCAGCCGCGCGGCAAGGGCCTCGGCGGAAGTTCCGCGATCAACGCGATGGTCTACATCCGCGGCCATCGCAGCGATTACGACCACTGGGCCTCGCTCGGCAACGTTGGCTGGTCCTATGCCGATGTGCTGCCCTACTTCAAGCGGTCCGAAGATAATTCCGAGTTCGACGGCGCATATCACGGCAAGGGCGGTCCGCTCCATGTCACCGGATTGCGCTCCGACAATCCGGTGCGCGAGATCTATCTGCAGGCCGCGCGCGAGGCGCAATTCCGCATCCGCGACGACTTTAATACCGAAGACCAGGAAGGCCTCGGCACCTATCAGGTCACGCAGAAGAACGGTGAACGCTGGAGCGCCGCGCGCGGCTATATCCACCCTTATCTCGCCACCCGCGCCAATTTGCGTGTCGAGACCCACGCGCACGCCACCCGAATCCTGTTTGAGGATAAGCGCGCGGTCGGCGTCGAATACCGGCAGGGCAACGAGGTCAGGCAAATCCGCGCCCGCCGCGAAGTGATCCTTTCCTCCGGCGCGTTCCAGACCCCGCAACTGCTGATGCTGTCCGGCATCGGCGATGCGGCCGCGCTCGCCAAACTCGGCATCGCGTCCGTGCATCACCTGAAAGGTGTCGGCCAAAACCTGCAGGATCATCCGGATTTCGTGTTTGGCTTTACCTCCGACGCGCCCCACTTCGCCGGCCTGTCGCTTTCCGGCATCGCGCGGATCTTCAAGGGGATCGCGCAATACCGGCGCGAGCGGCGCGGACCGATGACCTCGAACGTCGCCGAGTGCGGCGGTTTCCTCAAGACCCGGCCCGACCTCGACGTGCCCGATATCCAATTGCATTTCTGCATGGCTCTCGTGAACGACCATGGCCGCAAGCCCCGTTGGGGAACCGGCTTCTCCTGCCACGTCTGCCTGCTGCGGCCAAAGAGCCGCGGCAGCGTCTGGCTCAAGAGCGCCGATCCGGTCGCAGCACCTGCGATCGATCCGAATTTTCTCGGCGAGGACGCCGACGTTGATGCCATGGTCGCGGGCTTCAAAACGACGAAGCGGCTGCTCGATGCCCCCGCGCTGAAAGCGCTGCAAACCTCCGACGTGTTCACAGGGGGCATCGAGAGCGACGCCGATATCCGCAGCATCCTGCGCCAGCGCGTCGATACCGTCTATCACCCGGTCGGCACCGCCAAGATGGGCGTCAACGATTCCAGCGCCGTGGTCGATCCAAAGCTGAAGGTCCACGGTCTCGAAGGTTTGCGCGTGGTCGACGCTTCTGTGATGCCGACCCTGATCGGCGGCAACACCAATGCGCCGACGATCATGATCGGCGAAAAAGCCGCCGACCTGATCAAGGCCGAGATGCGGGTGAATTAATTCAGCAAAAATCCGCCGTCCACCGTCACCACGCTGCCGGTCATGTAGCGCGAGGCGTTCGAGGCGAGCAGCATGATTGCGCCGTCAAGATCGGATTCAGCGCCGAGCCGGCGCTGCGGAATTCGCTTTATCAGTGGCGAGAGGAATTTCGTCACGCCGGTGCCAAGCACGGAAGCGATATTGACGATATTGCCTGCCTGCTTGCGCCCGATCATCCGCCGCGCCATTTCAGTCGCCGCGAAATACGCACCCTTGAGATTGGCGTTGATGACGGCGTCCCAGTCCGCCTCGCTCTGGTCGACCGCGGGCTTTTCAACGGCGATGCCGGCGTTGTTGATCAGCACACTGATCGGGCCGAGCGCGCTTTCCGCGCCGTCGATCGCCTTTGAGATCGAGGCTAGATCGGTCACGTCCATCTGCACCGCGACAGCGCGGCCGCCATTGCTCCTGATTTCGTCCTCGAGGGCTTTCAGCTTGGCGGCCTGGCGCGCCGCCAGCACGACGGCCGCGCCATGCGCCGACAGGACGCGGGCGAACTGGCGGCCGAGCCCCTGCGAAGCGCCGGTGACGAGGACGATTTCTTTACGAACGTCGAATAGGTCAGTCATCAGAGCATTCCCAACGCGGGTAGCGTGTTCATTGATACAGACGATTTTAGCCATCGCAAAGGCGGTTCGTTGACCAAGCTCCGGCCACGGAAAATGCAGGCAGAGAATACTCGACCATGAACAGCTTCGATATCGCCGTCTACGTGGCCCTCGCCATTGCCGCGATCACCGGATTCAATACCGGGCTGTTGCGCAGCGCGGTCACGATCCTGGCCTATCTGTTTGCGATGCCGATTGCGGTCGCGGTGATTTCGTTTGTTGGGCCGCGGATCGACGCAACTCCTGCGTCGCCGCTGACGCAGAACTGGGCGTTGTTTTTCGGCGCATTTCTGGCGATCGGCATCGTGCTCGGAAAGCTGGCGCGAATGGCGCTGGACGACGCGATCGGATCGCAAGCCGGTATCGCCGACCGCCTCGGCGGCGCCGCGCTTGGCGCGGTGCGCGTCGGCCTTGTCGCCACCACGCTGGTGCTGATCTTCGATCAGGTCGTCCCCGGCAGTCGCCAGCCGGCGTTCCTGAACGGCTCGCAATTGCGGCCGTTGTTTTCAGCCGCTGGGCAGAGGGGTTTCAAGTCGCTGCCGCCGGAGCTCGCCGCCGCCATCGATCGCCTGAAGAAAGCGCAGATCTAGACCTTCGGCTGCCGCACCGCTTCCCTGCCCGATATGCAATCCGGTCCCTTATCAGGGCCGTCGAGGTTGGCTAAAGTGGCCGGACCTTGAAAAACACGTGACGGGAGTGAAACAGTGGATCTTGGGATCAAAGGCCGCCGCGCCATCGTTTGCGCATCGAGCAAGGGTTTGGGCCGCGCCTGCGCGATGGCGCTTGCCAATGAAGGCGTGCATGTCACGCTGACGGCGCGCGGCGCCGAGGCGCTGAAAAAGACCGCCGACGAAATCCGCAAGGCCAATCCGAGCGTCACGGTGACGGAAATCGTCGGCGACATCACGACGCCAGGCGGCCGCGAGGCGGTGCTGAAGGCCTGTCCCGATCCGGACATTCTGGTGAACAATGCCGGCGGCCCGCCGCCCGGCGATTTCCGCAACTGGACCCGCGACGACTGGATCAAGGCGATCGACGCCAACATGCTCACCCCGATCGAGCTGATCAAGGCGACGGTGGACGGCATGATGGCCAGAAAATTCGGCCGCATCGTCAACATCACCTCGGCCGCGGTGAAAGCGCCGATCGAGATACTGGGCCTCTCCAATGGCGCCCGCGCCGGGCTCACCGGGTTCGTCGCGGGCATCGCGCGCAAAACCGTGATCAACAATGTCACCATCAACGGCCTGTTGCCGGGGCCGTTCGAGACCGACCGCCTGCGCGGCACGGCGAAAGCCGAAGCCGAGAAGCGTGGTGTCACGCCGGATCAGTTGCTGGCCGAGCGCGCCAAGCTCAACCCCGCCGGCCGCTTCGGCGACCCCGAGGAATTCGGCCTTGCCTGCGCGTTTCTTTGCGGCGCCAAGGCGGGCTTCATCACCGGCCAGAATATCCTGCTCGATGGCGGTGCGTTCCCCGGCACCCTTTAATTGCGGGCGCCCCTTCAATTTGAAAATGCGCCGGCCCCGTGGCTGACATACTCCTTGAGGAGAGATTAAATCTGCTATCTGACGGGCGCCGTGCGCTCGTCGGTCCAGGAGAGGCCAAACTCCTCCAGACCCTCGGCGAGGAGATCGCCGAGCATCGGCTCCCCCAGGAGGTAAGTGGCGGTGCGGCCATTGCGCCCCTCGGCGGCGTCGCGCCGAAGCTCGTTCCAGTCCTCGATGGTGCCGTCGCCACGGCCAAGCCGCATCAGGGCCACCAAGTCGATCTGCTCGTCCTCTGTCAGCGCGTTGATGAAGCCTGTGATTTCGCGCACCACGGGATCGGCGCCACTGTCCTCAAGCACGTCGATCATGTCGTCGTCCGCGCCGTTCGACTCAGAATCGGGATCGACCGGCACATCCTTGGCGTCGAATTCCCGCGCCTTCTCGATCAAAAAGCCGACTTTTTCTGGCGAAATCGCAAGTTCCGGCATCGCGCAACTCCTCGTGTGGCTGGTTCCCCCATAACGCAGCATGAACGAAGATGATCCATTGCACGTGACGATGGAAATCAGCATCTTTCGAATAAGAAACGACGGCGGATATTCCGCAAAGTCGTGCCTTTGGACTTGATCCGAGCGGCTGGCGGTTTTGCGACCGGAATGCGCGCCGACCAACAAGGAAACGCGGGATGCGGTGGAAGGTCGGCCGGGTCAAAATCACAAAAGTGGTGGAATTGGAGACGGTAGGCAGCACAAGGTTTATCCTGCCGCTCGCGACCAATGAAGAAATCCGGAAATTACCCTGGCTCATTCCTGATTTCGCGACCGAAGAGGGCCGCCTGAAAATGTCGATCCACGCGCTGGTGGTGGAGACGCCGTCGCACCGCATCGTGGTCGATACCGGGCTTGGCAACGACAAGGAAGGCCGCAGCGTGCCGACCTGGAATAACCGCCAAAGCCCATTCCTGGAAACTTTGACCGACGCCGGATTTCCACCTGATAGCATCGACACTGTGCTGTGCACGCATCTGCACGTCGACCATGTCGGCTGGAACACCAGGCTCGTCGGCGGCCAATGGGTGCCGACCTTTGCGAACGCGCGCTATGTGTTCGGCAAAACCGAATACGAGCACTGGCGCGACCACAGCCACGAGCCGGACAAGGCGGCCGTGTTCGACGATTCCGTGAAGCCGATCGTAGACGCCGGCAAAGCCGAGCTGATCCCGAGCGACCACAAGCTCTGCGACGAGATCAGCCTGATCCCGACGCCCGGCCACAGTCCGGGCCACATGAGCGTTCTGATCCGGTCGGAAGGCGAAGAAGGCCTGCTGACCGGCGACGTCGCCCATCACCCTTGCCAGATGGCCCATCTTGACTGGTCGTCGACGGCGGATTCCGACCCCGTGCAATCGACTGCTACACGGCGGCAATTATTCTCGCGTTTCGCTGATCGGCCGACACTCGTGATCGGCGGGCATTACAATGCCGGCCGCATCCAGCGTGATGGCGATGCCTTCAAATTCGTCCTTTGAGGCGATCGTCCAGGCCGGGGGCTGCAATGCGCAAGGCCCGTCGCCCTCGTGGTGGGAGCGCCTCTTGGCGCGTCTCGAACCATGAGGCCTCGATGCCGCCCATCCTTCGAGACGCGGCCTCAAGAGGCCGCTCCCCAGGATGAGGACAGCA
Organism: Alphaproteobacteria bacterium; assembly: GCA_005885285.1. GTDB lineage: Bacteria > Pseudomonadota > Alphaproteobacteria > Rhizobiales > Xanthobacteraceae > Bradyrhizobium. The sequence continues at coordinate 476 of VAZG01000169.1, read as the reverse complement.
GCAATGCGCTGGACCGGTCCTTCGGGTGTTGAATTTCCCCGCGCGCTGTTCCATGAAGCGGGGCAGGAACGCCCATAATCCTAAAAGACCCCGAAGGGAGTGAGAAAATGAAGCTTGTTCGTTACGGCGCGAAGGGCGCGGAAAAGCCGGGCCTGATCGACAAATCCGGCCAATTGCGCGACCTGTCGGAGCAGCTCCGGGATCTCGACGGCGCAGCCTACGCGCCGGCTTCGCTGAAGAAGCTTGCCGAGCTCGACACCTCCACGCTTCCCGCCGTCAGCGGCAAGCCGCGGCTGGGCGCCCCCGTCACCGGCATCTCGAAGTTCGTCGCCATCGGGCTGAACTATATCGACCATGCCAAGGAGACCGGAAATCCGATTCCGGCCGAGCCGATCTTCTTCCTGAAAGCCAACACCGCCCTCTCCGGCCCCAACGACGCCGTCGAGAAGCCGCGCGGCTCGACCAAGCTCGACTGG
>VAZG01000560.1 GCA_005885285.1 Alphaproteobacteria bacterium | reverse complement strand
GAGTGGTTTCAGCGCAGCGCGCTGGCCGATCTGCTGGGTGAGGATGCCGGACTGTCCGAGATCCACAAGCTGTACCGCTGTCACGACCGGCTGCTGGTGCACAAGCAAGCGGTCTTCGATCATCTGGTAGGACGGTGGCGCGATCTGTTCAATATCAGCTACGACGTGCTGCTCTACGATCTGACGAGCACCTATTTCGAGGCGGATCCACCATTTCCGGGAGGCGACAAGCGGCGCTTTGGGTACTCGCGCGATCACCGGCCGGATTGTGTGCGGATCATCATCGCTCTGGTGGTGACCCCGGAAGGCCTGCCGCTGGCCTATGAGATCCTGCCCGGCAACACCGCGGACAAGACGACGTTGCGGGGGTTTCTCGAACGCATCGAGCGGCAATACGGCAAGGCGCGCCGCATCTGGCTGATGGACCGCGGCGTGCCGACCGAAGAGGTACTCGCAGAAATGCGCGCGGCCGACCCGCCAGTGCATTATCTGGTGGGCACGCCGAAGGGCCGCCTGACGCGCCTGGAGAAGCGTCTCATCGCTCAACCGTGGCAGCAAGCGCGACCCGGCGTCCAGGTGAAGCTCTTGGCGCAAGAAGGCGAACTCTACGTTCTGGCGCAAAGCCGCGACCGCGTTGCCAAGGAGCGGGCAATGCGGCGGCGCCAGTTGAAGCGGTTGTGGGCGCGGCTCAAGCAGCTGTCGACGATGCAGCTGACGCGTGAGGAACTGCTGATGAAACTCGGCGCCGCGCGCGATCAGTCGCGCAGCGCCTGGCGCCTGGTGGTGATCGAGGTCGCCGCAGACAGCTCAACCTTCAGCTATCGGCTCGATCGCAACAAACTCCGGCAGACACGATTGCGAAGGCCGGTATCTGTTGCGCACCAATCTTGTCGAGGAAGACCCCGCCAAGCTGTGGAGCCATTATCTGCTGCTGGTGGCGGTCGAGGAGGCGTTCAAGAACCTCAAAAGCCTGCCCCTGCGAAGGCAGGGGGCGACCTCGCGGTCCGGCCGGTCTTTCACCAGCTCGAGGCGCGCATCGAGGCGCACGTCTTCATCGCCTTCCTGGCCTACTGTCTGCACGTCACTCTGGCGCGGCGCCTGCATGCGCTGGCGCCAGGGCTGACGCCGCGCAGTGTGCTGGAGAAGTTCGCCGCCGTGCAGATGATCGACGTGCACCTGCCGACCACCGACGGCCGCCAGCTGGTGCTCACTCGCTATACCGAGCCCGAGCCCGAGCTCAGCCTCTTGCTGAAGAAGCTGAAACTGGAGCTGCCCGCCCAACCGCCACCCAAAATCACCGCCACGGCGCCCGCACCACCCACCCCGCTGTAGTGCCGACCTTCGGGGGTCGGCCTCAGTAATCTCAACTACTTAGGCGTCTTAAAGTGCTCGAATAGGCGAAGATGGGCTAAATCTGGATGCGCCGGACACTCGTGCATAAGCCCTTGTCAGAGATTGGACTGTCAACATAATGGTGTTCGGAGAAACCACACTGGCATTGCTGGGCGGGTAATGAACCTGAGGAGTAAGATGGATATCCTCGTCCATGACTTCTCGGGGTCGGTCGCGCCAATTATCGCTGCAATTTCATGATTTCGAACAGATCGGCGGTTTCGAAGTTGCGTCGGCTGAAAACTCCGGTACTACGGACAGCGGGGTTTCCGATGAAGGGCGATCTATCCCGCCTATCTATCTCCATATTTGGTCAGTAGGGGTCAGTGCCGGGTCGCCGACGTCGAAGGGGTAGCCAATCGCCTCTGTTGGGCGGCTAGGCCGAGCCCACGGCCGCCCATTTCTCGAT
>VAZG01000559.1 GCA_005885285.1 Alphaproteobacteria bacterium | reverse complement strand
CCTCCTGATCGGGCATTCCCATCATCCGGAAGTGGTCGGCACGCTCGGGCAATTGCCGGCCGGCGCGGTGACATTGATCGAGACCGCGGAAGATGCCGCGACCTTCACACCGAAGGATCCCAACAATCTCGCCTTCGTGACCCAGACGACATTGTCGATCGACGACACCGCCGAGATCGTCACGATGCTCAAGGAGCGGTTTCCCAACATCTCCGGCCCGCACAAGGAAGATATCTGCTACGCCACAACCAACCGCCAGCTCGCGGTGAAGAAGGTGGCGCCGGTGGTCGATGCGCTGATCGTGGTCGGCGCGCCGAACTCGTCGAACTCGCAGCGCCTGCGCGAGGTCGCCGAGCGCGAGGGCTGTCCCATTGCCGTCTTGGCTCAACGTGCCGCCGATCTCGACTGGGAGCGGTTCGAGGGCATCACGAGCCTTGGCATCACCGCAGGCGCATCCGCGCCGGAAGTGATCGTCGAGGAGATCATGGGCGCGTTCGCCGAGCGCTACGAATTGCATGTGGAGACGGTCTCGGCCGCGGAAGAGAACGAGTTCTTCCCGCTGCCGCGTTCGCTGCGTCCCGACGCGGCGTAATTCCCATGGCGGTCTATACCGACGTCGCCGCCGAGGACCTTGCGGAATTTCTAAAGGGCTACGACATCGGCGAACTCTTGTCCTACAAGGGCATCGCCGAGGGCGTCGAGAATTCCAACTTCCTGATGCACACGAGCCAGGGCGCGTTCATCCTCACGCTCTACGAAAAGCGCGTTGCGGTCGACGATCTGCCCTACTTCCTGTCGCTGATGGCGCATCTGGCCGGGCGCGGCGTCCGTTGCCCGCAGCCGGCTAGGAACCGCAAAGGCGAAGTGTACTCGACGTTGGCCGGGCGGCCCGCGGCGATCATCAATTTTCTCGAGGGCATGTGGCCACGGCGGCCGAATGCGGCGCATTGCGCGGGCGTCGGCGACGCGCTCGCCAAGATGCACCTTGCGGGTCAGGATTTTCCCCTTGTCAGGAACAACCCGCTGTCGGTGGCCGGCTGGCGTCCGTTGTTCGATCTCGCGGCAGCTGGAGCGGACAGCGTGCAGGTGGGCTTGCGCGACGCCATCGCGCGCGAATTGGAGCATCTGGAAAAGCACTGGCCTTCGGATTTGCCCGTCGGCGTCATTCACGCCGATCTGTTTCCCGACAATGTCTTCTTCCTCGGCGACAAGCTTTCCGGACTGATCGACTTCCCGTTCGCCTGCAATGATATCCTCGCCTACGACGTCGCGATCTGCCTCAACGCCTGGTGTTTCGAGCCGGATCATTCCTTCAACGTCACCAAGGCGCGCGCGCTGCTCAACGCCTATGGCCGCGCGCGCAAATTGTCGCAACCCGAGCAGGATGCGCTGCCGCTGCTGGCGCGCGGGGCTGCGCTGCGTTTCCTTTTGACGCGGCTGGTCGATTTCCTCAACGTGCCGGCGGGCGCGCTGGTCAAGCCAAAGGATCCGCTCGAATATGCCCGCAAGCTGCGCTTCCAGCAGGGCGTCAAATCCTTGCGCGACTATGGCATTGCGCCTCCCGGATGCGTCGTGTGAGTGAACGACCCCACGTGACCGTATTCACCGACGGCGCCTGCTCGGGAAATCCCGGGCCCGGCGGCTGGGGCGCTATCCTGAAATTCGGCGACGTCGAAAAGGAACTGAAAGGCGGCGAGCCGCACACCACCAATAACCGGATGGAGCTGATGGCGGCGATCTCGGCGCTGGAGGCGCTGAAAAAGCCGTGCGTGGTCGACCTCACCACCGACAGCCAATATGTGCGCCAGGGCATCACCGGCTGGATCCATGGCTGGAAGAAAAACGGCTGGCGCACCGCCGACAAGAAACCGGTCAAGAACGTCGACCTGTGGCAGCGGCTCGATGCCGCGCTGAAGACGCATCAAATCCGCTGGCACTGGATCAAGGGCCACGCCGGCCATGACGCCAACGAGCGCGCCGATCAGCTGGCGCGCGACGGCATCGCCATGGCGCGGCTGAAGCAACGGGTGGAGGAGTGAGGGATGTGGTAGACGCGCTCGCGCCGTACCAAATCCTACAATTGCGCCAGCAGCGTATCGCCGCCGGACACCTCGACCTTGCCGGGTGCGGGCTCGCGGTTGAGCTTCTTGACCACGCCGTCCTCGACCAGCATCGAGTAACGGTGGGAGCGGATGCCGAGCCCGTTGCCGGAAGCATCCAATTCCATACCGATCGCCTTGGTGAATTCGGCGTTGCCG
>VAZG01000558.1 GCA_005885285.1 Alphaproteobacteria bacterium | reverse complement strand
ATCGCGCGGATGGTCGCCATCCATGGCATTGATCGCCGCCGCGTCTACATCACCGGACTTTCCGCCGGCGGCGCGATGACGTCGGTGATGCTCGCAACCTATCCGGAAATGTTCGCAGGTGGCGCCGTGATCGCGGGCCTGCCTTTTGGTGTCGCCGGCAACATGCGCGAAGCATTGCGCGGCATGATGGCGTCGGCGCCGCGTCCGGCGGCGGAATTGGGCGATGCGGTGCGCAACGCATCAAGGCACAAAGGCCCGTGGCCGAAGATATCGGTATGGCATGGCAGCGCGGACCGCACGGTCAATCCCGGCAACGCCGACGAGATCGTCAAACAGTGGCTCGACGTGCATCATTTGCCGCAGGCGCCGATGTCGGAAGGCACCGTCGATGGCTATCCGCGGCAAATCTGGTGGAATGCGGAGGGTGAAACCGTCGTCGAATCCTACACCATCACCAATATGGCGCATGGCGCGCCGCTGGGTACCGCCGACAATGGCCAGCGAATCGGCGCCGAAGGCGCGTTCCTGATCGAGGCCGGAATTTCCTCGTCCTATCACATCGCAAATTTCTTCGGCCTGACCCAACGGGTTCAGCAGCCGAAAGCCGCTTCCCCAAGCGCCAAACTGATTCCAGAGGTTTCGCCGCTGTCCTCCCCCGTCCCGAACCTCGCCAAAGTGCTGTGGCCGCTGACGACGCTCGATCGCGGTCCCAAGCCGAAGCCCGAGGCGGAGCCAACGCATCCGGAGAGCCGGCGTGCGATCGATGTCGGCGCCGTCATCACGCGCGCGCTCACGGCCGCCGGCCTGATGAAATAGCTGCCGGCCGCCTTCCGTCTTTGGACTTGGTCGAGCTTATAGTTCGCCGGTAAGGAACGGGTTGGTCATCCGCTCCTGGCCGATGCTGGAGCCCGCACCGTGGCCGCAGATGAATCCGACATCGTCGCCGAGCGGCAACAGCTTGTCCTTGATCGACTTGATCAGCGTGGCGTGATTGCCGCCGGGAATGTCGCTGCGCCCGACCGAGCCGTTGAACAAGACGTCGCCGACATGGGCAAAGCGCATTTCGGTATTGAAATACACCACGCTGCCCGGCGAATGACCGGGACAATGCAGGATGTCGAAGGTCAATTCGCCGATCGAGACCTTGTCGCCCTCCTCGAGCCAGCGGTCCGGTGCGAAATCGCGCACGCCTGAGATGCCGAACCGCGCGCCGCTCGCCACCACATTGTCGAGCAGGAACTTGTCGGCGATGTGCGGGCCCTCGATCGGCACTTTCAGTGCGTCGCGCAGCTCCGCGGCGCCGCCGACATGGTCGATATGGCCGTGGGTGAGCCAGATCTTTTCAACCGTGACACCGGTCTCCTTGAGCGCGGCTTCGATCTTCGGCACGTCGCCGCCGGGGTCGATCACGACGGCCTTCTTGCTCGGCTCGTGCCAGAGGATCGTGCAGTTCTGCTCGAACAGCGTCACCGGAACGATGATCGCGCCGGCTTTGGCCTTGGTCTCGGTTTGCTGGGTCATGTTCGGCAGCATGCCGATTTTTTGCGACCCGCCAAGTCAAAGTTTCGCGCACCTGGCGGGGAACACGGCCTTTGCCGCTATCAGGGTTGCCCGGAAATCGGATACGCTACCCGCAAATGG